>CAZJFS010000038.1:12605-30706 GCA_964545075.1 uncultured bacterium
GATGAGCGATTTAAGGGCGCCCGAATATGAGACGGCTATATTTTCAGGATTGGCCGTTTTTATCTGAAACATCGGTTTTTCGTCGGAAGTTTCAAGATCGAGCGAGAAGAAACGCAGCCGGACGGTGGATTCTGAAGTTTCGACCGCGCCGGTTCCGTCGGCGGATTTTAAATAATAAAAATATCTGCTTTCAAAAACGGCTTCTATCGAATATTTCTTCATATCCGCTGAAAAAGCGTTCTGATTCGGATGATTTTCAAAATACAGCGTCGGCGAGGTTTTGAAAATCGACTTTCCGCTGGCGAGAGCGATAGCGGCAATGGCGCAGCGGTTTTTCATTTTTTCGTCAGGCGTCATTTTAATAAGATATTTGGCGTCAGGCGATATTAGAAACGGATGCTCGAATTTATTGCTGGATATATAAGGCGCTGAAAAAGGCTTTTGAATCTGGTCCGGCAGTGAAACCAGATTATAGACCTGGCCTTTTTTGATCAGGGCCTGATTCGTCAATCCGTAAAAGTTAAAGACGCACAGCGGGTTCAGGGGCCCGCCTGCCGGGGCGTATGTTCTTTCGAATTTTCCCGTCGCGGCGCTTATTTCATAAACGGTCCCGTTTGTGGTGCATGCGAAAAGAGACGCGCTGGTTCCCGGTTTAAGGAACAGCGCTCTTATGGCGTCAGGCGAACTGAAAAAATGCGATGATATTTCCGCGACAGCCTTGCTTTTATCAAAAAGTCCTAAATTGTCGAGCGAAAGAAACATTTTAGAATAAGGATTTCCTGGTGAGGCCAATGACGCCGTTTCTTCGGCGGCTTTTAAATTCGAGTTGACGGACGCGATCTCTTTTTCATATTCCGATACGGCGACGACATTTTTTAATATTCGCGAAGTTTCCGCTAAAAGCGATGATGAAAGGGAGGCTTTGGCAAGTTCCAGCTTTTCTTCGTCGCTTAAAGTTATCTTTGCGTTTGATAAGACCGAATCGATAAGCAATCGGCATTTTTCAGGGTAATACCTGTGGAATAACCGCAGATATAAAACGGCGTATTCGAGCGGCGACGAATTGATGGACCCGACTTTTGAAAAGGCGGTCGCGGCTTCGGCCGGGTTCGTTTCGACGAAAAACTTTATTTTGGCGAGGCAAATGTTAAGCCGGTCGGCGGACTCATGACTGAGGCCTTTTATCTTAAGCGCCTCATTTATGGCGGACCGGGCTTTATCGTATGACCCTTCCGCGGTAAGGCCTTTTATTTCCGCGACATCGAAATTAACCGCAGGTTCCGTTTTTATTTTGACTTTAATTTCGGCTGTAGTCTTTGTATTTACATTAAGAGCTGCCGGTTCAGTGGATACGGCCGCGGCTGTTTGCTTTTTTGCTATCGCGACGGCTTTTGTATCAGCCGGCTGCGTGATTGCGGCAGTTTTAGTGACGGCTGCTTGCATTTTTTGCGTGATTGCTATGGGTATTGTGCCGCCGGGATTTTTTATAACGACGGTTTCAGTAGATTGCGTTTTGGCCGCCGGATTTTTCAGGGCCGTTTCGGTCGTATTGTGAGATGAGACGGCGGGCGTGACGGGATTTTTTATCGTAACCGCCTCTGTTTCGGCCGCCGTGACGTTTGCGCTTTTGGCCTGATTTTGCGTATTCGCCGCCGTTCCACCGTCGGCGCTGGTTTCCTGGGTATCATCTGTCGCGCTATCGTCTCCTGCATTGTTTTCATCAACGTTTCCGCTATCGGCCGCGGCTGTTTCCTGTCTGGTCCGGTCCTGACTGGTTTTAACCGCGGATGCGGATTCAATCGGCGACTGTTTTGGGGCGATGCGACTATAGAGATAAAAACCGCATCCGGCGCCGATGATGATGATGATTAATATGACGGTCCGGATAACGTTTCTAAAAAATCTTACGGTTTCAGCGGTATGATAAATTTTTTCGTTATCGAAATTTTCAGTCCCGTAAAAAAAATCATCTTTTTTGTCTTTTAAATTGTTTTCGTCATTAAGCTTCATGATTATAACTGCCTTTTCTTGGAATCCGGCGTGCCTGATTATAACATAGTTAAGATATATTTTCAACAATATTAAAAAGGGACTTTAGCTCGCCCGGCGATGGTTAAAATTAAAAAATTAAGTTCGTCCTTGACAAAGCTTTTTGCGTTTCGTATAATTAGAGTAGAAGACAAGTTTTCACTAATATCATTAATTAATTGAAAAACTAACCGCCTCATTACAGATTTTTTATATAGATTCAAGCCGTTAAATTATTTAAGAACGGCTTTAAAAACTCAGAAAATATTATTTTATATTGTTTGCCGGCCGAATGTAGGCCGAAAGGATGTGGTGCCAATGTTTACCAACAGAAAACTCAAAATTTACGCAATTTTTATGAGCATAATATTCACTCTTTGTTTCGCGACCCCCGAACCGGCGCATGCGGGATTTTTTGATTCGATATCAAGCGCCGTTTCAAGCGCCGTTACTGCCGCTAAAGATACCGTGAAAAAAGGCGCCGAGATTGTCGCTGACGTTGCCGGCGTTGCCGTCAATGCCGCGAAGACGGTCGTTGAAAACGCTAAAGAAGTCGCGAAAAAAGTTTACGAAACCGCTAAATCAACCGTTAAGTCAGTTATTTCCTCAATAACCGGAGCGGGTAAGCAGGCGGTCGAGACCGCCAAGGACACCGTTACCGCGGTCGGCAACAGCGCTGAAAAGGCCGCCGATGTGGCCAAGAGTCTTCCAGACAAGTTTACGAGCGATGTTAATAACGCGATAAATAGCGTTAAAGATTTCGTCAGCGGTAAAAAACAGGATTTCGAAGAATACAGAAACATGGTACAGGAATTCAAGGAAAAAGGCATAGATCTTATAAGCGACAGTAAAGACGAAGTCGAAGGCGCAGTTCATCCCGTTCTCGCCAGGATGAAACTCGAAGCCCAAAAGGCGCTGGATGCGGGTAAAGAAAAGGCCGCTGATTTCGCGGGCCTTTTAAAATCAGCTGCCGCCACTTCGGCTAAAAGCGTAGATCTCACCAAAGACGTTTTAGCTGAAGGAATTCTTAAAAATGGTAAAAATTCAATAGTGCTCGCTTCGGCTATGAAAGAATTCAAGAGCGCGGACGGCAGCCAGAGCTTTAAAAATATGTTCGGCATGGGCGGCGTTTCATATGAGAAGACCGGCGATATCGAAGGCCATGCCAAGAATGCCATCTCGGCTCATGAATCGCTTACCAAATTCGATGCTTATTTAGGCCCTCGCTATAAGGCTGAATATAACGGTAAATTCTTTGGCGACAATGTCGCGGTTACAGCCAGCACCGATAATACTCTCGGCGCATGGGCGAGAGGTTCCGGAAACGTTAAATGGATGAAAGACGGAGCCATTTTAGACGCTAAAGGCAAAGCTGAAGTAGGAGTAGGTTTTAAATCTGAAAACGAAGCTCAGATCACTACGAAGCTCGGCGGCGACTATGGAACGAAAACTTCAGCCCGGGCCGAAGTGATGGCTGGAGCTCAGGCTCGCGCCAATGGTACCGCTTATGTCGGAAAGAACGGTATTGAACTCAGCGGTAAAGCGGAAGCCAGATGCGGCGCATGGGTTGAAGGAAACGTCAATCACGCCGTTCAATATAAAGGTCAGGACCTCTTTGGAGTCGGCGCCGGCGGCGGCGTTGGCGCAGGCGTTGGCGCGGGCGTTCAGGGCGGTTTCTCATTCAAGGCGAACAAGATCGGGTTCCAGAACCTTGGATTCACGCTCGGACCGATCAAGGTCAACGCTACGTTCTACGTAAATCCCGTTGGATTAGCTGAAATGGCTGTCGATAAAGGCAAGGAAGCCGTTAAGGCGGTAGCTGATACCGGCAAGAAAGTTTTAGACAAAGGCAAGGAAGTTTTAGACAAGCTCAATCCGTTTAAATGGTGATTTTAAAGTAATTATGAAAAACTAAATATAAAAAATGGGCTTCCGGATGTCGGACGCCCATTTTTTTTTTGAGCTCTTGATTTATATTGCAAATAAATGTAAAATATATAAAAATGCGACTGACAGGGTAATGTTTTAAATTTGTATTATAGCATAAAAAATATCGAAAAAAGGCGTGATCGATTTGGCGAGAAAATTACAAGCTCCAGGTATGAGTAAATGCATTGTTTGCTATTCATGTATGATCGCGTGCGCAAGGATAAATTATCGTTCTCATTCCGTTACAAGATGCGCGCTTAGAATAAGAACCGCCGGTGGAATGTCCGGGAAGTATGTCGCAGATATTTGCAGAAGCTGCATGAAGCCGACCTGCGCTTATGTCTGTCCTGCCGAGGCGATGATTCCCAGAGCCGGCGGCGGAGCGAGACTGATAAAAGATAAATGCATCGGATGCAAAAAATGCATTGAGGCATGCAAAATAAATTACCTGGAATTTGACGATGAACTCAAGCTTCCGCTTATGTGCACGCATTGCGGAATGTGCGTGAAATTCTGTCCGCACGGCTGTCTTGAGATCTTGACCGACAAGGATGTGAATGCATAATGATATACAACAACTACATCAGAGTGCTTTATATAGATCTCAATAAGAGAAAGATAAGGTTCGAAAATCGGGAAGATCTTATGCCATATATAGGCGGTTCAGGAGTTTCCTCAAAGCTTTTTTCGGAGCTTGTCAGATATGATCTTCCGCCGCTGGCTCCCGAGCAGCCGGCTGTTTTCGCTATAGGTCCAATGACGACGATATTTCCAGTCTGCACAAAGGCCGTCGCGTCTTTTTATTCGCCTCAGACTGGAGAATATGGCGAATCTCATGCCGGCGGGCGTCTTGCGATGGCTATCAGGCTCGCCAATATCGACGCGTTCGTAATATCCGGCCGTGCCGCGGACCCTGTTTATGTAACAGTGAGCCCGGATAACATATCGTTTCATGACGCGGAAGCTATATGGAACCTTCCGGTAAGCGAATCTGGTCAGCATATGAGAAATATGGCCGGAGCGCCCGGAAATAGAAGCATAATCAGAATAGGGCCGGCCGGAGCGAATATGGTTCCGATCGCCGGAGTGAATGTCGATAGTTACAGACATTTCGGCCGGCTTGGCCTCGGCGCGGTATTTGGTTCTAAAAACCTTAAAGGTATAATCATTTCAGGTGAAAAAGATATAGATATCCAAAAACCCGCGGAATATAATAAGCTATATTCAGAAATATATGATAAAGCAACCAAAACTACTTTAATGGCTAAATACCACGAACTTGGAACGCCAAAGAATTTATTGCCTCTCAATAAGATAAACGGCCTTCCTTCATATAATCTGAAAAAGTCCAGTTTTGAATTCGCCGAAAATGTTTCGGGCGAAGCGTTCGCGGAACAGGTATTATCCCGTAAGGTTTCATGTTCAGGATGTCCTATAGGCTGTATCCATATAGGAGGCCTGAGAAGACTGTTCGATAAGGGATATGAATATGAATCGACCGGCGTATCTTACGATCATGAACTGGTTTTTTCTCTCGGCACTGAACTTGGAATGAAAAATCCTACCGATATATTGAATCTGATCGATCGTACCGAGGAAATGGGGATGGATGCCATATCGACCGGCGTTATTCTTGGTTTTATGACTGAGGCGCTTGAACGCGGCGACCTTAAAGTTTCCGATACGATAATCGAACTTAAATATGGCGAGACCGCGGGATATTTGAAGGCTATCGAATATATAGCGAACCCGCCCAATGACTTATACAAGAATCTTGGATGCGGCCTTTCTAAATATACCCGGTCGAGAAAAGACGCCACGTACGATTATGCTCTGCAACTTGGAGGTCTTGAAATATCAGGGTATTTTACCGGGCCCGCGCATCTGGCCGGAGGCCTTACCGGCATACGCCATTCACATCTTGATAACGCCGGCTATTCGATAGATCAGAAACTGAAGGAATTAAATGCCGCCAATGTAGCGGATTTAATAATAGCGGAGGAAAGCATACGGTCGGTATATACGTCTTTAGTGATATGTCTTTTCGCGAGGGAAGTTTACGATCTGGAAACCGTAAGTCGCGCGCTCGCTATAGTCGGGATCGAAAAAACGCCGGATGAGCTCAAGAATACCGCGAAGGAGATTCTGAAGATAAAACTTGCGATCCGTGAAAAAATGGGTTTCAAACCCGAAGATCACCCTTTCGCGGCAAGGTTTTTCGAGACCGTGTCGCCTCACGGGTTTATCGACCCGCAGCTTATGAAGGATATAGTAAAAGAGTACAATGAAAAGATAAAAGCGTATAAGTAATGCGGCCCGGTTAATCATAACGTATGTCAATGCGATTCTACCGCTATATTATGATTTGCTAATGCCTTTGACTTTTTAAAATTATAGATATTCCACATATACATAAAAAAGGCGGCCTTCGAAAAACGAATCCGCCTTTTTTATGTATGAGATTGGTTTGAGGGTATCACAGCGTGAAAATATTAAAGCCGATGTTTTTGCAGGCGCGTTCGGCGAATTCGATGTTAGCGGCTAAATCGGATACGCGGTGGGCGTCGGAACCTACGGCGATATGAGTTATTCCGCAGTCCTTAGCGATTTTCAGGACGTCGTCGACCGGATTGGTTATATTTAAGCCGTTTCTGAAAAGAGACAGGTTTACTTCAAGAACCATTGAATTTTTAGCCATTTTTTTAAAAACGCGTTCTAAACGGATAAAAGGGATGAGAGCCGGATCGCCATATTCAGGGTTTACGCGAGTTCCGAATCGGCGGTAGCCTTCAAGGTGAGCTATGCACTTGAATAAACCTGAATCTATGATTTTTTCGACGTTCGCGAAGTAGATATCAAAAAACGCGTTAATGCTCATTTTGCCGAATATATCGCCGGCGTCGCCCGGCACCATTATGTCGAGGCCGTCGTGTACGATATGGACCGAGCCGAGCATATAATCAAGTTTATGCTCAACGGTCAGCCTTTTTTTCAGGGCGTCATGTATATCGTTGTCATAATCTATTTCAAGCCCGCTAAAAACCCGCAGGCCTTTTTTCGAGAATTTTCTGTCGGCTGAGCGCGCTTCTTCGATATATTCTGAAAGCCAGTCACCGGTGACCGGAAATTTCTGGCCGTTCTTTCTGACGTAACCGAATTTTTCAATAACGATCGGCAGCGACGTGTAATGGGGGGTGAAGCATATCTGAGAAAGCCCGAGATCAAGCGCGCGCCGGCAGTAATCATCGATCGATTCGTGAGTGGCGTCGAAAGAGTAGTTCGGGTGAACGTGAAAATCGGTTTTTATGAAAGCGCTCATTTTGAATTAATCCTTGTTTTAAAATTTGTGGTTTCAAAAAAATTAATGAATATAGCACTTTTAGGGTCAGAAACCGCCGGAACGGATATTAGTGAATTATAATATGAGAATATTCGATGAAATTAAACAGAGCTTGAACCAGGCGGAAAATAAAAAAAGGCGAACTAAAGATTCGCCCTTTTTCAGAGATTTTTATGGAGCTGAGCGGGATCGAACCGCTGGCCTCTTGCATGCCATGCAAGCGCTCTCCCAGCTGAGCTACAGCCCCAAAACGAAAGTTATTATATCAGAACCCGGGGTATTTGTCAATAAAAAAAGATCAAAAAATTATTGCTGACCGGTTAACGGGTCGGGTTGACATTTTTTTAAAGAATAAGTATAATGAAACGGAGGATTTTTGAAGTTATGCATATTGTTAAAAAATTCAGACCGTTTATAAAATTATGGTGGTCCCTGCTTTTATGCGTGATATTGATAATGACCGCCGGCTCCATAATAATATATAAAACCGCCCGGGACAAAGACCTTCAACTTCGCGCAAATCTTCTTTCTAAAGCTCATATCGTATCTTCTGGTATCTCCGATGAAACAATAAGAGCGATCGCCGACGATTCTTTTTTAAAAAATCGTGATCTCTTCATGAAACAAAAAGAGATTTTTACGCGTATCGGAAATTCGCAACCGGATATACGCTATATATGCATATCAGTTTTGCGCGATGATAAGATCGTTTTTTATCTTGATTCCGAGCCTGACAGATACGCTAATTCCAAAAAGCCACTCGCCGTTCAGGGCGAAGTCTATGAAGACGCGCCGCGTGGGTGGAAAGAGGTTATCATTTCAGGCTTTCCAACAACCATAGGTCCTTATACCGATAAATGGGGAACATTCGTATCGGGCGTAGTCGCGATCAGGGATAAAGAAAGCAAAAAAAATATAGGCGTATTAAATCTGGACCTTCTCGCCGGAGAATGGGAAGCCGAAGTTTATGAAAGCGTTGTGGAGCCCTTTTCGATAACCCTTCTTACGGTTATCCTGCTCACGGCTTTTTTTATAAACCGCTATAGAAACATGCTTTATACCGCCCGCGCGCTGAGGAGGCTCAAATATCAGCAGACGACTCTTGAATTGTCCAAAACCGATAATACCGATCTGGCCCCCGCGTTGAAGCGCATTTTAACGGCGACGGCTGAAAATCTCCTGGCTGACAGGGTAAGCTTCTGGCGTTATGATGACGATTATACGGCTATAACATGCGAGCAATTATATAACGCGCGCGACGGATCTTTTGAAAGCGGTGCCACCCATCTGGCCGCCGATTTCCCGGTTTATTTCAAAGCGCTTGAAGAAGGCAGGAGTATTGCGGCTAACGATGCACGAACCGATCCGAGGACCTTCGAATTTACTGAAAAGCATTTTCTCGATAAAAATATTTTCTCGATGATGGACACGCTTATCTGGCTGCATGGAAAAATAGCCGGCGTGCTGTGCGTCGAGCAGCAGAAAAATTATCGTAACTGGGAACCTGAAGATATCGATTTCGCGGTTACTATAACGGAGCTTATATCGCTCGTGATGGAAACCGCTGAAAGAAAGCAGGCTCAGGCTGAACTCAAGGAATCACGCGATTACCTCGAGAAAATAATAAATTCCGTCGGCGATCTGATGTTCGTGAAGGACGAGCTGCACAGATATATTCTCGTCAACGACTCGCTGTGCGAATTTCTTGGCAGGAGCCGCGATGAAATAATATTCAGGCCGGACGCGGCTATTTTTCCGGGCGAAGCCGCAAGCATGAAATTGAGCGGAGATAACGTGGTTTTAGAGAGCGGACACGCTTATATCGGCGAGGAACGCATACCTGGCGCCGGGGGAAACGTAAGAGTTTTTCTCGTTAAAAAAACATTGTACAGGGATAATACGGGGAAAAAATATATAGTCGGCGTCGCGCGCGACATAACCGATAGAAAGAAGATGGAAGAAGAATCGTTAAGGACTTCAAAACTCGAATCGCTCGGAATACTCGCCGGAGGTATTGCGCATGACTTTAATAACGTGCTTATGGGCATAATCGGCAATATTTCGCTTGCGAAAAAAAGAATAAAGGACGATGAAAAAACAAGGGAGATCCTGGCCCGCGCGGAAGGCGTGTCGCATAAGGCGAAAAACCTTACCGAACAGCTGATAACTTTTTCGCGCGGCGGCGTTCCGATAAAAAAACTTTGTTCGATAAACGAAATAATCACGCTTTCGGCCCAGTTCGCGCTTACGGGTTCGAATGTAATTTTAGAATTTGATCTGTTTAAAGGCCTGTGGAGCGTGGAAGCCGATGAAGGCCAGATCACCCAGGTCATTACGAATATCGTCATCAATTCGAAGCAGGCCGTCGCGGACCAAGGACGCGTTAAAATAAAAACCGAGAATTTTGAAGCTGAAACGGATATGGCTTCGGGTCTCGCGGCCGGGAAATATGTCGCGGTGACCATAAGCGATAACGGCTCAGGAATAGCGCCGGAAAATATAGCGAAAATATTCGATCCGTATTATACCACCAAAACTTCCGGCACGGGCCTTGGACTTTCGACGACGTATTCGATAATTAAAAACCATGGCGGGGCCATAAGCGTCGATTCGACTCCGGGGAGCGGCACGGCTATGCGCATATATCTGCCGGCCGTTTCCGGGCAAATCATAACGGGCGTCGCGGATGAAACCGTTACTGCCGTGAACTCCCGGTGCGGGATACTTATAATGGACGATGACGAAGACGTGCTTATTCCTCTGAGAGATGTCTTAAGCGATAGCGGCTATAGCGTGAAGATTGCGCGCGACGGTGATGAAGCCATTAAAATATACCGGCGGCAAATGGAGAACGGCCCCGCGTTCGACCTGGTCATAATGGATATAGTCATACGCGGCGGCATGGGCGGGCGGGAAGCCGTCGAAAAATTAATTGCGATCGATCCCAAAGCGCGGGTGATAGTTTCCAGCGGATATTCGAACGATCCGATAATGGGAGATTACCAAAAATACGGATTTTGCGGCGTTCTGGCAAAACCGTATAAGATAGAGGACGTGGAAAAAATAATAAACGGATATTTAACCGGAAAAGTTGAAACGAATGGATAATAGAGAAAAGAAAAAGGATCAGGCGCGGCCATGCCGCGTTAATCTAAAATTGGCCGGACCCGCGCGAAAACAGTAGCGCGCAGGCCGCAGCCAAGGCTGAGTAAAACAGCCCTATTTTTTATTACGTCCGGTCACCGTCGCCATGGCTTCCGATATTTTTCCTATAAGATCCCCGGTAGTCATCGAATATTCAAAGACGTTGGCGAGGGCCAGATCTCCGGCCTTGCCATGTATATAACATGCGCATACCGCGGCATCCATTTGCGTCATTCCGAGCGCGAGAAATCCCGTGATAAGGCCGGCGAGAGCGTCGCCCATTCCGCCTTTTGCCATGGCGGGATTTCCGGAAGTGTTGATATATGTTTTTCCGGTAGGGTCGCATATTATCGTGCGGTGTCCCTTTAAAAGCGTGACGCAATTGTTTTCCGATGAAAAATTGCGGCTGATGTTAAGCCTGTCCATAAGGACGTTTTCAGGCTGGCAATCGATAAGGCTGGCCATTTCTCCGGTATGAGGAGTTATTACAAGCTTCAGTTCGCGGTTGGCCAGTATTTTTTCTTTGTGTTTTTTTAATCCGTGCAGGCCGTCGGCGTCGAGGCAGACCGGCACCTTGATTTTTGAAAGCAGTTCTCCGACGAAAGCTGAGGTGTCTTCGGTGTCCGTCATGCCCATTCCGAGGCCGACCGCGGTTATCTTGTTGATGGAGATGAATTCAAGCACGGATTCGATGTTTTCGAGCGAGGCTTTAATATATCCGTCTTTTGAGGATTTTAATCCTATGGTAATGGCGTCGGTATTATCCGATTGAGTTTCGGATAATATGGAATCAGGCACCATGACGAAAGATATGCCGGCCCCCGAGCGCAAAAGAGCGTTGCGGGCGATCTTCGCGGCTCCGCAATAAAGCTTCGAACCGCATATTAAAAGGGCTTTGCCGAAGCTTGATTTGTTCGAAGAACCGGGCCGCGCTGGAAGCTTGGATCCGACGAAGTTCTCCGTCGTGAGGTTGACCTTGAAATCCGGCGAATTCAAAAGCTGTTTGGGGATGCTGATGTCGGCTATATAAAATTTACCGATATAGTGGGAACCAGGGTCCAGGACGTGGCCGATCTTTGGCGCGGCGAACGTCACCGTGCATAAAGCTTTTATGGCGGCGCCCATTACGAGGCCCGTTGAACCGTCGATCCCGGATGGTATGTCTACGGAAATTTTCGGCGCGGGAACGCTGTTGAGCCCGTTTATAAGCGCGAGATAAATGCCTTCGACATGTTTGGACAGGCCCGTGCCGAAAATGGCGTCGACGATGACGTCTGAAAAATTGGCTATATTCATCAGTTCATATATTGAGCCTTCCGTAGTGATTTCAAGGACGGGTATGTTCATTTTTTTTAATATTTCGAGATTTTCAGCTGAAACGCCTTTATATTTGGACGCGTTTTGGGTAATGGCGACGTTTACCGAAGAACCAAGATTGGAAAGGTGCCTTGCGATCACGAAGCCGTCCCCTCCGTTGTTTCCGGGTCCGGAAACTATAAGCACGTTTTTTTTGTTTATTTCAGGGAACGTTTCGATAATGGCAAGCGTGGTTTGAAGGCCCGCATTCTCCATGAGGACTATCTCAGGTATCGAATAATTTCTCATCGCCGCCTGGTCAATTTTCTGCATCTGTCCGGCTGTTAATATCTTCAATTATAATCTCTCCCTTCGGTATAGTGGAATTCGGTTGACTACTTTTTGAAACTTTTTATCGCGCGAAAAACCTGGTCGCATGTAACGGTTGAAGTTCCCAGCATTCCGACGACCTCTCCGGCGGCGAAATTGGATATCAGGGCCGCCGTCGGAAAATCAGCTCCGGCTATAAGCGCCATTGTAAAGGATGATATCACCGTGTCGCCGGCGCCAGTGACATCGTAAACGGCCCGAGCTACGGTCGGTATCATGAAAGTTTCGCCGTCTCCGGTGAAGAGGCACATGCCTTCTTCGCCCAGCGTTACAAGCAGCGAGGCGAGTGAAAGGTCATGCAATATCGATTTCCCTCCGGCCATGAGTTGCTCGCTCGTTTCGATTGGAATGCCGAGGACGTCGGAAAGCTCTTTCCGGTTGGGGGTTATTGAAGTCACGCCGCGATAGTGATAAAAGTTGGCGACCTTCGGGTCTACGGTGACTATCTTCTTGTTTTTTTGTAAAAAAGGAAGAAGCTCGGCCAGAAGGCTTTTGCTGACGAGACCTTTAGCGTAATCGGAAATTATGACCCCGTCGAATTTATTTAAATTATCCTTGAAATATTTCATTATTTTGCCGCGGATGATTTCGGAGACCTCGTGGCGGGATTCGATGTCCGTCCTTGCTATCTGCTGGTTATGAGCTATAATTCGGGTTTTTAGCGTCGTCGGTCTGGCGTCGTCCGAAAAAACGGCCCGTGAATCAATGCCGAGTTTTTCAAACTCTTCGCAGGCGAGCCGGCCTATGCCGTCGCATCCGATGATGCCGCATAACGATACCGAACCGCCTAAAGACATGACGTTCTTGGCGACGTTAGCCGCGCCGCCGGGCCTGAACTCACGTTTGGACACTTCCACGACCGGCACCGGAGCTTCTGGCGATATGCGCGAGCACTTGCCGAAGAGATATTCGTCGATCATGACGTCTCCGACGATCACCATCCTGACTCCGCTGAATTTTTTAAAGATGGATTCTAATTCGCTGGTACGTTCTTTTATATATTTTTTTATGACCACTTTTTCCCTCTTTCCTTCGAAAAATTATCCGGCGTCCGAAGCGCCGCGGGTTAATTGACCTTAGATTTTTCAAGATTGGGCGGTTTTTTCATATTTTTGGCGAAATTATACCAGGCCTTCCAGTGTTTTTTGTCGAAGCAGAAACTCTGCATGACATTCGCCGTTTCAGTGTCGAACGAGAAGAGATAGAACCCTTTTTCGTCTGACGTTATGCAGTATTTCGTGAAGTCCGAGTCTAAAGGCGGCGGCACTACCTTGAGGCCGCACAGGTTCCACCTTAAAAAAGTCTCCAGGTCGCGGCTGAAGGAATAGTAAGCCGATGACGTTTTTGGATTATACGCGAACGCCATGATCGTTTTTTCATCCTTTTCAAAGGACATGTGGCAGTTGGAACCGAAATTTGGCGGCAGTTCTATCCTGTTGAAAAGCATCTGCCATGTTCCGAAGGTTTTCTCGTCCGGCGTGTTGGTGAAATAAAGATCGAGAGTTTCGGGATTATAGCAGAATATGAGTATCCCGCTCGTCCATTTTTGAACTGAAATCTGCGCCATGCGGCCGAAGTTGGGCGGTCTCGACGGCAGTTTCAGGGTTTCGGACCATGAGGACCAGCTTATATTGTCCTGGCTTTTCGTATATGAGATGCTCATGCCGTTGAGGTTTATGCTGTAGCAGTAAGTATACGGATAATTTTTCATGTATGCGCGCGAAAAGGATATTTGATTCGGAAAACGCGCCGTCGCGAAAGTTTCGTTGGAAGCCACCGACTCGTTTCGGGATTCGTCGAATGCCGCCACGCGGTAGTAATATTTTACGCCCATGGCAAGGTGCTCATCCGAATAAGAAGGCTTTTCAAGATTTTTAATCTCGGCTATGAGCGCGTATTTGTCTTCGCCTTCGGCGCGTCTGTAAATGAAATAACCAAGCAGGTCGCGGTCGCTCTTATTTTTTTTCCATTTGATTTCGATCTTTTTCAGGTGAGAGACTCCAGTCACTCCGTCGACTTTTTTCGGCGCCGATTTATCGCGCGGTATTCCGTCTGAAATTTCAGTGGGCTTGCTTTCATTGCCTTTTTTATCGAAGGCGACCACGTAATAATAATAAGGCATTCCATTGTAAAGTCCGTTATCGGTGTATTCGTATATCGTCGGATAAAAACCAGTCGTTGCGCCTTCCCGCTCCTTTTTCTTTTTAGACGAAAACATTTGTTCGGCGGCCGCCTTGGGGCTTCTGATCTCCGCGACGGCTATGTATTTTGGAAAGGCGGTGGACTTACGGTAAATTCTATAGCCGCCCAGGTCGTTGTCGAAATCCGGCACCTGCGCCCATTCTATGCGCATCGCCGCGTTCATCGAAACAGTCTTTATGTAGCTCGGAGTTTTAGGCGGAGTGAAATCGACCGGCGACGTTTTTACTTCGAACGAGCGCGCCGATTCGTTGCCGGAAAAATCGACGGCCGTGACGTCGAAAATGTATATCTTGCCGTTCTTAAGCTTGGTGACTTCGAATGAATTAAGAAACGAATCGTTAGCCGCTATTGTGGCGATGCATTTCATTTTCGCTCCGGGCTTGAGTTCGCCTTCGTGCATGTAAATTCTGTGAAATTCGACGTCTTTGTCTGAAGGGCGCTGCCACGTGAGCGTGACCGAATTATTTCCGGGTAAGGATTTCAGGTTTTGAGGAGCGGCCGGCGGAGAAGAGTCGCGTGGTTTTCCCGCGACCTCGTCCGACTCCCGGCTTTCATTTCCTGCTTTATCCACGATTTTAATGGAGTAAAGGTATGTTTTGCCGTTTATGATCTCGGAATCAACCAGCTGGCATATGCCGCTTTGTTTTATTCTGGCGACCACTTCAGGCTCTCCGCCGACGCCTTCGGCGCGCAGAATCTGATATTCATTGAAATCGTCCGCGATATAAGGCTGCCACATGATCTTCACGAAGCCGTCGCCGCTCGTGACTTCAGGCCTGCGCGGCCTTTTCGGCCTGTTGATGTCGCGCGTCATCGCCCGGAATTGAGCGATATATTCGTGAAGTCCGTTTTCGCGGTCGGCTATCATTATCTTATAGTAATATACCGAATCGTTCTGAAGGTCAAAATCTTCGTATTTATAATGGCCTTCGCTGTTAGCTTTTATCTTTTGGCATAAGACGAAATTCAATTTTGCGTTTTTGCTTTTAAAGACATGATATTCTCTGACTTCCGCGCCGCGTTTTTTTATGCCGGTTTCGAGTAGTTGGCCTGATTTCGGGCCGCGCCAGCCGATGACTATCTTGTCGTCGAGTTCGTCGACGGTCAGGCCGCCGGTTTGAGGAAGTTCGGACGCGGAAATATCCGCACCCGCTTCCTGATGCGTTCCAGTATCCGTCAACACGTCTTTTATTGAAGGTTTTTCAGCCGCCGCATTGCCGCCCATAAACACCGAAAGAGAAAAAATGAAAATTATCGATAAAACGGAATGTGTTTTAATATTTTTGATCAGTAAGTTCACCTTTGCCCACCTGATTATGAAATTTTTCAGACTTTTTTGCGCCCGGATTAATAATTGTTCATCCGGCTCATTATCTTTCCCGAGTATCTGTGAGCCTGCGCGCAGTCCATGTTCCCGGCTCCGGCATTATATTCGCGGAGCATCTTGTCAATGTTTCCACCGTATTTCACGAGATATTTATGCAGTTTTTTGCATGTATATTTAATATTCACTTCCGGATCGAAAAGATTTACGCCGCGCGCGAAGTCATTTACCGATTCCTGCATGAAGCCTATTACGTAAGATCCGTCATTCGGGTATGTCGCCATGTTGAGCGAGGTTAAGACCTTTCCGCCCCTCATCTGCGTTCCGGAAGATTCGGTTTCTATAAGCGCTCTTAAAAGCTTTTTTGCGACGCTGACGGAAATCACGCCGCCTTTTTCTTTTTTCTTTTTCGAACTCTTTCCGGTTGGAAGTTTCATTGAATAAGCGCCGCCATAAGCCAATATGTTGGCGCCATCGGTTATCCAGTCGCCGAAATTTTTATGGGTTTTCGACAGATTTCCCGAATCGTATTTTTCAATGACCTCATTTATAAAATTGCCGACGATAAAAACGGTCATTTTTATCCGTCCGTCAAGTTCGTCTTTAGATTTGTTTTTGGGTTCTGAAATTTTTTTGAGTTTTCCGGTTTTAACGTAAGGCTGATACAGCGTGCGAAACATTGAAAGCGATTTAAGGTTAACGCGTTCCATCACCTGTCGCGCGAGCTTCATGTCAACCTGATTATAACTTTGCGGAAGCTTTAATGAATATCTGTTGGTTTTTTTAGGCCGTGTTTTTTGAGTTTTTTCATAGCTCTGTTTTATCTCTGAGGCAAGTTCCTTTATTTTTTTGAGCTTTTCTCCGCTTTTAACTTCGGAATTTTCCTCGAGCGTGAGGCCGCCGAGCTTGAAACGGGTTGAATTTATAACGACTTCATCGGTGCTTTCGCGCTGATTTTTAGATTTTACGCTTGCGGAAGTTTTATCGTCTTTTGATTTTTTATCATCTATGCTTTTGTTTGGACTTTTTCCGGAAGTTTCAGTTTTCTTTTTTGGGGAAGTTTCAGCCGGTTTAAGGTCTTTTTTATCTTTACTCTGTTTTTTATTCGAAGCGGTTTCTTTTTTCTTTTTATCGCGGCTTTTATCGGCGGAACTATTTTGAGCTTTTTTAACTTTCTTTTTATCGTTTTTTATCGTCTCTTTTTTTGAATCCGCTGCTTTTTCTTCAGCCAGGGCCTTATAATGAATGCTGAATAAGTCAAGCGTGCAAAGACAGATGAAAAGCGATAAAGTTATGATTAAAGCTTTAAAATTTCTGCATACTTTCATACCTACCCCCGGTTATTATTATCTATGCGTTTGCAAAGTACCGTAAATTTCAGGGAATTTTTTGAAATATCTCAAAGATCTCTAAGCGAGGCTACAATGCTTTAAATTAAAAACGCCAGCTTTTAGCCTTTACAACGTTTATGTATTACGCTAAGGTAATACCGCTCTGCTAAAAACTGGCGATCCTAATGAAATGCCGAAGTCCGGACTTGAACCGGAACGGGGTTGCCCCCAGTGGATTTTGAGTCCACCGCGTCTGCCAATTTCACCACTCCGGCAATAACTAGGGCTAATTATATCATATATTCTTATATAAGTCAATATTTGCTTTAAATTAATTTTTGCGGCGTTTGAATTTATGCCAGGCCGTTTTTTTTATTGACGCTGTGAATTGCGTTATGGACTATTATTCCGCAGGAGGTCGAAAGGTTGAGAGATCTGACCTTGCTGTTGAGCGGTATGCGCACGCAGGTATCCTCGTATTGTTTCAATATATCTTTTGGGATTCCGCGGCTTTCAGGGCCGAAAACGAGATAGTCGCCTTTTTCATATTGAAAATCATAATACAGGCATTTTCCACGTTTCGTGGCCATTATAAAACGCGGCGGAACCGTGGATTTTTTTCTCGCGAATTCGGTAAAAGCCTCGAAATTTTCGTGGCTTATAATTTCGACCTTGTCCCAGTAGTCGACGGCCGCGCGCCTGAAATGCTTGTCGGAAGTGATTTCGAAGCCGGGTTTTCCGACTATGTGAAGCGTCAGGTTTGAAGCGTAGCATAACCGGGATATATTTCCGGCGTTAGGCGCGATCTCAGGTTCTATTAAAACGACGGAAAGTCCGGTTTCGAAGAGTTTTTCATCCGGTGAAGGCGCGTCCGGAACGTTTTTTGGCGTGTTCATATCCATAACGGCTGAATTATAACAAGTTTTGATTTTTTTTTCAAGTTTTTTTATCTTTTTTTCCTATTGAACCGCTTCGATTTTTTCGTTTTTTTTTGTGCCGCGGGTTCTAATTAAAAAACGGTTTTTATGGGACTGCTTTTGAATGATAATTGACATTAATGTAATATTTTGATAAAATTAAGTAAAACGGCTGAGCATTTATTTTTAAATGCGAATTC
>CAZJFS010000039.1:0-2568 GCA_964545075.1 uncultured bacterium
GCCGGCGTTATAGACGTACCTGAGCACGCGTGGGTTGTTGCGGAGCCTTACAGGCGCCATAACGGCGGTCGTTGAACCTGTGATGATACCTGTCTGCGGAAATGTGCCCCAAGTAGTAAACGCCGCGTCACTCGCAAATTCGAAAGCGGCGGAAATGTTGATATTGCTATTGCACTGAACGTCCTTGTTGAAAGTAAAGTCAATATATTCACCCACGTCGATGGTGCCGTTGTTATTGTTATCCCAGACATAAACGGACGAAAGAACGAGCTTGTCGCCGAGATAGTAGTTGACGATGTCACGGGAACGACCGGTTTCGGTTATACCATATGAATTGCCACCAATGCAAGTAAGAAGATCTGAACCCATTGAAGCAATGACACCGGCGGAAGTATTGAGCAGGTAAGGTGAACCCCAAGGATCCGGCGGAACGCTCTTGAGGTAAGAACCAATAAGAGCGTAGAGATTATTCGATGAATAATCGGTCCACTGAGCCGAAGCACCACCAACAGTAGCCCATTCAGGCCTGAAACTGTTCAAAGCGCCGCCATAAAAAGAATAATATTTCGTTCCTGCCGAACCTACGGCATTGGAAGAATAATTGTAGTTTGAGAATGGAGTGTTTTCAAGTGAATCATAAAGCCTGATCGCGCCGGCGAACATATCTAAGTCCTGCTGAGCCTTGGCGACTTTCGCTTTATAGAGATAATCATCGAGGAACCATGCCGCGAGACCGACAAGCAATAACATGATCGTGATAGCGACGAGCAATTCAATAAGTGAAAATGCTCCGGATTTCCTTTTTCTTAAGTTAAACATCATAGGGATCAACTCCTTTTAGATTTTGAAAAGTTTATTTATATTAACGTTTGACGACTAAATAGATTCCCCACCTCCCCGGATAAAATGAATAAGCTAAGTTCTTTATTTATTTTTTTAACTTTTCAGCTATTAAACACGCACTTTGAAAGCGCGGTATAAGTTATTATCGTTATCGGCACAATCAAAGTTTTACTTAGACCCGTTTAAGCTAAATATTTTTGTTTTTTCAGCTTTTACTCTGTTTTATGCTTTTTAGCTTCGAAATAAGGCCATTATAAACTTATTTAAAAAACAATGTTTGTTTATTTTAAAACCGTAAGTTCACTATAACTTTAGAATATAACAATCAGAATTAAGACGAATCTTAAATTTAATTTATCATAAAATAATTAAAATTGCAAGAAAAAATTAAGTTATTTTTAATAAGTATAGCAATTTAGTAAAAAAATAATAAGTGCCGCGGCGTTATTCGCCAATAATTTTTTTTATGCGCGTTATAAGTTCTTTAGAATCAAAGGGTTTGACCATATAATTCTGAGCGCCCATCTGTATCGCTTTTACGATCTCTTCCTTCTGGCTTCTGGCGGTTAGCATCATTATAGGCATAGATTTGGTCTTTTCGTCCGCCTTGACCTTTGAAAGAACGTCAAAGCCGTTCATTCCGGGCATCGCGACATCGAGCAGCATAAGCGACGGAACTTCGGTCTGCAGATGATTTATCGCGTCCATTCCGTTTTTAGCCGTTGCAACATTGAATCCGGCCCTTTTCAAGACCACTTCCACAAGCCTGAGAATATCCGGATCGTCATCCACGATCAGTATTTTTTTTCGTTCGACCTCGGCCAGATAATGCGGTATATCGAGCTCAAAGGCGCGGAGTTTCGCGACCGCCGGATTATTATAATCTAAAATTATTTTGCCGCGCTTAAGCTGTATGTTGAGGATATCGAGATATTTGACGGCCTGCATTATAAGTTCGAGTATCTTCGAATTAAACGGGATTTTATTGTTCTTTATTAAAATGATAACTTTCAGTATCAAAGAAGCATATTCAGCGATCTCAGGAAACCCCGAAGACGCGCCGGAAGACATCAGATCCTGGAAAGACAGCTCAACATCGTGCGCCGCCTCGGACGAACCGGGATTTGCGAACAAATTTAAATACGCTTTCTTTACTTTTTCAACTTTAACGCCAAAATCGACGGCGGAATTTTGATCGCCAGAAAAATGAACAGCTTCGGAAGTTTCTGGCGTTTCGGCTGGTATTGTCAGGCTCTCGTCAATGATCATATTTTTTAAAAATCCTCATTCTTTATGTCTGATTTTGCGCATGCGAGCATAATGTGTTGCTAATGGTATCAGATTTGTAAATGTTTGTCAATTGAAATTTGATTTCTGAAATCTTGCCGCCTTAACCCGACGCCGGACTTTTTCGCAACCTTTTTACTTTTCAAAGAGCATTTGCAATTTATAAAGCATTCTTTATGCCAGAATATTTGCAAATAATATAAAAGTAAAGATATCTTATTCAGATAGCGCTTCAGCTTCACAAAATTCCCTGTATTTTCAAGCTTTTTAAAACAGCCGTTACATCAGGCCGAATTTTTTCATCCGCCGCCACAATGTAGAACGATCAATGTTTAAATATTTGGCCGCCGCAACTTTATTCCCGCCAAATTTTAATAATGCGTCCATTATAGACTGTTTTTGTAGTTTTTCAGCGTCGCCCACCAGCGCAACAGTTGC
>CAZJFS010000039.1:2668-29793 GCA_964545075.1 uncultured bacterium
CCATTATAGACTGTTTTTGTAGTTTTTCAGCGTCGCCCACCAGCGCAACAGTTGCACCAGCCGGTGAATCAGTTGCGTTCCCTTTTGCGGCAGTTGCATCAAACAGCGCATCAGTTGCAGCTTCATTCGCAGCAGTTGCATGACGGTCTATCGTTTGTTTGCGTACAACTGTTTTATCTTCTTCTTTTCTTTTTTCGGCATGCCCGGACTTTGACGCCGCCTGTTCGCCGCCTGAAACATCATTCGTTCCAGCGGCCGGCCTCCCGCCCCTTGCAGCCATGGCATTCTGGCGAAAAGCGACTGCCTGAGCTTCTTTTCTTTCGATAATTTGCGCGTATTCAGGCGAAAGATGTTCGGCGCCTATCTCGTTGCCTTTGCAAAAAATAAATGCGTAATCTATTATATTCTGAAGTTCTCTTATATTTCCGGGAAATTCGTAAGACATCAAAAATTCAAAAACGTCTTTAGAGACGCGAGAGATATTTTTATGATACCTGGCGTTAAAATTATTCATAAAATGTTCTATCAATAGTTCAGTATCCTCGTGCCGGTCCTTTAAAGGCGGAATTTTCAGGCTCACTATTTTAAGCCTGTAATACAGATCGGCCCTGAATTTACCCGATTTGACGAGCGACGCAAGATCGACGTTCGTCGCGGCGATGATTCTTACATTGGCTTCGACGGTATTATTCGCGCCAAGCGGTTCGTAACTTTTTTTCTCGATAACGCGCAGTATTTTGACCTGAAGATTTAGCGGCAGCTCGCCTATTTCGTCCAAAAAGATGGTGCCGCCCGAAGCGGCCTCGAATTTACCAGGCTTATTTCTGTCCGCGCCGGTAAAAGCGCCTTTCACATAACCAAAAAGTTCCGATTCCAAAAGCGTGTCCGGCAGCGCCCCGCAGTTTATCGTCAAAAAAGGCTTCCCCGCGCGATCGGACACATTATGGATAACCTCCGCCACGAGGCTTTTTCCGGTACCCGTCGCGCCCTCTATAAGCACGTTGCAATCATGCCCGGCTATGGTCGGAATTATATTAAAAACGCTTTTCATGTATGAACTTCTGCCGACAATGTCGTTGAACGAATACTTTTCTATCAGCTCTTTTTTCGCCGTTTTTATTTCTTCCTCGACTCTTTTGCGTTCGGTGATATCGCGTATGTTCGTGACTACGCGCACGACTTTTTCGCCGTCAAAAACGGGCGTCTTGCGAATTTCTAATATCAACGCCCGCCCGCCTATTTTCAAGGTGTTTTCAATAAAAAGCTCATGGCCGCCGGTAAATATCCGCCCGTATTCTTCTTCCAGGTCTTTTGAAAGAAAATGCGCGAGAGCGCTTATATGCTTTCCGACAAGGTCCGATTCAAGACCCAGCTCTTCATTAATTGCCTTGAAAGCGGCGTTCATCAATACTATTTTCATTTCTTCGTCAATGACGAATATCCAGTCGAACATCGAATTTATCGTCGTATAATAAAGCCGCTCGGAACGCTTCAAAGCGTTCTCGACATCCTTGCGCTCCGTTATATCTATCGTGATGCCGCCTAAAAGCGGGCTCTTTCCATGTTTCGGTATCTGAAAACGCCGCGATATAAAAGCATGCGTTTTGCCCGTCGGAGCGAGCGTCCAGCTCTCCTCGCGTTCCTCGCACTTTCCCTGGATAAGCACTTTCATGTCTTCGACCCACATGCTTTTTCCGAATTCATCGCCCCATATCTCTTCGTCGGTCTTCCCGGTCATACCGTCAAGCTTTACGCCCAGAAGTTCTTCAAAACGCTTGTTAAAAAACAGAAGCCTCGTCTCGGAATCCTTGATATAAACGCCGCCGGGAAAATTCTGCATGAAAAGCGAAAAGATGTCCTGGCTTTCCTGAAGTTTTTCCTCAAGGTTATATTTGGTTATATCGCTGTCTATTCCGCGATAGCCGGCGATATTTCCAGATTCATCGTAAAAAGGCCCGGCGACGGTTCGAAGCGCTACAAGACGCCCGTTTTTATGGATTCCGACGCGGGCGATATCGATCTTTTCACCGCATCTAACCGCTTTTTCAAAAAGCAGGCGGACCCTTTCAACGTCGTCTCCATGGGTGAGATCGAAAAAATTTTTATCGCAGATCTCATCCGGCCGGTAACCCAGAATATCCAAAATCTGACCGCTGGAATAAATATAGCGAAGGCCGAGATCGATAGCCCAGAGCCAGTCGGAAGTATTTTCAGCGAAAAATCCGGGATCGCAAACGGTCGATTCGACGAATTTCATATCTTTTATATTATTTTTATCATTACGCGGATTTTTGTTTTTCATTTTCCACATTATAACACAGCCAGGGCGAGCTGTAAAGAAGCGGGCAACCTTTTTTCGATAAAATTACTTGAGCCGCACGCTAAATAATTTCATTTTTTTTCCGAAATGTGTCTTTGAATTCCTTATATTTTAAAGGAGAAAATTATGGACAATTTTAACTATAAACTTTATACCGACAGCGTTTACTCGGAAAACGCGAAATATTTTCTGTTATGCGCAGCGATAATCGCCATGATACTTTTAGGCGTCGGGCCGGCCCATTCGCAACAGCAGGACAGCACCGCCAACAACCCTTATCCCACGGGATGGAGTTCGGACATGATGGTATCCTACAAGGCTATCAACGCCATCCGGCCTGAAGGGGTAATGGACTCGAAAGGCAATGTCCACATGGTATGGGAAGATAACGAAGACGATATTTATTACGCCCAGATCGACGAATCCGGATCGCTCGTCGTGGCGCAAAAACCGCTCACGCAAACAGCTTTTAAAGACGGCAAAACTTCCAACTACCCTTCTATAACTTCCGACCGCTACGGCGATCTCTGGGCATTCTGGCAGGACAACAGAGCGGGCATATATGAAATTTATTTCGCCAGATCGACCGACAACGGAAGGACCTGGTCGCAGGAACAGCGGTTGACGTCGGCCGACGGAATGCAGTCGCAGCGCCCGAGAGCGCACGCCAAGTTCTACGGCGAATCCGGACGTGTGTACGTTACGTGGCAGGACAGAAGAACCGGCAATTTCGAAGTTTTTCTGAGAATGATAAGCTACAATATAACCGACGCTACGATAAACTGGGGAACCGACATACAGGTAACCGAAACCGACGGTTTCGAATCGACAGTACCGGACATCCACTGCTACAAGGACTGGATATATCTGGCGTGGAACGATCTTAGAAACGGAGTCAACGAGATATATTTCAAAAAAAGTAATGACAAGGGCGAAAACTTCTCGGCTGAAATATCGGTGTCGGATATCGACGGATTCGCCTCGGAACGCGCGCGCCTCTGGGCAAATTCAAGCGGGCTTTCAATAGTATGGCACGATCTGCGCGAGAATAATTTCGAAGTATATTATAAGATGCTGGAACACAATCTCATAACTTCGAGAACGATAATCCCGACAAAAAGGATTTCCAAAAAAGATATTTACGATTCGATGAACCCTACGATCACCTCCGACGATAAAACCGTTTACGTGGCCTGGGAAGACGCCGCCGACGGCCAGAAAAAAGAGATCTTTTACACCAATTCCGCGGACCAGGGCAAATCCTTCATTCCGACGACGGTCATGACTGGCTATTCGTCATTCGGCTTCTCGGAATCGTCCGAATATCCCAAAATCATGACGAATAACCAGAACGTCCATCTGGCATGGGCGAGAAAATATTCCAATAACTATGATATATTCTATAAGGGCACGCTCGTAAAATTGTTGAATACGACGCCGGTGGCTAAATCGGTTAACGCGGCGACGAACACTGAAATAAGCATGGAATTTTCAAAAATGATGAACGCCAACGCACTTCAGGGCGCGGTAACCGTCGTGGGCGAGCAGGAAATAATAAGCGGAACGATCACGTTCTTAAATTATGACTCTCCGACTGGGACCGTATCGAAATTAAAATTCACGCCCGCCAAGCTGCTTTCGCCGAATCAGACCTATACGGTAAGAATAGCCGCGACGGCCAAGGACAAGAACGGAAACTCCATGGTCGGAAACGCCATGGGAAATTTCGACGGCATAAGCTCCGGGGATTATATATGGTCGTTCGCGACCGGCTCCGGCGGAACGGCTAAGAGCCTGCTGCGAAACATAGTGAATTCGCCAAACCCTTTCAATTATATAACCAACCCGCCCGGAACGTATTTTAATTACTCCATCGACACCGAACAGACGATCGGCGACACGAAGATCAAAATTTACGCCATGTCCGGACGCCTTATAAAAACAATAGATATGGCGAGCAGCCTCAAGGGCCTGAACCAGCAATACTGGGACGGCCTGGACGAATCGGGAAACCGCCTGGCCAATGGCGTCTATCTTTATAAAATATTCGTCGAAATAGGCTCCGACGAATTCGTGGCCAAGGGAAAAATGATCGTCATGAGCGAAAAGAATTTAAATTAAATATAATTATAGCGGCCGGCGCAAAATGAAGCTATCAATTAATTCGCCGCGCAGCCGATATAAACATAAAATGAGGTATTTTATGAGGTTTAAAATGAAAAAACTTATATACCCGGTGAAAAAATGGGGCTTCGCTCAAAAAGCGCTAACGATCGCCGCGCTGGCTTTAGCCATAACCATTTTCGCGGACATTTCGGCGTCCTTCGCGTATTCCAATCCCGACTTTTTTCTGAAACAGGGCGTTGGCGCGAGACAGCTTGGAATGGGCAACGCGGGAACGGCCGTGGCTGACGACGCTTCAGCGATATTTTTCAATCCCGCGGGCCTCGCCTTTATGAAAAACGTAGAGGTCACGACCATGCACTCCGAAGCTTACGACTTCGATATCAAGTATGACTATTTAAGCCTTATCCTGCCGCTGGTGCACGGGCGCGTCATCGGAGCTTCGGGAGCGCTGCTTAAAACCGACCAGATACCAATAACGAAAGACAAGATACCCAATATAGTAAATTACACCGAAGACAAGGAGCAGGTCGGAATGTTCTCATACGGACATAAAATCTCCGAAAGAGCGGCGCTCGGCCTCACCGTAAAAGACATAAAACAGAAGCTGTATTTCAAGGAAGCCAACGGCACCGAAGCGGATTTCGCGTTATTATACAAACCTTCAAAGACCATAAACTTCGGCATTAACGTGCAGGATGCGCTCCCTTCGGAACTTAAATGGAGCACGGGCGTAACCGACGACATCCCGGTAACCGTGAGAGGCGGCATGGCGATAAAACTACGCGACTGGGGCTCTCTTATAGCCATAGACGCGGACAAGGTCAAGGGCAGGGACGTAAAATTAAACGCCGGATGGGAATATCAATTCAACGAAACGTTCCTGGGACGCGCGGGCGTCAACGACGGCCAGGGAACCGCCGGCTTCTCTCTTACACGCGGCGGATGGCGTTTCGACTACGCTTACATGAGAGCGGAACTTGGCGAAGTGCAGCGGTTTTCAGCCACGGCCAGATTCGGAAGCTTCCTTTTTGAAAATCTCTTGCGCAAATATAGACGCCCGACCACTCCGCAATGCGACGATCCTGACGGCAAAATGAGCCTTCAGAGCAGGGCTGTTTGTAAAAAAGGCCATATCGACGCGGTAAGCGGTTGCGCAAGCTGCAATTCAAGTTCGAAAATAGCGGCATATCCGAGCGCGTCGAAACGCAACGCCAACCAGATAGTAAAGTTAGGCGCAACGGATAGAAATCCCTCGGCATCTTTTGCCGGCTCCAAGTCCGGCTCTGGAAGACGCCTCGTAAGCGCCGCCGAACCGCAGCCGGATATAAACAAGGTGCTGGGCAAGGATGAATCGCCCGTCGTCGAAATACCCCGCGCATCGGGCGTAAGAAAACCCGACGAAAAGATAAGGGAAGGCAATAAACTCGTATTGGCCGGCAGGAACGACGAAGCGGTAAAGGCCTATAGGGAAGCGTTGAACATGAAGCCCAATTCGGAGGAAGCGCATGTTAAACTCGCCGGAATATATCAATACCAGAAACTATACGGCGAAGCCATAGAGGAATATAAGGACGCGATAGCCATAAACCCTACGAACGCGGATAACTACATAAGCATAGCGTCGCTTTACGCCAAGATCGGCGAATTCGACAAGGCGAGCGAGGCCTGCGAGATAGTTACGAAGATGGCTCCGGGAACCGACAAGGCAAAGATAGCCAACAACCTGTATGAAACTTTTAAACGTCAGGCGACGCCGCCGGATAATAAATTAAAGCTTACGGCCAGAAATATAAGTTCGCTTAACATCGAAGAGGAAGAGGTAACGGCCGACAAGCTTAACATCGATTCATACGACGAAGAAAAACCGAAAAAGAGCGTTAAAAAGAGTTCGACGAAGACAAAAAAGAAGACGGTCAAAGCGACAAAAACGGCAAAGAAAACGAGCGCGACTAAAACTTCGGAAAACCTTCTGGACAATTAAAAAAGCTCGGGGAAACCTTAGTAACGTAAACCACAAACGGGATATATCAAGAAAAATTAATATAACATAAAATAAAAAAAGGGCTGTCCGGAAAGGTAACTTTCGGACGCCCCTTTTTTTAACATTTAATATATTAACTAAAGAATAAGATATCCAATTTATTTTTTCATTTTTTTAAGTTCCACAAGGGCCTTTTTGATTGCGGATTCGACTTCATAAGACGTGACGTTGTCGCAGTAGATCGTAAGATCGTTAAAATTTCCGCCTTTCAGGTAATAATGATGTTCGCGCTCATCGATAGCGTATACGCCCGTATATTTGGAGTGCCACAGCGGAACGGTATGCTTCATGCGCATATTTAAATTATTGTTCCAGCCGCAATTTCTTTTCATGTAAAGATATATTTCGGAGCTCGCGGTCAAAACCTGATCCGGGAATTTTTCGGCTCTTATTTCGTCCGTACGCGGAGCGAAAAGCTTTGCGGACTCAAGATCGGACATCATTTTCGTGATTTCATTGGTGCAGATAAATTTATTTATCGCCGTGAAATCGGCTTTAAATGAGTAATTGCAATTATCAACAAACGCATATATTCCCGAAACGGAATATAAACTCACCGCGAGCGCCAAAAGAATAAAAATATAACCGCGCGGGCGCCTGTTAAAAAACAGCGAAAAATAAAGGGGAAGCAGCATCAGCAAAATAAGTTCATGCGCCATTCCGAGTCTTTCGATCTGAGGATTTCCCTCAATACTTAAATGCGATATCAAAAAAGGCCATATTGACGAAAAATTAACGGAACCTTTAATACTATTTCCCAGGACATAAAAATAAATCAGCGCGAAATGCGCTAAAAAAATAGTGGCGTTCAAATTAAAATTAAAAAGAAACGGCTTTCTAAGTCCGAAATTTTTAAAATCTATCGATATCAAAAGCAGTAAAAAATAAAGAGCTATTAACGTAATATATAATTCCATCAGCTTATCAACTTCCTTTCGACGATTTCTTCCAGAAGCGCCACGTCCGCGGGCGCAATTTGAATTCCACCGGTTTTTATACCGGCCGATGTAAAATAGCCAAAATCAGCGCAATCAAGCTTTTTAGGAGTTCCGGAAACGGGAGCGCAGAGATACGCCATAAGCAATATGTTTTTGCCGGAATATTCCCAGTAACTGAAATTAAAAGGCCTGAACGCTTTAATTTCAAAACCGAGTTCCTCCATTATTTCTCGTTCAAGACATTTTGCCGGCGTCTCGCCCGGTTCTAGTTTCCCACCTGGAAATTCCCAGAGGCCGCCGCAATCGTCATGCGAATGGCGCCTCGCTAAAAAAAGTTTTTTTTCGGCGTCGATTATGACAGCCGCGGTTACTATGATCGGAAGTTTCGGTCCCATGGCATTTCCCTTTCTTTTTTGTGATAGTGCTATAAATTATCATAAAATTGGATATAAATCAATAAGAATAAGCCGATAATTATAGATAAGGAGCAATCATATGATACAGCTGAATATACTGACCAAAGTGAGCATTTTCGGAACCATCTCTTTCGTTCTGATGAAACTGCTTGAGTTTCCGATACCTCTGCTCTTTCCGGATTTTTTAAAATTCGACATATCCGAGGTGCCGGCGCTTATAATCGGATTCGCCATATCACCGGCGGCCGGCGTATGCGTCGTTCTTTTAAAGAACGCGATCCATTTCGTGACCACGTTTAACATACTCGGAACGCTGGTCGCCAATAATATCGCAGGAATAGCCTTCGTCGGATTAAGCGCGCTGATATATTCGAGAAACAAAAATCTGAAAGGGGCCATAATCGGAATGTGTTCGGGAACCATCGCTATGGCGCTTATTATGATTCCCGTAAACCGGGTGCTCCTGCCATTATGGGGAATGGCTTACGATCCGGCGGCGCATAAGCTCATCTTCTTCGTAATTCCGCTATTTAATATATTAAAGGGAAGCGTTGACACGCTTATAACTTACTTTTTATATAAAAGAGTATCATCCGCTTTTTTAAAGGACAAAACTATTAAATAACACAAACAAGGAGTGATTAATTTGAAAAAAATCAATGTAGCCGTAATAATGGGCGGTCCTTCAGTAGAACGTGAAGTTTCACTTAACTCGGGCATGCAGGTGCTGAAAAATTTAAATCCTCAAAAATACGACGCTTTTCCCGTCGAAATAACCAAGACCGGCGGCTGGCTTATAGGATACGAAAAAACGCCTCTCGCCATGCCATGGACGATGAACGCGCTGCTCGAAGCGCCGCAACCCAAAGCTATGACAAGGCCGGAACCCGCCAATATGCCATCGCGCGAAGCGGTAAAAAAAGCGCACGACCTGTTAAAAACGGCCGATATCGCTTATCTCGCGCTTCACGGCGCGATCGGCGAAGACGGTTCGCTTCAAGGCCTTTTAGAAACGATCAATTTTCCCTATACCGGTTCGGGCGTAATGGCGTCGTCACTCGCCATGGATAAGATCCGCGCCAAGCAGATCTTCTCGCAATTCGGGCTCAACACCGCTCGTTCGCTTGTATATCACGATTTAGATTTCGAAAAAAATTACCGCAATGTCCTCGATGAAATCAAAAACTGGATCGGCGTACCGTGCGTAGTAAAACCGCCTCTTCTCGGCTCTTCCGTCGGCGTAACGCTTTGCAAAACCGAAGACGAGCTCAAGGAAGCGCTCGAAAAATGTTTTTATTTCGGCACTCAGGCTTTGATCGAAGAATTCATCGACGGCGTCGAAGTCACCTGCGGCGTTTTAGAGCAAACCAGAGGCCGCGGCCCCATGGCTCTTCCGGTGACTGAGATAAGCTGCCCCAAAAACACGTTCTTCGATTACAAGGTTAAATACACCAAAGGCGCCGCCGAGGAAATAACGCCCGCACGCCTTTCGAAGGAACTCACAAAAGCCGTTCAAAAAACGGCGCTCGCCGTCCATCAGGCCATTGGATGCCAGGGCATGAGCAGAACCGACATGATCATCCGCGGCGAAACCATATTCGTCCTCGAAACGAACACTCTTCCCGGAATGACGATGACGTCGCTTCTTCCTCAGGGCGCCGCCGCGGTCGGCATAACTTATCCCGAACTCTTAGACACTATAATAGAAACCGGCCTTGAAAAACATGAATTGAAGAAAAAATATCTGGAAAGAATATAAGGATTTATCCATATTCATCGTGGAATAATATATTCAATAGGACATTTACAAAAATGACCGGACTTACGTCCGGTCATTTCCCTTATCCGTCTTTAACGCTTCACGCCCGATAATCAATATTCAAAACAAGCATATTCGAATCCAATGATCTTGTTTCAATTGTCGCGCGCCGCGCACATTTTAACGACTTGATCGAAGCGGACCTTGCCGGTGGCCGTTTTCGGGAACGGGTCCTTAAAAAGATTTATTTCGCGCGGCACTTTTATAAGCGGAAGCGACTTCCGGCAGATCTCACGAACCTCATCCTCGCCAACTTCAACTCCATTTTCAAGAACCGCCGCGGCGGCTATGCGTTCGCCCAGAAAGCCGTCGTCCTTTCCCCACACTAAAACCTCTTTAAAAAGCCTGGTTTCGCGGAGAAAGTTTTCAATATCAAAGGAATTGATCTTCTCGCCGCCGATATTGATATACGCGGCCGAGCGCCCCAAAAGATGCAGGGAACCTGATTCGTCCAGATAACCAATATCGTCGGTCTCGAAAACTTTATGATCGGCGGACCATTTTTTCAAGGCCGCGGAAGGCGTTTCTTCGTAATAGCCTCCGTCGGGAACCGCTTTTTTAACTATCACCCGGCCCGGACTTCCGAGCGGAAGAGGGCGCCCGTCATCATCTAAAACGAGTATTTCATTACCTTCGAGAGGCGCGCCGACGTTGTTGTCGATATCGCATTCCCGCTCGCCCTTGCGCGAAGGCTTAAATGAAACGTTGCCAAGTTCGGTGATGCCGTAAACGGAGCTTATGTTAAAGCCGAATTCTCCGAAGAAGCCTTCTGAGATAACCGGCGCCAGACGCATTCCGGCGGAAACGACCATTTCGAGGGCGGGAAAATCGGTTTTCGTATTTTTCTTATAGTTAACAAGGTTTATTATGAACGGCGGAACCGTGAAAACATGAGTTATCGAATTATCGGCGATCTCCTTCATGGCGGCTTCCGAAAACCTGAAGGCACTTAAATAGAGGCGGGCGCCGTTTATGATCGCGCCGTAAAGCGCGAATTCGATACCGTACGAATGCGACATTGGAACGTTGGCGAAATAGCGTAATTCAGATCCGGCCGTTGAAATTTGCGGCATAAGTTTTTCGCTCTGAAAAGCCATGGCGCCTAACGTTTTTTTGACGATTTTCTGCATTCCGCCGGTGCCTGAAGTGATCAGCATAAAAATCGCTCCGTCTTCCGGCGAAAGTTTCGGATGAACCGTATCAGGTGATTCTTCAATTATTTCAGGGCAGAAATAATTAATTTCGCTTCCGTCGCGGCAGAAGACGCCGGCGGGATTTGAAAAAGCGCTGTCGGTTATAATGGATTTTATTCCTGAAATATTGACGATCTTCTGAAGCTCCTCGGCGCCGGACTTTTTGTTTAAAAGAACGCAAACCACGCCCGTGCGAAGCGAAGCCAGGAAATAAACGATGAATCTGACGGGACTCGCGGCCATCAATCCGCAAACATCGCCTTTCGAGAAGCCGGCGGACGAATAGCTTTCAGCCACCCTTAAAACTTCCGAATAAAGGGTCCCATAGGTCACGCTTTCGGTTTCATAAAATAAAAAAGCCCCGGAAGGCTTTTTTATCGAATATTCTTTTAACGTATTCAGTATATCCATAAGGAAGGTTTAAACCTCTCTAATGTTATAATTTGTCGCGCAAATCGCCGGAAGGCTTATTATCGCGTTCACGACGGCCCTTTTCAGCAAGAAGGTTTTCCACCAAATTAACGATATGATCGATCCTTTTCGTCCCGTCAAGAGTTTCAAGCGAATAGAGTTTTTCTTCAGGTATCTTTATTTTAAAGGTTTTTTCAAGCTGAACGACGACTTCGATGGCAAGCATCGAATCTATCTTCTTCGGAAAATCAAGACCGCCTATATCCATGGAAGACATGTCGGGCGTGATTATCATGTTTTCACGCGATATTTTCAGCACTTCGCTTCGAACATGCTTTCCGACATCCGCCGGAGCAGGAAGAAGGCCGGGATATTTTTCGTTGACCTTTTGTTTCCTGACGAGCCTTTCGACCGCCTTGATTATCGATTCAAGGCCGGTTATCTCCAGCAGGTCAAAAACCGAAAATTTAACTTTAAAACGTTTTTCAACGTCCGCTATGAACTTGTTTTCAACTTCAGAAGAGAGATTTTTAGGTTTAGGAAGATCGAAATGTTTTGAAAGAAAGGTCGAAGCGAGCGTTAAAACCTCGAGCGAAAGGTCGAGATTAGCCGTAGCGAGTTGGGGCCGCTGATCCTTTATGGACTTTTCGACGACTTTTACGAAGCCTTCAAGGCCGTTGGATAAAAACAGTTCCTCTTTGGAAATATTTATAGTATATTTGGTTTCGATATCGTTAATAAGGCTCAATATAAGGTTCGAATCGTTAAAGACTTTGGCTGCGATGGCGGTAATTTCCTGTTCGACCGCGGCCTTATTAATGTTGAAATCGGGGCGCTGGAAGTTTATCCATTTATAAACATTAGTAAAAATATCGCCGTTTCCAACTTCGTCGAAGGGAACTTTGATCTTAAATACTTTTTCGAGTATCGTGAGGAAATGAACTACGTCTTTGCCCTGTTTGGAAAGGTTTAAGATATTCAAACCCTTGTCGATTATTTTATCGCCCAGAAGCGAATATATAGAAATATTGAGGCAGCCCATGATCTCGGATTCCACGATATTTATTTTCGCGCCCGAATTTTTCATGGTTTTTAATATCTCTGAAAATATTTTGCCATAAGAAATATTGTCATTTTCAAAATTATTGACGTTGTATTCGAAACCGTGGCCCGACGACGCCTTATAATGGCCTATAATCCTTGCGGCGTCTGCTTTTTTAAATGTCACTCCGCGGAAAATATCGTTGGCGAATTTAGCGAATATATCCCTCGCGAATTGTTTCGCGTCATCGTTAAACCCTGGTGAATAGCGCTTTATGCGTTCGTATAACGCTTCTACGGATTTGACGTCGCTAAATTCAAGGGGCGAGCCTCTAAAGTCGTACTTTTTGCGCATGAAATCGATCTGCCTGAGGCTTGCGATAACGTTGTGATCAAAAAAGCACACGTCAAGGAATGAAGTTTTTCCCAGGACCTTGTTTATTATCTTGATGACCTCGGCTCTTACGTCCATAAAGCACCCCATGAAAGTTATTTACTTTTTAAAATTATAGCACAATAGATTAAAGGTGTCAAATTTTAAATTTATATAAACTCTGAAAATAATAGCCGCTCACCGCTCATGACAACATCGTCGCTTTCTAAAACAAACGCGTAAGCCGAACCGGCGCGATCAAATTTCACGTGATCTTAAAACGGTTCATTTTGTTTGTTTTTTACTTTCATTAACTTTTCAGCCGTATTTTTAAAATCGGCCTTATTAAAACAGCGGTCTCTAATAAATACTTGAAAAATAGGTTTTTTTGTTGTATCATTTTATAAAAATAAAGAAAAAGGGTGATAAAAATGCCATCAACAGCAAGTGCCGCACCCGGATATATCTTGAAATTTTCAGCTTTAGACCTGATGGACGCCGTCTTTGTGCTTTTCGTCCTGCTCGGCGCTTTATACATCGGAAGAAAAGTAATCGTTCTGCTCGAAATCGTGAAAGACGCCATTTTAAAGATCAAATATGACATCGATGAAGTAAATTCAAGACTATCAAGAATGGACGTTGTAGTGAGCGATATAAATAAAAACGTGGAGCTCATACAGACCGTGAAGGAATTTATCGTCCCGCTCCAGCAAATAAACGGAACAGTATCCGAAGCGTCGCATAAGTTTTCAAAATCTCTCGACGAGTTCAGCGCGAATGTCCGAAACCTTGACGCCACTATTACCGACATCAAAAAAAGCGCGGTCACTCTTGAAAAAACTATTGTGGACGGCACATCCATGATCGCAGCCATGACAGTCAAATTGTCGGGAGAAGTTAAATCCGCGAAATAAAAAAACTTTGAACTCCTTTCATTTTGCGCGAGTGTCAAAATGATGGAACAGCGCGGCTAAAGGCTGTAACCGCAATTTCTTTATTTCATATTCTCCATTTTTAATACATCGTTTCGGCGCGAAACGCGAAACCGCCGAAAAAGCTTTTATCCGCGCCGGCTTTTAAATGGAAAATATTCATGACAAGCCGTTCGAATGAGATATTTCAAGTTATAATAAGCGATCGAGAAGAAAAAGAATATTCCCTGCGTTATGAATTTGCTGAAACTGGGCGCGATCTTTATAAGAGCCCATACGCGGCGCAACTGCATATAAAATTTGAGGTTGGCATACAGCATGATATATGAAAACATGACCGGCGACACTTCAGACAGATGAAAATATCTGTTAAAATAATGGAATTTTTCCGTTCCCTTGCATTCCTCGGTTGTTTGTTTTTTGTAATAAGTTTCGCTCAATTCCGTAAAACCGTGAGGATTGACGGAAAAGAAGAGCGCGTGATGAAGCTTGGATTGAACCGCGAAATCGATCGTTCCCATCATTTCATAATATGTTTCACCCGGAAACCCAAGCATGAAAAACCCGTTCACTATAAATCCCATGTCGGCGGCCATATCTATAACCTTAGCCGCTTTTTCAATATTGACGCCCTTTTTCATAAGTTTTTGAAGCCTGGGGCTTGCGCTTTCAACGGCGACCGTAAGATTGTAAGCGCCAGAGTCTTTAAGAGCCCGAAGGACGCGTTCGTTCATAATGTCGGCCCGAATTCCGTTCGGGAATGAAAAGCTCACTTTCAGGTCGCGTTGTTTCAGCAGTTCAGCTATCTTTATAACGCGCGCCGGATAAAGATTATAAATATCATCGATGATCTGAAATTCACGTATATTATATTTTTCAACGATCATGGATATCTCATCGACGACGCTCTCGGCCGAACGAAATCTAGGTTTTTTCCCGAAGATGCGGTGGCAGTATATGCACTGATAAGGGCAGCCGCGGCTCGTAAAAAGCGTCATATAGCGGTCTTCCTTGTGCCATATATTCATATCCAGGCTCTTCTGGTAAGCTTCGATATCTATCAAGTCCCAGGCGGGAAACGGTAACGAATCAAGGTTTTGGATCGCCGGTCTTTCGGGCCCGCGAACGAGCTCAAAATCTCCGTTCGGCCTGACTTTTTTAAAAATCGTTCCCGCTATGGATTCAAGCGGCTTTTTTTCCAATAGTTTTTCAAGGATCTCGACGAATGTCGCGTCGGCTTCACCGAGCGCGGCCATATCAGCCTGCGTCTGAGCGAATATCGAAAGAGGGCTGGACGTCGCGTGAGGCCCTCCGACGACAACGAGCGGTTTGTAGCTCTGAGACTTCGCCATTGAAATAAGCCGCGGCAATTGAAACGCCTCGCACGTCAGCGTAGAAAACCCAACTATATCGGGCGCAAATTTTATCAACTGCTCGGCATAATCGTCGTTGGCTAAAAGATCGACGATGCGTATTTCGGCGTCTGGAAACCTCAGACGGGCCGAGGATGCCAGATACATAAGTCCCATGGGCGGCGACATTCTGTTATAAACGTAGTTTTCATGAAGCCTGCTTGAAGTTCTTACAAGTAAGATTCTCATATTTTATAAATCACACTCTTTATATTACGGTTAATTCTAGTTCGCTCGCAAGCTTACACGAAGCTCGACCTGGAAAAATTTTCAGGCGAACCGAATCCCATTTCCGAATAATTCTCGTGAAGTTTTTCACAGTAATGTCTGGCGGTCTCCGGATCGGGATGTAAAATGCAAAAACGTTCGCATCTCACTTCGCTTATCTTTTCCGAAAACCATTTTATGCGCTCCGCGACGGTTTCAAGCGCCGGTTCGTCGGGAAAGTACCCTTTAACATTATAGCCTAAATTCGTGTAAAGGCAAGAGTCGATACTTCCATGAAAATTATAATAATCCATGAAAGTGTTCAAAAGCTTTTCGACGCCATGCTTTTCAGGTTCCTCAAAAACCGCCGAACCCGGCTCGAGTTGAACTGGATATGTGGTCAGCCAGCTCACATATCTGTAATTATCCTTGACCCGTTCGATTATCTCTTCAGTTTTATCAAGATCGGCGGCTTTTTCAAAAGGGTTACCGACGGTGAAGAACAAAAGAAATCTGACCATGTTCTCTTCCATATAATCAAGCGTTTTAAAAAGCTCATCGTTAGTGAAATGATAACCGCGTATCTTCTTTCTGACCTCGTCCGAACCCGACTCAGCCGATATGGCTATAGCCGAATATCTTCCGTGAAAGGTCTTTCCGAACTCGTCTATGAATTCCTTCGTCGGAAGTCCCCATGATTCGAAGAACATTTCGATCTCGATGCCGCGCTCGCGCATCATTTTAAAAAGCTTTATAAAATAATCGGGTCTGTCCGGATATGGATCGTAACATACGATAACCTGATCAAATCCGTATTTCTTTATTTCCACGATCGAATCGCAGACCTTTTCGGGCGAACGGGTTATGACGCACCCGGAATTATTCATTTTGATCTGATTTTTATTTCTGCCGGCGCAGAGCTTACACTCGACCGGACAGCCGCGGCCTATAAAAAGCGGAAGGTGGTATGCGCGCACCGGCGTGATCTTGAGATTTTCCTCGCGCGATATTTTTTTCGAATACGCCACGTTCAGTCTGAAGCTGTTCATATAGCATTCATAATTCGAAAGCAGGGAAATATTCGTGAAATTAAGCGAATCAAGATCTTCCGGCGTCGCGAAGAATTTTTCTTCATTCTCGACGACGGCAAAGCCGCCGGAAGCGTCTCTTTTCTTCCATAACACATTTGGAATATTCGAAAAATCTATATTATCATTTTCTTTCGAAACGGCGGCGATTTTAACGATCTCGAGCATGGAGCGCTCTCCATGCCCTTTCACGACGGCGTCTATTTCGGGAACTTCGCGTATGACCTCGCCGGCGAAATATGACGCGGTGAATCCGCCGGTAACGACTATTTTTTCGGGCCATCTTTTTTTCACGGCCTTCATGACGCTCACCGCGTCATAGGTTTGGGGATGCCAGAATACTGGAACAGCTATGACTTTCGGATCGGCTTTTTCAATATAATCAAGTATCGAAAACCGGTTATCCAGAATCCATTCAACGCCAAGATGCACTATTTTAGATTTGTAACCGGCTTTTTCCGTAAGATCGGCCAGCGCGAAAAGCCCCATCGAAATAAAATTTATGAACATATATTCATCGAAAGGCTTATAATAATTGGAAAATTTCGGCACATGCAGATATAACACGTCAACCTTTTCTATCATAACAACCCCATTAATATAAAATTACCAAACTTTCATGCCTATAAAGTTAATTCGAAATGGTTTTCCTTCCACCACGCAATAACGAGCCCTGATCCCGCAATGGCCGAAAATCAGTCCGGCCGGCAGCGGCTTGGAGCGCCAACTTTAAGCGAAGAAAAAAACTTTTATGTCATACAACGCGTGGGTGTATACCGCTATTCCATAACCTCTCAAAAAATAAAGCAGAGAAAGAATAACGCCGGCTATAAACCGGAACAGGAATGAAGTCACGTCAAAATGATCACCGAGCTGGCCGATATAATGAAATCCGGAAAATATGAACGCCGACCAGAATATGGCGAATACTGCCGCCTGCCATTCGGACATTCCGATAAATTTTTTAAACAGATATATGAAAGCGCTTATCATCACCAGCCTGAAAACAAATTCCTCATATATCCCCGCGCCTATGGATGCTATGAACCTGTCGGACATCGAAAATCCGCGAGGCCCGGCCGCGAGACCCGGCGCGACGCGTTCGGTGAGTTTTATAACGGCGGGCCCCAGAAAGATCGAATAAATATAAGACTCCATGAACATATAAACGAAATAAACCGGATATATGACCTCGGTAGTTTTGGCCCTTTCCGAAAAAACTATATACGCGTAAATGAACAAAATTATAAGGGTGAAGCCGACTATGGTCTTTATGCCTATGAGGTTGAAGAACAGCTTTAATATAACGTCAGCGCCGTTTCTTATGCTCGTCCCGGTGATCAATATCATAAATTCGTATATTAGAATAAGAGGAAGTACGAACAGAAAGCTATAAACCGCTTTTTTAGAGCAGTCGAAGTATCCTTCGCTTTCCTTGACGTTCAAAACCGCCGAGTTGTTCAAAATATCACCGCGCCGGATCAAAACTTTATTTCGACGAGGGTAACGCCGTAGTCTCCCTCGCCGAGTTTTCCCGTCCTGAAGGAACTCACGAACCGGGACTGCCGCAGGTGGCTTTCGACCGCGGCCTTAAGCGCCAGCGTACCCTTTCCATGTATTATTCTCACGCTTTCAAAACGACTTTCGGCCGCCTTAATAAGATAGCGTTCGAGCTCCTCTATGCCGTCCTCGCATTTTTTTCCCCTGATATCCAGTTCGCGGCTTACGGAAAAAGCTTCCCTGGTATAGGAAATAACGCCTGCATCCTCGAATTCGGCAAGATTTTCGAGCGTGCCGGATATCATGGAAAACTTAACCCACATTTCCATCTTGTTTTTAAGCTCGACCTTCGCCTGACGTTTTTTAAGATCGATTTCCTTGACGATTCCGCTGGAATTAAGTTTTTCTATGGTCACTATATCGGAAACATTATACGGAAAAGATGCCGCCGCCAGAGACGATCCGTTCGCATCCCCGGCCTGCGAGCCTTCGCCGCCTTTTTTTATAACATTAGCCGCTATAGCCTTTTTTTCCGAAACTATCTCCTCGCCCAGCTTTTTCTTCGCCGCTTTTATATCCGCATCGCGGGCTGAAACGGTCGCGTTAACCTTGCGAAGCATCTCGTTATATTTTTTCTCGTATTCCTCGCGCAACTCGTCCTCCACCTCGCGGCGGGTCTTTTTAAAAGCCTTTTCAGTGTCCAAAAGCCTGCGTTCGGTTTTTTTCACGCTTTCCGATTCGGCCATCACTCTCTGATACTGCCCTTTAAGATCCGAAGAATATTTTATGAGCTCTGAAATTATTTCCTCGTACTTCACTTCATTCTTATCGAGGAACTCGGACGCCTTGTCGATTATGTATTGCTGAAGACCGTGATTTTTCGCTATATGTATGGCATATGAGGCCCCGGGTATGCCCATTATAAGACGGTACGTGGGCCGGAGCGTGGCTATGTCGAATTCGAGCGACCCGTTGATGGCGTTCTCAAGCGAGTAGACATAATCAACCACGCCGGAAAAATGAGTGGTTATAACCGATTTAACTCGTTTTTCGGCCAGACGCCAGATAATCGCGCAGGCGATGGCGGAACTATAGTTCGGAGCGGAACCGGTGCCGAGTTCGTCCAGGAGAACCATGGTCTTTTCGGTGCTTTCTATACCCTCGATCATTCCCGAGAGAAATTTAATATGCCCCGAGAAAGTCGAAAGGTTCTCTGTTATACTCTGAGAATCGCCTATATCCACGAACATCCGGTCTATAAACGGCAGAACGGTCGAAGCGTTAGCCGGAATTGGTATGCCGCATCTGACCATAACGCAGAAAAGCCCGATGGTTTTCAAAAGAACAGTCTTGCCGCCGGCGTTCGGACCCGACAAAAGAAGGATATCGTGCGAACGCGATATCTTAAGGTTGAGGGGAACGCAGCCGTCCTTCAAAAGAGGATGGCGGCCGTTGATTATCTCGAGCTCGCCGTCATTCGAAACTTTTACGTTCTCGCAGTTTTTCGTGACGCAGAAATTGGCTATTGCGTTATCTCGATCGAGCGTAAAAACAACCCCGAGCGAATTTATTATGCCGTTCACTTCCGGTTTGACCATTTCATTAAGGGCGAATATTATCCGGCTTACTTCCGCGGTTTCGTCCTCTTTAAGTTCACGTAAAGCATTATTTTCGCTCATTATAGCGACCGGCTCCATGAAAACGGTCGAGCGCGACTGGGAATAATCGTGTATGATCCCCTTGACGCGGCTCTGCTCGGAAACCGGCAACGGTATTACGAAACGGCCTTCGCGTATGGTAACGTAATCTTCGGAAAGGCGAGCGTGCGTCTTGATGTGGTTGATAAGATCGCGAAGCTTATTCTGAACGCGGGACGCAAGGACGGAAATCGAGCGTCGGATGGAAGCCAGCTTAGGAGACGCCGCGTCAAGGATGCCGCCGTCGGTATCGACGCAGCGGAATATCTCGGAATAAATTTTATTATAAGAACCGATATCGCACGCGACCTTCCATAGCGCCGGATATTTTTCACGGTATTTAAACGCGGTATTTCTTATCTGAGTGACGGCATCAAGAGTTTTTGAAAGTTTGTACAAAAGAACGGGCTCGAAAATATACCCTTCGATCCGAAGCCTTTTCAAGCTGTCACGGTAATCTTCTATGTCGTCAAAGTAAAGCTTTGAATCAAAGCTGATAAGGGTCTTGATTTCGCCCAGAAGCGTAAATCTCGAGTATATGGCCGCCTCGTCAGCGCATTCCGGTATCGAATATAAAAGCTCGCGCCCCGCCGCCGTTTTAATATATCTGGCCATCAGAGCGAGAACTCGATCAAATTCAAGTGATAATTTATAGCTTTCCATTTTTATTCGTGGCAGAACCTTCTAAAGCCGGAACATTCGATAACCTCGATGCCGGTATCCTTCAATATCCTGTCAAGCACGAGATTTAATCCAAGAGAATCGGAAGCAGTGCTTCCGGCGGCTATTATGGATATGTGGTTCTTCTCCGCTTCCTTTCTGTGTTCTTCGGGAACGCAAATACTCACGACGGTACCGATGCCGACCTGAGCCAGTTTTTCGTATATTTGCGCCGGACCTTCGGCGCCGCCGTTTAGATCGACGAATATCTTGCCGGCCCTGCGCTCCGCGACGCCGGCGAGTATCTTAGGACCCGAATGACGCTTCAGCGCCTCTTTATATTCGGGTATCATTTTTAAAAGAGAAATTATGTCTCCGAGCCTTTCAGGTTTTTCCTTATCCATAAGCCTTTGAAGAAAGGTCGTCGCCGCGTTATCAGCCGGCGTATGCACGCACATATAGGGAATATCTAAAAGCGCCGCTATATCGGTATCACGGTTCAAATTCGTCAGCAAGATCTTGTTCTCGACCTCGCGTATTTTTTCGGAAAGCATCCCGTCGGCAACGTTTATCGGAAGGCCAAATTTATGGAGAATATCGGCCTGCATCTGCATGACCGTATAAAATTTAGCGTAAGCCTTGCCTTCAGGGTGATGCGCCACGACCAGATCGATATTTTTACCGCGGCCGTTTAATTTATCCGCGACGAGTATCTCGCCGACTCCTATATCGATACCCACGAGTATCCTTTTGCTGATCAATACTTCCGGTTCTCCATGCAAGACCCTTGTGTCGGCATAAGGATTTATCGTGTATTCCTTACCCGCCCAAACTTTTTCCTCGGTCGTGAGCTTGTTATACTCGTCCTTGGCCCTCAGCAGAGTTTTTTTCACCCATGCCGCGCCGCGCGGGTCATAATCTATGCCAACGGCGACCGCGCTGCGGTAAAAATCCTGTAACATCATACGCTAATACTCCCTTATCATGAATGGTTTCGTTATCACATCGCGGTGTGTATTCCGGAAAGGCTTTCATCGTAACAAATAACTCTGTTGCGGCCCGTTTTTTTAGCGTGGTATAAGGCCATATCGGACTTTCTTATAAGATCGAACTGAAGCGCGGCGTCATCGGGAAACGATGATATTCCTATGGAAACGGTTATAATCAACTGCTGACCTCCCATAACGAATTCGGTATTTTCAACCGTTTCCCGTATCCTCTGGGCGATCTCGAAAGCGCCTATTTTCGGAGTTCGCGGAAGCACGATGGCGAATTCCTCGCCGCCGTACCTGGCGAGAAGGTCGACTTCGCGTATGGACTTTTTCAATATCGAAGTGATCTTTTTTAAAACCTTATTGCCTTCCTGGTGTCCGAAAGTATCGTTGCACTTTTTGAAGTGGTCTATATCTATCATCATCAGTGATATCTCTTCCTGATATCGTTTGGCGCGCTCCATATCCTTTTCAAGATGCTGCTGAAAATATTTGTGGTTAAATATTTCGGTAAGGCCATCGGTTACGGCCATTTCATAAAGCCTTGCATTTTCAACGTCGGAAGCTATCTGGTTAGCGAGCGTCACAAGAAGCTTTAGATCGTCATCATCGAAGAAACTTTCGTCGGCCTTATCTGTAACGTTGATAACGCCTATAACCTGATCTTTTATATTGAGGGGAACGCTCATAAATGACTTCGTCGTATACCGCTCGGATTTAACGCTTCTGAAAAAGAGATCGTCCTCGAGATTTTTGATCAATATAGGCTGCTTGGTCCTGAGAACGAAATTAAGGACGGTTTCGCGGTCATCTATCTTTATGCCGCGGAGTATGTCTTCCGAAAGGCCCTGCGACACCCTGACGTTGACCTCCTTAAAATCGCGATCAAGGATAAGTATGGAGCAGCGCCTCGTATTCATGAGCTGATTTATCATTTTCATAGCCAGGTTCAAAACGTTTTCAAGATTCAAAGTGGAGGCGATGGCGCGTGATATTTCGTATAACGTTGTAAGCTCCCGCACCTTCTGTTCGGATTTTTCGTAAAGCTCGGTATTATATATCGCTACCGCCGCCTGCGTGGCTATGGAAGTCAAAAGCTTCATATCCTCATCGCCGAACGCGGGTTTTTGAGGTCCGACCGCGAGCGTAATAACGCCGATGACCTTGTCCTGAACGATAAGCGGAACGCATATATCGGATTTTATTTCATAATTCAGCGAATCCTTAGGCATATAACGTCCGTCAGCCAGAACATCCTTGACGTATATGCCTTCGCCTTTCTGCGCGGCCCACCCGACAAGCGACTCGCCGAGTTTATAGCGAAGCGAATGATGAGATGTTTGGGACATGCCGAATGATACTTTTGGAATAAGCTCCGTTTCGTTGTCGCTTAAAAGCATTATGGCGCCGATATCCGCGGAAAGCGCGGCTCCCGCTTCTTTCATTATTAAATTCAAAACCTTTTCAAGATTAAGCGACGAACCGATGGTCTTGGAAACGGAACAAAGCGTGGAAAGTTCATCAACTTTTTTTTGAGTGCGCTCAAATAATTTCGTGTTATATATGGCCATGGAAACCGTGGCCGCGAGCATGTTTAAAAGATCGTAATCGCGCGAATCAAAAGCGTTGCGATATTTCGACGTTATCGTTATGACGCCTATAGGCTTGTTTTGAGCTATCAGCGGAACGCATACCATCGATTTTATTTCCGGCATATCATTAAGCTTTATAAAACGCTTATCGCTTTCGCAATCTTCGATGACGACTCCCTTGCGCGTATCGAAGACTACTCCGGCGACGCCTTCGCCGATCTTGAATTTGACTTTTTTCATATTGCCGTCATCGAAAGTCGATATAACTTTCAAAACGAGCTCGCCGGTTTCGTCATTGACCAGAAAAATATTGCACAAATCGCATGGAATAAGCCTTTTCGCGTGCATGACGATAAGCTTCAAAAGTCTTTCAAGGTTGATCGTCGAATTTATCTCCTGATATATCTCATTAACTATCAAAAGCTCGTTGTTAAACATCTGGGAATGATAAGACTTAACCCACTGATACATCAGCGGATAAAAAGGCGGCAGAAGTTCGTCGATCACCTTATAGACGTTATCTTTCAGATGATATCCGGCCACGACGTCTATAAGCCCGATGACCTCCATTTCATATTTTATCGGAATTATTATCCTTTCTTCGAAATCCCTGAGATAATTTGAAAGCGTTTCCCCCGAAACCTTTTTCATTCCTTTTTTGAAATGGATCACCGAACCGCAGTTAACGACATCCTGCAATATTTCATCCTTCAGCGAATAATTTTTGTATAGTTCGCCTGAATTGGCGGCATTTATAGCGATATAAGCGGGAATAGGAACGGCGCTCCCGATATCTATAAGCGTCAGCACGGCGCCGCCAAAATCATATTCGGTAACGATAAGATTGAGGAATTTCTTTAAAAACGGATATGGTAAAAACTTGGTTTCAATTAAAAATTTCGATATTTTTTCTAACATAAAAATGTTCTTACGCCTCTTTTTTTATTTAATATTATATCACATTTTTTTTTATTTTTAAATAGTTTCTGCAATAAAAAACGGGGAACTTTTATGTCCCCCGTCAATTATTTTCTATTGTTTATTATTTTTTAGTTGACTCTTTCAACCGTCACATGATCGAAGCGAATCGCGGGCCTTGCCGCGTTGCTTTCAGGCGCGCCGAGGAAAAGTATGACTTTTTTAGCCGCATCGAGATCGTTAACGCCGGCATCGCCCGCTTCAGATTTCGCGGCGCCGTCCATCCTGAAGCGCAGCTTCATCGGAGTTTTGGACCATTCACCGTTAGTGCAAAGCGGTTTTCCATAGAGCAAGTATATATCCGACGCCGTGACATTATTATCGTTTTTACAGAACGCGACGCCGATATAAGGCAGCGCCTGCCTGCCGTCGCCCGGAGAATCTCCGGTCATATACACGAACGAAAGTTCATATTCTCCGTCCTTATCGAGTTTTTCTTTATCGAGCATCTGATATACGCACGGGAACGGCATAAGACCGAAGTTCACAATCTGAAGATATCCCATTTCCGAACGCTTGTAATCGATACCGACCTCGCGCGTCGTAGTGCCTTTTGCCGCGGCCAGTTTTTTAAAGCGAGCCTGTGCGTTAACCGTTACGTCAACGGGAAGGTTAGCGCCCGCGCTCGGAGACAGATCTCTCGCATTGAAAATTACGTCCAGATGAGAATCGGTGCGCGACTGCGATTCAAGCACTCCCGCGGTTTTCGTCCAGCCCGCCGGCTGATATTCCAGCGGTTCTATCGGATTTCCACGATAGTCATAACCATATGCCCGCAGAGGATGCGCCTTTCCTTTAACTATCGAGAAGCGTTCTTCCTTGTTGGTTATAACGGGATCAAAGTAAAGATGATCCAGCTTATTCGAAAATACGTTGACCTTAAGTTCCGAAAATGCAATCGGCGTCGCTATGTCCTTATAGTTCGGATTAAGCGAATATAGCTTAACCTTCGGCTTTAACCTGGAGTTGTGAGCCGTTATGCCGATTTCCACCGAACCGCAATCGAGCCGGACCTTGAGCTCGGTGACTCCACGTGCAAGATCCGTGACCGGCCACTTGTAAATCCGCGCAAATTCATCCTCAGCGGTATCGATTTTAACGACTACTTCCGTCATGGAATCGTATGCCGTTGCCTGATTATGGTCGTCAAATACCTGTACCGAAAGTTTCAGCGCGTCGCTTAAATCAGAGTTATCGAGCACCGCGTTCATATCGGCGACCGTTATCCCTCCGCCTTTCATATCGACTTCCGACGTGCCGGCTCTAAATCCGAGATATCCTTTCATTAAAGGTTTTACAAATACTTTCGCGTACGATGTTATAAACACATCCGTCTTGTCGATGTCCCAGCCTTTTCCGTTCGGAGGATCCTGAAGGCCGTAGCGAAGTTCCGCGCCGCTCGATAAAAATTTCGAACCAGTATACGAAACGGCTGCGTTGATTTGATTTCCAAACGCATCGGTTATATTGGCGTCGGTAGTATCGACAATAAATATCGATTTGGTTCCCTGTTCCCAGCCCGCGCCGTATGTATTGCTGCTGGTTCTTCCTTCGGAAAGAAACACGCCTACGGTTTCGCCGTTTTCTATTTCATACTTGCCGTTTTTATAAGCCACTTCGTGGCTGTCCGTAGTCCAAAGCGGGCTTATTATTATTTCATTGGTAGCCAGATATTCGTAGGTCGCCTTTTCATCTTCATTGAAGTAATCTACGAAGAACGAGTCGGGTGTATGATATTTAGGCGTATATCTCGCTTTATTTCTGAATGAGTCAAATCCCTTGACCACGAATGTTGCCTGTCCGCTTTCGGCGTCGATCTCGGCTTCAGGAGGATCGACCTGCATTTCCGCCAGAGCGGAAGGAACGACACGCATTTTGGTTGACTGCGCCATGATGTTTTCTTCTTCGTTAGTCGCCGTTACCCAGAAAACATCGCCCGCATGAGTAGTCGTAACCAGATAAGCTTCAAGGTCGCCCGATTTAAGATTTCCCTTCGAATCCGACGAAGACACTGCGAGATTATTTCTCACGATGCCGCTTCCGACGCCGACCTCATACGCCTCACCCTTTATGTTATATCCGGTAAAGGAATATATCTCGACTTCCTGCGTACAATAGGTGACCGAAGGCGCCGTTCTCTGGTCGGGCATCAAAAGCTTTTTAGCGAGTTCGACGGAATTCGAAGATCGCTCTATCTGGAAGTAAGGCCGCGGAGGCGGTTCATAATACGTTCTTAACGGCCTTAAAGGATCAAGAGTACCGCCCGGACATATCTGCATACGTATAGTCGTTTCAGCAATTCCAGCTACGGTTCTTTGATTCATATCGTGCATGTTACCTCTGACGCCCTTAAAGTAACCGTGCCATTTAAGTTTTATCTTATTTCCCTTAAGTATTGAATTACCCTGCGCATCGAATGCCGATACGCCGACCCACGCATTTGAATCAGGATTTATCGTATCTTTAAGGTTCGAGTCTATGAATGCCGGTTCCGAACTTCTTATTTCAACGACGGTAGTGTCAGGATAGTAAAACGCGAGCTTTGAAAGCTGACCCGGCGTTACATCGATATATGTGTCGCCGCCGATTACGAAGTTAGATTCATCATCATAAACTATTTGACGAGCGATGTAATTTGAATTATTCATATAGTAATATCTTACTTTCGAGTAACGCTTCAACGGATCGACAAGCCAGATATTGGAAGTATCGTTAAGCAATATATCTTTTTCCTCGACCTGGCCCAGCCCTTTTATGTCCGTGAGCCACTCGGAATTGATATACTGCGCCGAAGGCAGCGGATCATAAGCGGTGGATTGGCTTACAAGTATTTCCGCGCTCGTTTCATCCTTGAATTTTTTAAATCCAATAGAAATTTTATTGTTGGGCGACCTCGTCGAATCAAGCGTTTCAAAACTCAGGTAGTCTTCGGTCGTTATGGATAGATCGACTTCCTTGTTCTGAACGTAATTGCCGGTTTTAGTTCCGGTATCCGTGAAGTATAGCGGAACTTCCGAAGTCGTTCCGGCGTTGTCCTTGATATAGTAGACTCCGCCCATAGGCTCTTTAACTTTCATTCCCTGATAATTGACGCGCGCCGCCATTGTCGACTGTATAGCCGGAGCTGTTCTATCCTTGCTGCGCACATATTTGGAATATGCATATTCGGATTCGTTCAACACCTTGTCCCAACTCTTGACGCGCATTGAATAGAACGTGTAATCTTCGAGGCCCCAGGCATAAACCGAATGTTTTTTATTTTCGCCGCCGTGAGAGACTATTCCAAGCATACCTATTCTATCAACCCAGAACTCAAAGCCCGTGGACACTTTGGAATATCCTCTTATTTTCACGGAATCGATGGTAGAGCCGAACGGAAGTTCTTCAA
>CAZJFS010000040.1:0-29524 GCA_964545075.1 uncultured bacterium
CGCCGAATCATCGAAACTTCGCGTAGGGCAATGGGTCATAGCCATAGGAAATCCCTTCGGCCTCGAACATACCGTAACCTGCGGCGTCATATCCGCGCTTAACAGAACGCTCGCCATACCAGGCGAAAGATCTTACGAAGATCTCATTCAAACGGACGCTTCGATCAATCCGGGAAATTCAGGCGGGCCGCTCGTATCGCTTTCCGGGCGCGTCATCGGCATAAATTCGGCCATAATCCCTATGGGACAAGGGCTTGGATTCGCCATACCGGCGGACCTGTGCAGGAAGATATTCAACGAACTGATCAAAAATAAAACTGTAAGCCGCTCATGGCTGGGCGTTTACGTTCAGGAAATCACTCCAGAACTTCAGCAGATATTTAAAACGAAGGACGGAATACTTATCGGCGGCGTCGTTCAAAATTCGCCCGCTGAAAAAGCCGGATTGAAACGCGGAGACATAGTCACTAAATTCGACGGCGTCGAGATAAAAAACCGCGAACAGCTCATCAAGCTTATAACGGGCTCGCCGGTCGGGTCCCAAAAAAATATTAAAGTTATGCGAAATGGCAAGCCCGTGGATATAACCGCGGTCATGGAAAAAACCCAGGACGCCGAGGCGTCTCAACAGGCCGCGGCCGCCGATGAAAAAACCCCCGCTCAACCCGCGAACGAGATAGAATACGAAATGTTCGGCCTCGCGTGCCAGGACATACCGGCTAACGTTAAGGAAAAACTCAACATTGGCGGCGAGGAAGGCGGGGTCATGGTAACCGAGGTCGAGAAATCGGCGGCCGCCGCTGAAAAGATAGCGGCAGGCGACGTTATAGTCCAGGCCGGAACCGAAAAGATCAAAAGCCTCGAAGAATTGAGAAATTACCTGAAAAAAAATAAAGACCAGAAATCTTTCGTGCTGGTCATAGCCAGCGGCGGAGTATCGAGATACGTCAGCCTCGACGCCGAAACCGCCGGAAAATTCAAAGCCGGGTCTTCACGGAAAAAACAGGAAGACGAAGCGCAGCCGCAACAAAACGGACAGCAGAACGGTCAGAAACATCTGAGATATTACGTCATTCCACCCAATTCGATACCGCGCGGCTTCGACTTCGACAACATATTCGAGGAGCTTTTAAACAGATGATATTAAAAAAATATAACATATTGACGTCAAACATAAGCGGCGCCGGAAAAGGGATGTTCCTTGAAGATGGAGCGAAAAAAGGTTTTATCGTAGGAATTCCCGATAAGATTGAGCGCGCCTACACCGAGGACGAAATAAATGCCTTTGAAAAGGGGTCGCTCGAATACAACAGCAGCGTAAGATGGTTCGAAAAGTATTATTCCGTAAGCCCTGAATGGTCGGATGAATGTTACATAAATCACTCATTCGATCCCAACTGCCTCTGGCACCTCGGATTCATATTCGCTTTGCGCGATATATCCCGCTACGAGGAACTTACGGTGGATTACCGTTTTCTTTTGCAGGAAGGCGAAACGCTAGACTTCAACGATACGGTTTCGGGCCGGCCTATAATAGGGTTTTCATGGCCCGAAGCCTTATACAGGGCGTCTCTTGCGCTCACTGAAATTTCCGGTGAAAAATTAAAGGACCACGAAAGAAGAAATATCGGCAAATAATATGATCATTTGAAAAATTCGTTATATTCGGGAACAGTAAAAACGAATTTACTTCCGCTGCCGGGTTCGCTTTCAACGGATATCTTTCCGCCATTGATCTCGACGAACTCCCGGCACAGTATAAGCCCCAGCCCGCTGCCTTTTTCATTTTGCGTGCCGGAAGTTTTAACGCTGGCGTCTATTTTAAAAAGATTTTTTATATGGTCGCCGCTTATGCCGACGCCATTATCTTCAACCGATATAGCTATTCCCTCCATCGCCCGTTTTGCGCCTATTTCGACCTCTCCGGCGGAATGGCTGAACTTGATGGCGTTAGACGCAAGGTTTCTTAATATGGTTTTTACCATATTTCCGTCGGCGTAAGCTATCAATTCCTCATCTATATTCGTCACTATCTTTATTTTTTTATTTTCAATGGACGCCGATAAGCTTCCGATCGTTTCATTCATGATGTCTTTAATGTTTATAGCTTCCGGCCTGAATTCCACCTTTCCGGTTTGCGAAAGCGCCCATTTCAATAAATTATCCAGAAGTTCATAAACCTGCGTAGATGATTGATTTATGCTGGTCAATGACTTTTCAAGATCATTCGCGTTTAAAGTTTTAAAGTTATTTTTAAGATAACCGGTAAAATTAATTATAGACGAAAACGTATTTTTAAGATCGTGCGATATTATTGAAAAAAATTTATCCTTCGCGGCGATGGACTCCCACAGCTGGCGGTTCCTTTCATCGAGCTCGGCGTTTTTCACGATGATCTCCGACCGCGCGTATGAAAGCTGAAGGTGATTTAATACCCTCGATACCAATTCCTGCGCCTTGAAAGGCTTGGCTATATAATCTGCCGCTCCCGCATCGAAGCCTTTCACTATATCTTCTATTTCACCATACGCCGTAAGAAATATCACCGGAATATTTTTCGTCGCCTCGTTTTCCTTAAGCCGCCTGCAAACTTCAAATCCGTTCATTTCAGGCATCTGTATGTCCAGAAGAATAAGATCGGGCTTATCGGAAGCCGCCATTTTAAGCGCGTCCTCGCCATTCGTCGCGGCGGCTATCTCGATGCCGTGACCCGAAAGTATGTTACCTGAAACTTTTATATTTTCGGCTACATCATCGACTATAAGCACCATGGGTATTTTAGCGCCAATAAATTCGCATCCTCTGATAAACATCTAAGCATCTCCAGATTTTGATTTGTCATTTAAATAAACTCCGAACCGCTCAATTAAGGATCTCACAACTTCGACGTCGAATGCGTCCGAAGCCTGCCTTATTTTTTCAGCATAAGAAACGGTATTCGTCATTTTATTTTCTTCCGCGAAGTTTTTAAGAAGAGAAGAAAAATCGTTGATCTTTTTAAAAACTATCGTTTTATTTATTTTTTCAAATTCAGCATATATTTTTTTCATGAATTCCATCTTTTTTTCGGCATTTAAAAACAGCCGCCCGATCTCATCTTCAAATATTATATCAACGGAGACCGCCTTTTTTTCATATTTTTCCTTTATGGTATGAGGAAGATATTTTATAAGTTCCGATATCAATTCTTTTTTACTGATAGGCTTGCGAAGATAACCGGCGCATATTTTTTTTATGCTTTCCATATTTTCTTTCAGCGCCGACGCCGTAACGGCTATGACCGGCACTGATTTCAATTTTTCATCCATCAGCATGGCGCGGGCAGTTTCATACCCGTCCATTACCGGCATTTGCATATCCATAATGACCACGTCAGGAATGACTTTTTTCATATTTTCAAGAGCTTCCGAACCGTTAACCGCTTCCAGAACTTTAAGATCGCAATTTTCAAGATATCCCTTTATAAGCCTTCGGTTAGAATCGTTATCCTCGACCAGCAATATTTTTGAACCTGAAAATAAAACTTCGCATTCCTTTATTTTTTCATCTTTTTTATTTTCGCCGTCCCTGGAAGAGCGCTTAACGCCGAAAAGAGTGACGCGAAATGTAGATCCTTTATTTTCAGCGCTTTCAACGCTTATTTCGCCGTTCATTATCTCGCAGAGCCTTTTGGTTATGGTAAGGCCCAGCCCGGTTCCGCCGTATTTTCTGGTTATCCTGCCGTCATGCTGCCTGAACGCTTCAAATATTATCTTCTGACAATCTTCTGGAATTCCTATACCCGTATCCCTCACTTCTATTACCATATCAACGGTCCCGTTAGCTTCATCTTCTCCGGCTTTTCCGATCGATATATATACGCCGCCTTTTTCAGTGAACTTTATGGCATTACCCGCAAGATTCAAAAGTATCTGGCGGATTCTCGTGGCATCCATAAGAAATCCATTTCTGACGCTTTTATCTATGTCAACGGTGAATTCCAATTCCTTTTCCATGATCTTGAGACTGAAAATCTGTTTAATTTCATTACATATATGGACCATGCTTACAGTCTCATATTCAATGTCAAGCCGGCCGGCCTCGATCTTCGAAAGGTCGAGGATATCGTTTATAAGCGTCAAAAGACTCTTCCCGGCGGTATTTATACTCTGCAGATATTCGCAGTATTTCGGATCTTTTATATGTTCCTTCAATAATTCGGAGAAACCAAGGATCGCGTTCATGGGAGTCCTTATCTCGTGGCTCATGTTCGCGAGAAATTCAGACTTCAACCTGTTAGCGACCTCGGCGGTTTCCTTCATTTTTAAAAGTTCAGCCTCGGAAGCCAGACGTTCCGATATCTGATGCTTCAGGCTGCGATTAAGCGCGCTTATATAAAGCGAAATTGACGCGGTTATGGCGGCGATGGCCATGGCTATTGATATCGCCCAATAAAAGCGCCTCAGGTCTAGCGGCTGTTGATGTTCGTAAATAAATCCTTTTAAAGGAAAACCAGGCGTCAGCATTCCCATTTCCGCGTATGTATCAGCTATATGCCGCCAGCGGCCCGAATTCATATAACCCATTTCAATAAGAACCGGCTGAATAAGAGGCATCATTTTTTGCGCCTCAAAAATCAGATGATCCTTTGTATGACGTTTGCTGTACTTATCCAGTATGAGATTAATAATTTCTTCATGATTTTTCATGGCATATTTCCAACCGAGAAGGCTTGCATCGCGAAAAGCTTTCACGCGGGCGGGATTTTTCCTGATGTTTTCCTCACTCGTAAAAAAACAGTCTCCATAAAAATCAATGCCACCGGAAAGCGGCGTAAATTCAATAAAATTAAAACCCGTCTGTTGTAGCGGGAAAGATTCGTCCGTTGAATAAGCAGACATAGCGGCAACTTTTTTAGCTATAAGATCGTTGGTATCGAAAGAATGAGGAAGTATCGTTATTGAATCGGTCGAAATTCCTTCGTGTTTCAAATAAGCGAATAATTCGGCTGAATGCTGTTCTATCATAACCTTTTTCCCTACGAGATCGTGAACATTATTTATTGGCGCATCCTTAGCGGCTATAATTACATTCGGCGAATGTTGAAATATGACTGCAAGCACGACAACGGGTTTGCCGGCGCCTCTATATAAAACAAGGTCGGCATTGCAGGTGCCGAAATCGGCTTTCCCGGTTAAAACGGCATTTACAGGCTCGAGTTCCTCGTTCGCCTCGACTATTTTCACATCGAGACCCGCCTGCTTATAATAGCCCTTTTCAACGGCGGCGTAATAGCCGGCGAACTGAAACTGATGTCGCCATTTGAGTTGAAGCGTGACCTTTTCAAGATTTGAATTTTGAGAGTAAGCAAAAAAAGGATTTAAAAATAAAAAAGCCGATATAATAAAAAACTGGAAAAATATATTATTTCGTTTTAAGAGGGACTTCTTAAACATCAAAAATTCTCTGGCTTATTAAAATTTAGTTTTATAACGAATTTACGTATAATAATAGTGAGATTTATTATAATCAACCAGAGTCATTATGTCAAACATTAATTTCACTAAAATAAGCCCATATTTTTATTTTTGATTTTTTTTAACGCCGTCGCCGGTCATCGGCACGAACATTACATAAGTTACAAGTTCGCGAACGTAGTTATCGCCATTTCGCTTTATCAATATAAGCTGCTGTGTGTCGCCCTTCGGACCGATGGGTATTATCATGCGGCCGCCGCGGGGATTTAATTGATCGAGAAGCGGCTTGGGCGCTTCATCCGGCGCGCATGTCACGATTATACGGTCAAAAGGAGCTTTTTCGGGCCAGCCTTTATAACCATCGCCGGTTTTTACGAAAACGTTTTTATATCCAAGTTCCCGAAGCAATTTTTCAGCGCTTTTACCGAGCGATTCGACTATCTCGATCGTATAGACCTCATAAGAAAGTTCTCCAAGAATAGCCGCCTGATAGCCGGAGCCGGTTCCGATCTCGAGTATTTTTAATTTTTCAGGACTTTCGGGCGCCGAGGTTTTTAAAGAAATTTCTCCGGTAACGTTTTCGTTTATTATGCAATCGGTCATAAGCGCCACGATATAAGGCTGGGATATCGTCTGGCCCTCGCCTATGGGAAGCGGCCTGTCGTTATACGCAACAGGCATCATTATGTCGGGCACGAATTTATGGCGTTCGACTTTTCGCATAGCGTCCAGGACTTTCTTATTTGTAACGCCGCGTTCCTTTATCTGGCTTTCAACCATATCGAATCTCAATGCCTTATAATCCTTTGAAAAACACATAAAACCCTCCGGATATAATATAAGTAACATAAATATCAAAAATAAGAAAGATATCGTTTTTTTGTTTTTCATTTTAAAACCGCCTTTAATAAATGGAACGCAGTTTTTCAAAAATCAATATGGCGCTTGCGCCGGACGCGTTAAAACCGCTGCCATTATAAATCGCAAATTTATTATTGTCAATGCCGCATTATAAAAAAAACTTGATAAAAAAGGAAAAATAAGAGATAATTCTATCGAGGTATTTTTATGAAAAACTTTTTTCAGATATTTTTATATACGTTTATTATCGAAGCGGTCACGGTTTTTTTCAGATTCGGCCTTGGCAAGGAAAGCACGAAGGATACGGCTTTTTTAAAGCATCTCACGTTCGGATACCGGATTCATCACGGATACATAGGATTATTAACAATACTGCTGCTGCCGGTTTTGAAGATCCCAGCCAAAACCAAAAATATACTTATAATACTTGGATGGGCGCTCGTGCTATCCGATCTGATACACCATTTTTTAGTGCTCTGGCCCGTGACCGGAAGCCCTCAATTTGATTTTAAATATTGATCAACCCGGAGAAAAAGTCATGAAAAAATTAAATATACTATCCGGTAAATATGACGGCTCGCTCCGCGACGGCTACGAGAGTTTTCTGTACTCCGAAACCGATGAATGTTTCGTTTTTTTCACGCCGCCGGGAACTAAATATCTTGATTACCGCCATGGAAGCTGGTTTACAGCCGTTGACGGCATCATTGAAATATACTTCAAAAAGAAATTCTATAAAGTCTGCCACATTTGCGAAAGCGGCGGAGGCAGAAGCGTAGTTTATATTAATATAGCCATGCCCGCCGAATTATCCGGCGACACGCTCGAATGGATAGACCTGGATCTCGATTACAGGCTTGACGACGACGGGGCTATTTCGATACTCGGCCGTGATAATTTCACGGAAAATTATAAAAAAATGCGTTATCCCGCCGAGTTGATCGACTCAGTCCGCGCCGCCTGCACCGAGGTCGAAAGAGGCCTTGCAGGCGGATATTATCCTTTCAATAACAGAGAACATAAATTTTTATATGATCAAATCAAGGAAAAACAGGCACGCCTTAATCACGCAAAATAAGAAACCGATTTATCTTTTCATAAATTCCCCGGCCGAGCTTATTATTTCAAATATTCTGCCGTCATCGGAAACGCCCGTCCTGCCGGATAAATTATCGAGCCATCTTTTCGGTATCGCTGATTTTCCATGCAGCGCGCCCAATACGGAACCCACTATTGCGGCTATCGTATCGTTGTCGGCGGTGTCGTTCACGGCGCGAATGAGCGCGTTCTCAAAACTGTCCGCGTGTTTCATTAAAATATAGATAACGCACGGGACCGTCTCTAATAAATAAGAACCGGATTGCCATTTCGCGCAGGCTTCCAGCACCGTCAGATTCTCATTATACGCCTCGCGCACGGCCTTATCCAGATATCCCGAAAGCGGCCCCTGGTAATCGCGATACGCCGCGCATCTGGGTTTATAAAAAAAGTTCGTTTCAAATTCTTTAAGAGTTTCGATGAATTTATCCAGCCAGAACATCGGTTCGGGCGCTTTTTCCATATCCATGGCGGCCAGTATTAAATTTATAAGCGCCATGCAGGAGGCTATCGCCGCGGAATCGTTATTCGTCATCATCGAGCACAATGCCGCGTCTATCCATAAATTTCCGTTATTATTCTTCAAATGCGGCAGTATCACGGGCGCTATTCTCATCATGGAACAGCTGTTGGCGGACCCGGAACCGGCTTCATGCCATTTTTTTCCGTGCTTATGAAAATTGGTGAGAAATTCCTTTATAGTTTTCGACATGCCTAATATCTTTTTATTTAAAAACGATCCGGCGGCGGCTTCGGCATCGAAATATCCGTCCTTTATTATCTGCTCGAGCGTCCACATGGTAAACTGCGTTTCGTCCGAAGGAACGCCTCTCGTTTCATCGCCGATCGGCAGATAATCGATCACTTCGCCATGCGCTTTCAGTCTTTCGTGCGGCTGCATATTCTCGGTCGGAAAACCGAGGCTGTCGCCTATCGCTACGCCGAGCAGCATGCCTTCGATTTTATCAAAATTTACGGCTGTTTTGATCTCGACCGGAACGTTAAACAAATTCGATTCTCTTACCTTTATTTTTCCAGCTTTTAATAATTCTTCAAATATGATCTTATTATTCATTATATTGCCACCTCAATCTATAAAAATTCCCGCTTTCGCGGGAATTTAATTATCGCCCTTGCGGGTATTAACGGCCGTTAGTTTCGTAACAGCCGTTAATTCAAACTATCGTTATGCCACTACTTCTTTTTGTTGTTTTTATGAAATTTATCGAAGTAAGATGGTTTTTTGGCGGCGGCGTCCCTTTTTTTGTAATTGCCGTCATAGGCTGCTTTCGCGGGTTTATCGCCTGAAAATTCAATATTTTTGCGCTCGGTTTTTTCGCCGCGGCTTTCGTACGGAGGCTTATCGGTCTTTTTGAACCTGTTTATGAAGGGCCTTTTTTTAGCGTAATCCCTGGGCGCGCGGCTGCGGCCGGAAGACGCCTCGGCGATCGCTTCTTTTTCAAAATCGGTAAAGATCCTTATTTTATTAGGGTCTGCGACTTTGTTCTTATCTATATTTTCGGTCTTGCCTTCGAGTAAAAGCTTGAACATCGCGGCTGCCACGTCGATTGAATTATAATCTTCGCCCATTATATTCTCGATAAGATTGACGAATTTTGTATGCTGCCCTTTTTCAAGGATTTTTTTAACTTTTTCCCTGTATGTTTTTATTCTCGTCTCATCGAGTTCGTCGAGCGACGGAACATGGCGGCTAACTATCTTCGTGCCGTTGGCTATTTCTATGCGTCTGAGGCTATATATCTGACGGCCGACGATGAACGTGAACGCCTTTCCGGTCTTTCCGGCCCTGGCCGTCCTTCCTATGCGATGGATATAGTCCTCGTCGTCGCGCGGAAGGTCGTAATTAAATACCGCTTCGATATTGTTAACGTCTATGCCGCGGCCGGCGACGTCGGTCGCGACCAGTATTTCGATCAACCCGTTTTTAAACCCGCCCATGACCTTGTTGCGCTGGTTCTGGTTCATGTCTCCGTGAAGGCCTTCGGCCGAATATCCCCTGGTCTTTAAATCCTCGACGATCTCGTCAACGCGGACCTTGGTATTACAGAAAACAAGCCCGAGTTTTATATTATGATAATCGATAAGCCTCGCGAGAGCTTCAGGTTTTGCTTTTTCCTGAATATCGAAATAATACTGCTCTATCTTCGGGCCGTGCATTTTCTGATTCGTAACGTCAACCCTGGCGGGATTTTTCTGATACTGTTTCATCAGCCTGGTTATGTCTTCGGGCATCGTCGCTGAAAACATTATCGTCTGGCGCGACGACGGAGTGTCCTTCAAAATGACTTCCATGTCTTCGCGAAAGCCCATATCGAGCATTTCATCAGCCTCGTCCAATACTACGACCCTGACGTGGTCCATCTTTATCGTGGCGCGCCTCATATGGTCCATCAATCTTCCGGGAGTGCCTATGATCACATGCGGTTTTTTGCGCAAAGCGTTGATCTGGCGGTCTATTTCCTGCCCGCCGTATATCGGGACGACGCCTATGTTGTATTTATATTTTAATATCTTTCTAAATTCCTCGGTCACCTGGATGACGAGTTCTCTGGTAGGGCATAAAACAACGGCCTGGATGTCCTTGCTTTCGAGGTCCATTTTTTCGATTATCGGAATCGCGAACGCCGCGGTTTTTCCGGTTCCGGTCTGCGCGTGGCCTATAAGATCGCGGCCCTGCATCAGAAGCGGTATGGATTCAGACTGTATCGGCGAGGCTTCTTCAAATCCCATTTCAGTTATCGCCCGCATGACCTGTTCGGATAGATTAAGTTCCTGGAATGTCAGTTTTTTCATTTTCTTTCCTTTTGTAAGTTTTAAGTTTATTAATGTCAGTTTTTTCTTTAAATTAGTAAAATATTTTCATGCGTTCGAACGGCCTGACTTTCAGCAAGTAAGCGGCCATAACCGCGTTAATATTTTCTAAATCGGCCGCCGTTCAGGATTTTCCATAAACCGTACCAGAATTTCGGCCTTTTGAGCGTTAAAATTATGATAAATTATCACAATAAAGAATCAAACATCCGCCATTACACGGACATTTCTAAAACATAATAATAGTTGAACCGTGATGCTTCTGAAAAGGAGAGTTCCCCATCGGAAAAACAAACGGACGCCGACGATTTCAACGCGTGGCATTTGAAGAATAGCTTCATTTCAATAAAATCATGAAAAACAAATACGCTCACGGCGCGCATTTCAAACGCCGTAAGCGTATTATACCACACTTTAAAATTAATTGATACTACTTATTTAAAATAAACTTCTTATTTCAGACCGGATACTTCATTATATTTTTCGCGAACCGCTTTAAATTCAAACGGCATTAATTTTTGATCGCCGATAAAAAACTATGAAAAAAAGAAAAATCAAAATTTACCGTCGAAAGCAGCAATATCCAGAGCAATACGGAGGCCGATAATTTTTTAAAATCCGAAGCCGGCGGGCCCGTGACGGTGGATCTATCGCGTTTGAATACCGAACCGACGACATCGTCAAAATCGTCATCATCGAAAAAATACATGAGCACCTCATATTCAAGACGCTTATATTCCTCTATATAGCCGGACACGAAAAAGAAAGACAGCGGAAAATATATAACGATAAGGCTATCTCTAGAAAATTCCGAGATATTAAAATACGATATTGCAATATTAAGCAAGACAAGGGCGGCGAATGATACCGTCAAAAGGAGAATATTCGCGTGAATAATAAGGGTGGTACCCGTGAAAAGCGAAGTAGCTATGAAGCCGAAGATCAGCGCGTTATCCATGGTAAGATCAGGGTTATATAATTTTGCGGCAGCTGAAAATACCATTAAATATATCAGAATTATAATATATAAGAATTTTTCCGATTTGAAGGAAAATATTAACATTTCACGGCGAAATATAGGATATTGGAAATCCTCGAGTTTCCGGCGCCCTTCAAAAACGAGAATAATCATTATTGTTATAAGAAAACTGACGCCGTATCCGAACGCCGATCCGAATAATATATACGTAGCCTTTTCGCCGTATTTTAAGTAACTTATTATTGCGCCCAGCAGGATTCCGAGATATTTGTTTAAAGTAAATAGATCCGTTTTCAATTCAACTTCCGTTTTATTTTAAAGTCAGATTCAAAGCGCCGTTTAGCCACGCGTTTTATAACGGGTATAATTTAATTATTTCCGGCCGGATATTTTATTATATTTTTCGCAGGCCGCTTTATATATATCAAATACATTGCCGCTTTCCGGGGCGTCGGCCGCAAGATAATTCTGATAAGCCGCGCGCATCTCGGTGTAAGCCGCATTAAGCTCGGGAGATTTCGCCTCTTCCGTTCCGGCTTTCGCGGAGTCCGCGGCGCTCGACGCATTAGCCGTTCCACTCTTTGCGGCAGCGGCCGCTTTTTCGAGCTTATCGAGTTCCGCAGTTTTAGCCGCAAGTTCGGCGTTTAATTTTTCATAATTCTTTTTATCGGAATTTGTGAGATACAGCCAGAACTTCCACCACGGTCTGTTTTTATATTCGTCGTATGCGGCGGCGGCGTTATTTTTTAAAATTTCAACCTCTTTTTTAGCCATTTTAAGTTTTACGGAGGCGTCGGACATATCGGCAATAGGAAGTTCGGCCCTGTATAGTATTTCGTCTAACGACATTTTTTTATCGCCGACCAGATTTATTATAAACCGGCCTATAAGCCCTTCATTGCCTTTAAGTTTGGAGCTGGCCAGTTTTTCGGCGTTCTTTCTGATAAAATCTATCCTCGCGAAATTCATAAGGCCTTTTTCCGTCAATTCCGCGCCTTCGTTGGCGGCGGTTTGAACCAGTTTAGACGCAGCGGCGCCGGCCCTTTGAAGCAGGCTTGCGTCGGATTTCTGATTTTCGACCTTCATTATATCGCCGTTCTTAAAAGCGGCCGCTATTAGATCGACCGATTTATCGACGCCGCCGTTACCGTTAACGCCTTCAAAACGGTCCTTGCACAATTCATCCATCTGTTTTAAAATATCCGGCCGGCCGTTTATGATTTTATCGGCTACGGCCTGATCGGTTATAACGGTCGCGCGATGCTTCAATATATCCGCTTTAAGCTTGCTTTTATCCGATTCAAGAGTGATGCCCTTCATTTTAGCGTATTCGTTCCGGACTTCTATCAGCGTGTCGACATCGATATAATTAGCGTTATATTTATCGAATTCTTTTTTGTTTTTCGCGTAGGTAAGAGTGTCGACCATTAATTCGGTCGTTAAATGATTGGCTTTGTCGTATTTTTTCACCGACGTATAAACTTCTTTGGCGTTCGAGTAACCTTCGCCGGCATGAGCGATCGAATCTCCCTTTAAATGAGCGGCGTATCCCATGGCGCGCGCCAGGAGCATTTCGCGTTCCGGACTTTTTTTGGTCTCCGCGACCTTTTTCATGGCCTCGACAAAAACGGCGTCATGATATACGAAGTAATCGCTATTAACGCTCTGGGCGCCGGAACTCATAGCCCCGATATCTGGTTCGGTCGAACCCGCGAGGAACGCGCCCATATATTCAGGCGCGACCGGAAGCTTTTCCTTCCGTCCGGCTTCAAGGATCAGGCTCATATGCGTAAGGCTGCCCCACGCATAAGCGTTTGACGAAAAAGAGAATAAAGCGGCAAAAACAAGGCCAACTGTCATATAGCGCTTATATTTCATATATTTATCTCCTTAATCTAATCTCGTTAATATATTTGTCATATCAATTATAGAAAATATAAGCGGTTCTGTCAAGTTTTACGGTTATTTTACTCAAGAAATCATCGCAGCGATTATAGCGGGTTTCATGCCGGAGCGGTTTCAGTTTAACTATCTGACTTTTTTGGCCGCGTTTTTAATAATGGTGACGATCCCTGGTTTTGCGCTCATTTCGGCATATTCAAGAGCGATATGACCGCTATTGTCTTTAATGCCGGGGTCGCAACCCTTATTTATCAACAACTCGACTATTTTTTCATGGCCGGCCCCGGCCGCTTCCATAAGCGCGGTTTTACCGTCCTTGTCCACAAAATTCAAATCGCAGCCTTTATTTATCAATAATTCAACCACTTTTTCGTGGTCGCCGGATGCCGCTATATAGAGAGCGGTCCGGCCCTCTTTACTTTTGATATTGAGGTCACAGCCTTTGCTTATCAATAGCCCGGCTATTTTTTCGTTTCCCGCTTCGAGCGCTTCCATAAGCGCGCTCTTGCCTTCACCGTCCGCGCAATTTAAATCGCAGCCTTTGTTTATCAACAATTCAACCACTTTTTCACAACCGTTGAATGCCGCGAGTATAAGCGGCGTCATAGCGGTGTTATTATCTTTAACGTTCAAATCGCAGCCCTTATTTGTCAACAGTTCGACTATCTTTTCATGGCCGCTGAAAGCCGCGGCCTGAAGGGCCATCGCGCCGTTGCTGTTTTTAACGTTTAAATCCATTCCGGATGCGATAAAATATTTAACTATCGTAACGTCGCCGGTTTCAGCGGCTCTTACAAAATCATCCGCCGTAAACGCAATATTTAATTTTGAAATATTTAATTTAGCTTCTTCAGCAGACATTTCTTTCCCGGCGCTATAAGATATATAAGGAAAAATTAATATTGTAAACGCCGCCACTATCATAATCATATTTTTTTTCATTGAAAAACAACTCCCTTAATAGCAAAACGTAGTTTTGCTTATTTTTTTGACGAATATCATTTCACGGGTTCTTCAAACGGAAGGCGCATGATCACTATATCAGCTTTATTGTTATCAAGGCAATCGTCGCCCCCGTCGTCAACGCCGTCACGGCCGGTCGAATATATGACGATTTCATTTTCAATCTTTTTAAATAGCAATGGTTTTCCGGTGTACATATCTTTGGGCAAAGCTTCGCCGCAGGCTTTTTCAAAAGCGGCGGCATCGAGGGGCGGCATTTTGACATTTCCGGCCGCAAGAAGTCTGGCCGTTAAATATGCGCCCCTGGAATAAAGTTTCGAGACGAGATAGCGCTCATAAACCTTTCCGAATGTAGGATAAGCGATGTTAAGAACGATATTAGCTATCGCGTCGAAAGGGTCGCCGAAAAAAATTGACGAAGACACTTTCGAATCGTCCTGGATCTTTTTAAATATCGCGTCTATTTCTTTTTGAAACGCCATGAAGTCGCCACGGCATTTTGAATAAGCCGAAAAAGTCCGTTCGTAAACATTAGCGAATTTTTCCTTGACCGTTTTTTTCGCTTCATCGAGCCTGTTTTTACCGATTTTCGCGATCGCATCCTTCATCTGCCCGTCTTCCGGATTTTCCCACAGCTCTTTATCGGCGAGATTTTGTATGAAATGCGATTCGGCATCGATAACGACTTTAAAATCTACCTCGTCGCTTTCAAGTTTCGCGAAAATTTTCGCGTAATTAGCGAAGGCTTGCTGAGAGATCTTTGAAGTAAGGGCGGCTTCGGTCAAAAAATCGACCATGAGATTTCTCATCGCCATATTCTTGATCGCGATACCAATCATGTGCGTCATTATTGAAGGCGGCTCTCCGTCGCCCGCGGCTATGACCTGGCCGAAGCGATAATTGAGAATCAATAATTTTATCGCGTCCTCATCCCTTTCCGCGGAGCAGGTCAAATAATATGCGACGAAATTAAGCGCCCGCGCAAGGTTGCGATAATACTTATAATCAATAGTTGGCGCGGACGTGATAACTTTTTTTAATTCATCTTCGCTGTATTTTATTTTTATGGGAACCGCAAGGATTTCATCGAATTTCGATATAAGCCCTTCGATTTTATTCTTATGGGCCTCGAATATCTTCCGGCCGGCCGTCTGAATCCGTTCGTGAGTGGTGGAATCGATCTTACGCGTTTCAAGCTTTGCCGATAAATCCTTTTCAAACATGGAGTCGAATTCGCTTTTGGTAAAATCATCCAGCGCTTTCATGAAGCAATTGCATTTTCGAGTTTGAACCTCCGCCGCGTATAACGGTGAAAAAATAATAAGGATAATCGTTATGAAAATAAATACGGTTAATGATTTTTTCATTTTTACTCCCGCGCATCTTAAATTTTATGTTTTAATATTATACATCAATTGCATAAAAAACGAAACGGCTTCCGCCAGGTTTTAAATGCAAATTTATATAAGATCGCTCTCTATTTTTTTTTCGCGATTATCGCTATATTCTCTAAAAATTGCCTGTTATCGCGGACGCCTATCGTCGCGAAGGCTGAAAAGCTTGTCAGAACGGTTCCGCCGTCGGCCGTCCTTAAATAGATATCGCGGTTATAAATATTGCGGCCGGCATATAATTCATTTATAAATGGCCTGTATTGGCCATCCATAAAGATATATTCAATGGTTTTTCCGATGACGAGCGAGGCGCTTATTTTAAGATTTTGTTCGGCGCCCGAATTGAATAAGCTGACGCGTTCGGCAGCATCTAAAATAATTATTACATCCGATGCGCACGTTATTATCGAGCTGAGAAAATTTCTGCTGTCGACGATCGCGTTATGGGTCCTCAAAAGATCGTCATAATTTTTAACCAGCTTGGCATTAGACTGTTTTAAACGCTTCTGAAGCTCGAGGGCTATATTTCGTAAAAACCTGAAAGCGGGATGCGGGTTTCTCGTGACGAAGACGCGAAAGCTTTCTTCAGAGAAGCTCAGGATGAAGGTTTCGCCTGAAGCCACTGCGTTAGCGCTTCTGATGCGGTTTTCAACATCCAAAAAAGACATCTCGCCGAAAAAGTCGTTTTCATTGATCTGGGCGATCTCATACATCTTTCCGTCCGGTGAATTTTTACATATCCTGGCGCCGCCGAAAATTATCATGAGTATGCAGGAACCGGTATCGCCTTCGCGGAATATGAACTGGCCGGGCTTATAGGCGTCGATGGAGGCGACTTCCAAAAGGCTGGTAAGCTCGACGTCATTGAAATTATTTAAAATCGGTATTTTTTTTATATCAGCTATTTTAATATCTTCAATATACAAATAACTAGCTCCTCTGAAAATATCAAACGCCGGTCCGGTCTTAACCGTCAGCGATCAATCCGGCAACAAGGCCCGTTCAAATTAAATTATACCAGAAGCTTAAATATAAATCAACTGTCTGGAATACTCAAAAAATTTTGTTTTTATGAAACAAAAATATGTTTTATCGATAATTTTCCGGTTCATAAACTTTAATTTCAGGCACGGCGGCTTTTTTTTCAAACATTATAAGCTTTAATTTTTCAGGATCGGCCACGAAGGACTCCTTCACTTTTCTCGGGCACTTTTTAATGAAGCATTCGACGCGCAAAGCGTCGCCGCGAACGCCTGAAATTACCCAGCAGGCAACCAGTTTAACCGCCTTAAAACTTTTCGTGAATTTGGCGGCTACTTTTCCGCCGCCGATATGAGTTTCAACGCGCTTTTTTATATCGGTCGTATATCCGGTATAATAATTTCCGTTGGCGCATTCGATAATATATACGAAGTAATCCCTGGAATTCATTTAGTCAAGCTCTTTTCCATATTAAACTAAACGTCAGGCGAAATATAATATCGTTTTTATACATCCGGCCGCGCTTTTCTAAAACCGCCGCATATAATAAACCACATTATAACACGCCGAAGTTAATAAAATAAATCAGCCAAAAAAAATCACTCAAAACCTTTTAATTCAGCACTATTTCATTAAAGTTGGCAGATCCTTTATGTGCCTGCGGACGATCGCCTGATTCAAGCCGTTTTCCGCGATAATATCCCGATAGAAATACGCGCTGGGTTTCACGACGCGTTCAAATGTCTTAAAATCGACCTTTACCAGGCCGAACCTCGGAACGAACGAGCCCCATTCATAATTATCCATGAGCGACCAGTAAAGAAATGCGCGGACGTCGACGCCGCGCGCGATAGCCTCGTGAAGCGCCGAAAGATGGAGCGCGATATATACGATCCTGAAGCGATCGTCATCGCAGGAACAGCCATTTTCAGTAATATGCACGGGTTTATCCTTGAGGCGCTCGATGTTCGAAATAAGGCCCTCGGGAAACATTTCCTCGAGATAAAAATTAATGGGTATCATCTTGAGCTGCTTATGTTGAAAACGCTTGCCTTCGAGACCGGAAAGCCTGCCGTCCACCATGTGGCGCGTGTAATAATTGACGGCCCAGAAATCGGCGGTCCCTTTGATCTCGGGAACGTATTCGGCGTCCTTGAACGGAAAGGCTATTTCGCCGGTGCGGATGGCGTGGAAGAAAAATTCGTTGTCGCGCCAGTCCTGAAACCCGGTCATGATGTTATCGAGTTCGTCATGACGGCGGTATGGGAAATAATGGATAAAGGCGTGCGCGGAGCTGACCGGCGCTTTTGAATATTGTTTTATCAGATGATAACCGCGAGCGTGATAGCGCAGCATATTCAATTTGAATTCAATGCGCTCGGCCGAGCCGCCGAGGTTAAACTCGTTGATAACGTTCCAGTAGTCCACATATTTTGCGATCCTCGGCACGGCGTAGTTTATGAAACGCTCGAAATAAGGCATATTGGATAGTTTCTGAAATCCGCCGAGCTCCTCGAACCACTGCGGATGGGTGAAGTGGTGGAGCGTTAAATATATAATGAGCCCCGCCCGTTTGAGGCGTTCGAGCAGGTCGATATAGTGGTCCATGGCTTCCGCGTTGAATTTTCCTTCGGCCGGTTCGATGCGCGACCACTCGATCGACATGCGGTATGCCTTGTGTCCAAGTTGTTTTATGAGCTCGACGTCTTCCCTATAAAGTTCATAATGATTGCAGGCTTTTCCTGACAGGGACCCGACTTTGCCCGCCTGTTCGAGCGCCCACCAGTTTGAATGAACGTTGTCTCCTTCGACCTGATGGCCGGCGGTAGCCGAGCCGAATATAAAACCGTCCGGAAATTTTATTTCAGGAAGGCTGAATATGTCATACATGTCCGATTTACTCCTCAGATATTCATTGATTCGATAGCGCCTGGACTCCGTCCGGCATTATATTTCCTTTATTTTAACATCATATTTATCGACGATTTTTCCAGCCGGTTTTTTCACGCTGACGCCGAATTTCTTTCCGTTGACGATACGCTCGATGTAAAAACCGTCCCAGGAGGCGGGTAATTTGGGATCTACGACGAGTTTTCCGTATTCGACCCTGACGCCGAGAAGCCTTTCAATCACGGCTTTATAAAGCCATCCGGATGAACCGGAATACCAGGTCCAGGCGCCCTGCCCTTCATTGAGCGATTCGGGGCCCTCGATATTTCCGGGCGTGACGTAAGGTTCGCCCTTATATTTGTCGGGATTTTTAACCGAAAGAAGAGGCGGGCATATCCTTTTGAAAGTGTCGTAGACGTCTTCGACGTTACCCGCTATTGCCTGCGCGATGATCGCCCATGTGGCGGCGTGAGTATATACTCCGCCGTTTTCACGCACTCCGGGAGCGTATCTGGTAAGATAACCCACGCTCTTATCGACGATCGAAAACGCCGGCGTGAAAAGCAGAACGCCATAATCCTTATAAAGCCGTTTTTTCACGGCGGCGAGGACTTTCTTTGATGATTCCCCTTCCGTGATGCCGCTTATGACGGCCCAGGTCTGAGAGTTAAGATAAAGTTCGCACTCTTTAGCTCCGGGCGCGCCTATGATCTCGCCATTATCCTTCGTGGCGCAATAAAAATGTAATTTTTCATGGCCGTGCTTTAATACCGCTTTTTTCAATTTTTCCGACTCGGCTTCATATTTTTTTATTTTAGCTGAAGGGTATTTGATTTTTTTAAGGACTTCGATAAAATCCTTGATTATCCCGTACAGGAAGTTTGACAGCCATATGGACTCGCCCTTCCATTCAGGCCCGACGGCGTTAAGGCCATCGTTCCAGTCGCCCTCGCCGATGAGGGATAATCCTCTGGGGCTTCTTCTTTCAAGCGCCTTATCGATGGCTTTTTTGACGTGATCGAGAACGGGCGCGCCGCCGCCGTCTATAAAATCAACCTTCGTTTTCAGAAAATCGAAATCGCACGTTTCCTTCAAATAATTAAACGTTACGAACGCGAGCCAGAGAAGGTTGTCTGAAATGCCGTTGAAATGCCCTTCATTCGCGATCGGGTGCCACCAGTGCTGTACTATGCCGTCTTTTCTCTGATGGCGGGCGTGATCTTCGATCTGTTTCCTGGTTTTTTCAGGATCGAGCGTCAGATATATCTGGCTGTCCTGAAGCTGGTCGCGGAAGCCGAACGCGCCGCCGCACTGGTAATACGCGGTGCGTCCGAGCAGCCTGCATGATATGCTCTGATATTTGAGCCAGTAATTTATCATAACGTCGACCGCCGGATCGGGCGTTTTAACTTTCAGTTTATCAAATATTTGATCCCAGTGCTCTTCTATTTGTTTTTTCAGTTTTTCAGTTTCATGGAATGCTTTTTTAAAATAAACCGGAAGCTCTTTTTTTAGTTCCTCTTTTTTTACCGCGCCGAGGCAATAACGGACTTTTTTTACCGCGCCCGGACCGAGCTTGAAATTAAACTGATATGCCGCTGCCTGATCGAAGCCGGTCCCGGTCGTATCCGTCAGTTTATCGGCTTTAAAGGCCGCGGCCGTCGATATGTCGTTATACTGGCCCACGAATTTTTCCTTATCGCATTCGTAATGGTCCGGCGCGGTGTCCGACATGAAAAAAGCGGTATAATGCCAGTCTTTGTTCCAGCTCGAATCGCCATCCACGGGCGCGGTCCATAATTTATTGTTGGCCAGGATCGCGTTATATTTTGATGAATATTGCGTCGTTATAAAGGTTTTAGTGAATTCCCTGTGCCAGTCGGGAAAGGCGCCGAGCAAAAGCTCCATATAATTAAGCAGCGTAAGATTTTTAGCTTTTTTCGCGGTGTTTTTTACTTCGACTTCCCATATTTCGCAGGCCATATCCAGCGGAACGAAAACGGTCGTCTTTATTTCGACGCCCGAGATCTTTACATTGAATTCGGTATAGCCCGGACCGTGGACGCATGAATAATTTTCAAAATCCGGCTTAAGCGGCTGCGGCGTCAGCGAATGCACTTCTTTTTTGTCGTTATCCCTCAAAAAGAAATATTTTCCATAATTATCCTGTATTATATCCTGGTTCCATCTCGTTATCCGGTTAAACATCGCATGGGTGTGCCAGGAATAACCGCCGCCAGTCTGCGAGATGGTAAGCCCCCACGTTCCGTTTGAAATAACGTTGATCCATGGTTTAGGCGTTCTCCAGTCCTTGATCGTATATGTTTTACCGCCGTCTGAAAAATAACCGTATTTGTTTTCAAGGATACGCAATTTTTACCTCCAAAAAATTAATGTGCTTTATTTAACTGAATGTTTTTAAAAGCCCCGACGGGCCACGGCCCCAACTCTTCACTACCCTTTTACCGCCCCGGCCGTTATTCCTTCTATGTAATGCTTTTGCGCCATCAGAAACACTATTATAACTGGCGCCACGACGACGACGGATCCGGCCATAAGAATTCCCCAGTCGGTGCCGAACTGGCCGTTAAGATTCGCAAGCGCCACGGGAAGGGTATATTTTTCCTCTTTTATCATGATGATGAGAGGCCAGAGAAACTCATTCCACGCCCCCATAAAATTGAAAATGAGAAGCGTTACAAGGGCGGGCTTGCAAAGCGGAAGCACTATATTGAAAAAAACCCGGAAATCCCCGCATCCGTCGATCCTGGCGGCATCTATGAGTTCGTCCGGAATGTCGCGCATGAACTGCCGCAACATGAATATGGCGAATATGCTCGCGCATCCTGGAATTATGAGCCCGAGATACGAATTCAAAAGCCCGAGCGATTTTAAAATGATAAACACTGGCATCATCGTGACCTGTCCCGGGACCATCATCGTAAGAAGCAGGAGCGAGAATATTTTTTCACGCCCGGCAAAATTGAGTTTCGCGAAGGCAAACGCCGCAAGAGCGTTGACCAGAAGCGATAAAACGGTCAGGCCCAGCGCAACGATAACGCTGTTTAAGAAGTGCTTGAGAAAGTCGAGCCTCGAAAAAAGTTCCCTGTAATTTTGAAGCGTTGGCGATTTGGGTATAAAAACAGGGTTTTTGGTGAATATTTCAGACGCGTCCTTGAAGGACGTCGAAAACATCCATATAAATGGAAGAAGGGTCGACACCAGGCATACCGCCAAAAAGGCGTATAATGAGATAAGTTCATATTTTCCGGCTCTTTTGACCATGTATCATTCCTCCGCTTATACGTCGAATTTCTTCGAAAATTTGATCTGAAAATATGTAAAGGCTATTATGATGCCAAATAGAAGATACGCTATGGCTGACGAATAACCCAGGTTATAATATTTAAAACCGTGATTGTACATATAAAGGACGACGGACATAGTGCCGTTCATCGGCCCGCCGGCGGTCATTATATAAGGTTCCGCGAAAAACTGAAGATAGCCTATGCTTGTCATCAGGACTATAAAAAATGTCGTTTTTGAAAGCATGGGGATCGTCACGTAAAGAAATTTTTTGGTTTCCGTCGCGCCGTCGATCTCGGCGGCTTCGTATATCGAAGACGGGATAGCCTGAATAGCAGCGATAAATATGATCATATTATAACCGAAGCCTTTCCACACCGCCATTAAAATAAGTGACGGAAGCGCGAGGTATCCGTTCGACAGCCAGTTTTGCCCCGGAATTCCGGCCAGCCCGAGGACCCAGTTGAATATGCCGAGCTCGGGATTATAAAGCCAGCGCCATATTACGGCTACGGCGACCATCGTGGTGATAACGGGAATAAAAAACGCCGTCCTGAAAAACGGTTTGAATTTCACATATTGATGATTGAGGGCCACCGCTGAAAACAGGGAGATCGCCACGCTGAGAGGGACGCCGATAAACGCGAATATCAAGGTGTTTCGAAGCGATATATAAAATATGGGATCGGATAACAGTTTGACGTAATTGTCAAATCCCGTGAAAATTATCTTGCTATAATCGTTTACGCCATATATGTTCCAGTTAGTAAGGCTTATCATAAAAGAAGCGCCGAGAGGCATCAGAAGGAAAATAAAAAGAACGGCGGCCGCCGGCGCTATGAAAATATAAGCCGCCGGGCTGTGCCTGCGAAAACTGACCGAATCTTTTTCAGGTTTTGAAAATTTAAAATAGGCCCCCAGAAGGGCGGCGAAAAATAGTAAAAATAGCAGAACCATGGACGCTTTAAATCCGGATGTTTGCGTCGCGCTCTCCTTTCGCATAACGTCATTGATCTTCGATTCGAGTTCTAACAGCGATTCATCCACGGTCTTTTTTTCATAAACGGCCTTCTCTATCACTTCGGAAATGAACGACAGTATCTGCTCCCACTCGGCGACGCCGGGCGGCGCTTTTACGCTTTTAAGCTGTTCATAAAAAGTATTCAGATGTATGTTCGACTTTATTGATTCGTCGGCCCATGCCGCCGGATTCGCTGGAAGGTCTTTGGATATTTTATACCATTTCGCCTGATTTTCAGCCGAACTCATAAATTCGAGAAACTTATACGCCGCTTGCTTGTTTCGCGATTCCTTGAAGATCACAAGGTTGCAGCCTCCTATGAAGGACGTGGAGGAGCGGTTCGACGGGAATTTGGCCGTCGCCCATTTTCCGTTAAGGTTAGGCTTGCTTCTATCGATCTCGGATATCATCCATGGGCCGGATATAAAAATCGGATAAAAACCCGTGTCAAACGCGTTAAAGATGTCGACATCCTTTGCGGTCTCAAGCGGAGCAAGGCCGTTGGTGAATATTTTTTTATAAAATTCGAACGCGGCCGCGCTTTCTTTCGACCTGATAGCGGATATTTTCATGTCCTTATCGAGCAATTCGGACCCGGCTGAAAAGAGAAATGGAAGAAAATCCAATCCCCCGCCGGCCGGAAGATTTATGGCGTAACCCGTTTCATTACGGGATTTTTTTAATTCCATGATTTTTTTGAGCATTATGAACATTTCGTCCCATGTCGCGGGAAAAGTTTCATATCCGGCTTCCTTGATAATATCCTTTCTATAGAAAACAACGCGGGTATCGACATACCATGGGAGGCCGTATATTCCGTCCGGAAATTTTATCGAAGCGAGCGAACCCTCGAAGAACGGAAGAGGCCCTTGCGAACCTTTGGGCGCGATATAACCGTCAAGGCGTTCGAGCGCGTTCATCGAGTGAAATTCCGACATCCATGTCGTTCCCATCTGGCTTATGTCGGGCGGAATATTTCCTATCACCGACGTTATGAGTTTCTCGTGAGCTCCGTTCCACGGAATCGCCTGAGTAACGACGCTTATTTCCGGGTTCAGTTTTTCAAATTCGTCCGCCATCGCCCTGATAAGCTTTCCTTCCGAACCCATCGCCCAGACGGTGATCTCCGTCTTTCCTCCCGCCATGGCCGGTGAAGACAGGGCCAGCATGGATAAAATATTCAAAATCACTAATACGCTTTTTATCGTTTTGCTCATTATTTTAAATTGCTCCGTTTCAGTTCGATAATTTTAAATTTCCAAGCCATATTCCGGGTTCGGCGAAAAACGAGTTAAACTTGCATTCAGACTGAAGCTTTTCATCCAGGTTATGCGCCGCGATCGAAAATCCGCAGACACCCGGTCTTATTAAAAATTCGTTTTTCGGTATGGTTAATATGAATTCATATCCGCTATCAAACCTGCGAAAGCGGCTGGCGACAAACTTCGCTTTCGCGCCTTTAAAGGAGGCGTCGCTGATCCTGATGCCGCTCAAATCATTTTCCGGCGAAACAACGATCTGAAAATCCTTTTTACCGCCCCATACGAATTTATCATTTTCCGGGTCCAGATATATTTCAATGTCGTCGTCGAGATGCAATTCGGCGAATGTTTTTTTGGACACAAGCTCGATATCGTTTACCCGGCATCTTATAAAAAGGTACTTCGAGTTATCGCATATATCGGTAAAAACACTATATCCAGGCTGATTGTTCGAGCCGCTCTGCATAAATTTTTCATTGAGGATTATTGTGGAATCCGGATTTATTTTCCAGATGGATGAATCGAACCCGGCGTCGTCAGGGCCGAATGATTCGGCCACTTTCGCGGAAACATGCGCTGGCCTTTCACCGAGCATGTAAACTTTGTTCCTATGCGTTTTTAATTTCGTCATATCATGCTTAAATCCGTAACTTTCATGGAACCCGACGAGCCGCATCGCTTCCGTCACGCATCTATTTTTCATGAATACCTTCTGGACGAGGCCGCTTCTGAAATTTTCGATCATGAGGATAATCGGGCCTTGATTGATGGCGTATGCGTCTTTAGCGAACCAGTTCCTGCCGGCATTGAACGAATCGCTGAACCCGTATTCGCCCCACATTTTATCGCCGTATTTTTCATATATGCGTCGCAACGTCTTTATCGATTCCGCGGGCGTAAATATGATCGAGCCGCCGGCCGCCGTGGGAGCGAGCGTGCCGTCGTTAACCGCAACTGCCGGGGCACTGCCGTATGCAACATATCCATCGGGGCCTATGCACGCCGTGAGGCCGAAGCAGCCATCGGCGAAGGTCGGATATTCTCGGGCGCTGTCTATGCAAAATTGCCTGTTAGCGAGCGTCGCCATTTTTGAATTGTAAAAGTAATCCGCGTAACCGTCATTCTTATTTGAAAAATCGATCCATATGTGGGAATACTGATGAGTGAAAAGCGACGAGCAATATATATGGCCGTAAGAAGCGTATTCGCCGTATGGCCTGTTGATGTCATGCCAGGAACCGGCGCCGACCGGATAAGTCGGAGATCCGATGGCCAGGATATATAATATCATGGATTCGCAATATTCGGACCAGTAACAGTTTATAAACCCGTCTTCAGGCTTCCATCCCATGGATATGTACTTGCCGCCGTTGGTCATCCATTTCCAGTTGACCCTGTAATATAAAAGCGAAGCGTATTTTTTTATTTGCGCGTCATTGTAATATTCGCCGCAAAATATCGCGCCGGCGATGAAAAGGGCCGTATCTATGGATGATATTTCGCAATTCCAGGCTCTTTTTCCGGTTGCCATATCGGTGAAATGATAAAAAAAGCCGTTGACGTGCTCCATTTTTTCATAAAAATATTTAAGCGCCGCGAGCGTAACGCGTTTCGCGTAATCTTTTTCAACCCATCCCCTTTCGGCTCCAACCGCGAGAGAAGCGAGTCCGAACCCGACGCCCGCGGTCGTGGACGGAGAATATGAGTAATCCGGCGAACCGAAGTTGGGGGCTTTATCCATCGTCAATCCATTTTCCGGGTTCATGCATTTTAAAAAATAATTTAACGTTTTTTTCTGGACCATTTCAATAAATTTCGCGTCACTTTTCGAAGTTTCCGCGAAGCAAAAACCGAAGCAGAATAAAATGAATAAAACCGCGCAAACCGGCGTAACAAATTTTTTCAACGGCCATCTCACCTTTCATTAATGATAATTTCAAAACTTCGTCGCCTGAATAAATATTATAAATTTCGAATACGTTAATCCTATCAAATAACTAAAACATTTGTCAATCATTATTAAATAAAGTTTTCCCCGATGTTTCTCCGGCGCTTTTTCACATTTCATTTTTCCCAGAACGCTCATGCAATCGTTTCTAATATAGGCTTCCTTAGTGTCCAAAAGATCTATCAATAAGCCGGAAGCCGTATTATTTTTCATTTTCGACAAAATACTTATAACTGATGAAATCTTCAATTCGGTCCTGAATTTAGACAATTCCTTCACTATATCACACCGGCGGGAAAAATATCCGTCAGATTTAAAAATACGCTTGTACGCTTCAATGCTCGTATTTCAATCAATGTTTTCATACACCCTGACGGCTTCAAATTGCACTCCAAAATCACGATCTCCAAGCGAATTTTTATAAATTTCAACGCAGTTCGTAGATATTTCCAAGTTCAACTATAGCGGCCCTTTTAAGGTCATATCCATGAGAATCGTAACCATTCACCGCCCATGATATTTTTTCGATCTTCATATCACCGCGTTTATAGCCTTCACTATAAAGTTTTTTTCATCCATTTAACCTTCTTAATTTTTATTTTATCATTATTTCTTTTCAGCATGCGCTTTCTGACGGGCTTTAATAACGAGGTCGTGGATCTTGCAGGAAGCGGGATTTGGAACGGCATATTCTATGCGCATTTCCCTCCATTTTTGGTTGTTATCGTTATGTACGATGATCTCGCCCGTGAATTCAGCTCCCGAATTTATCTCGACTATTTTTTCTATCTTTATATCTTCCGCCAGTCCCCAGAATAACCCGCCGTTACTCTGTCCCGGCATTTTAAATTCCCGTGAGCCGTTATTATTATCCGCAACTTCATATGTAACGTATAATTGATTTTTTGATATATCGCTTACGTCTATTGTTAAAATAGCGTGTGAAGGAGTTGTTATCGATAAAATAATAATAACGGTAATGCTTATGATCAACGCCAATTTTAAAGATATTTTATTCATAATGTATCCGCCTTTTTCAGATATATAGACCGAATAATTATACTACAATAAATTCGGAAATTGAAATATTATTTTTTCATGATATTATTCGTCGATCCGTCTATTTTGGCATAACCGAATTATACCCTTCACGCAGCATTTAAACCAAAGACATCCAAATCAAAATTTATAGCTTTAAAAATTCTCCAAACGTGTGATATAATATTTTAAGTTAAAATTCTTAATTATAAGGCGGGCGGTTAAAATGCAGAAAGCTTTTGATTTCGTATTGTATCCATTTGAAGACGGGTCGACGGGCGAACCAACCGCGTTCAAAAAACCGTCGATATTTATGAACGATCTGATCGAAAAAGGCTGGATCATAGATAAATACACCATCTACACCAGCGGTTCGCGCCTTTTGGTGCTGGCCCATAAAAACGACGAGGCCGGAAAATAAAATAAAGCTATAACATAAAAACAGGAGAAGCCGCGATATGCAAAACTTGAACGCCCGGTACGATCTTCATAACCACACCAGCTGGTCGGACGGAAAATACGCTCCCGAAAAGATAATAGAAGCCGCGATAGAACATAAAATTTCGGTCATAGGCATAACCGATCATTACAACACAAAAAAATGCCGCTCGATCGAACCCCGAAAATTAAACGCCTATATAGAAGATATCAGCGAACTGAGATCGATCTACGCCGGCGACATAAAAGTCCTCTGCGGCCTGGAAACGCACCTGAACAGATTTCCCGAAGTTTTCAAAAAATTCGATTTCGAAGCCACCGCAAGGCTCGACTACCTTCTTTTCGAATATATTGAATACTTCCCGGCCGAAACCGATATCGCGCGCCTCGAAGAAACCGTTAAAAATATCTTATGTCCCGTCGGCCTCGCTCACACGGACGCGGCTTTTTTAAATTCCGACAACGAAAAATTCAACTCGCTCGAAAACATGATAAATTTCATGCGCGCAAACGATATTTTCTGGGAATTCAATTACGGTCTCAGAAACAGCGACCCCTTCGACCATTATTTTTCCGCCGGCGACAACCCGCAAATATCAGCCTTTTTCCAAGCACTCGAGCGAAACGGCATCAAAGTCTCAACCGGTTCCGACACGCACAACTTCGATAACTACATGAAAGACCTTGAAAGGCTTGAGATCGCGGACCGCATCATCTCGAAATTCGGATTGAAAAAAGTGCAGTTTTAATTTTTCTATTAAACTTTTACTTATTCTTTCTATTTCTCTTTTTTGCCTGCTTCGAATTAACGCAAAAACAATTGCGTTAGTTCGAGGCGCTTTAAGCATACGGTTTTTTTAAGTTAATTTATTTTCTAAAGCGTTGCGCCGAAATTCATCGCGCAAAAAATATCCGCTTATTTTAATATGTGGCACTATTGTGCCTCTTAATATTTTATGCTTGATTTCCGTCATCTCGTTTAGTATAATCAATCTAACTTTTATTGTAGTTAGTTGCAAGAGTCTTGTAATTAAGAAAACGGAAACGGTTCTTATGGCACATCTTGTTAGAATTACACACTTTTTACACACCGCCAAAAGCAAAACACCCCGGAACTATTAATTCCAAGGTGTTTCAGTTAGAGCGGGAAACGGGGATCGAACCCGCTAACATAGCAATTACTTCTTATTACTTTTAGTTGGTTGACATTTCAAAACCTTTGTTGTATAATGATTTATATGAAATATTTCTATTACTTTTAAATTCCTTGAATTCATAGCAAAGGTTACACTAAAGTTACACCAGGGGTACACCAATTGTTTTCAAAAAAATTATTACGAGGTGATCAAAATGCCAATATATAACTTTTGTAAAAAATGCAAATCCACGTTCGCTCTAATCGATAAAAAATGCAAAAAATGCGGTCATCCGGTCCAGCGTCAGGGGCGGACATACCGGATCGTAGTTAAATCGAATCATAAAGTCGTTACCCAGACGATCCCTAACAGCTTAGAACGCGCAAGAGAGATCGAAGCAAAGATAAAAACTGAGATGGTTGATGGCGAGTATTTTGACCGGCGTAAGGCAACCCACACTATCGATGAAGTCTGGCAAAAATATTTAGAGTCATACAAGGCCCGCGGTAAGGCGTGGCACAAGGAAGAACTCAGATATAACTGTACTCTTAAAGGGAAGTTCGGTAAAAGAACCCTCGCAAGTATAACCCCATTCGAAGTTGAAAAATATATAACCGAACTCAGAAAAACAATGACGAAGTTCAAAAAGCCTTATAGCCCCAAGAGCATCGTCAATATAATCGACCTTATGGGCGTGCTTTACAACTATGCCATTAAATTCGATCTTTACGACGGAGAAAACCCGTGCAACAAGGTTAAAAGACCTAAGATAAATAACCTGATCACGAACATCCTCAACATCGATCAGACCAAACGGATGCTCAAAACGTTAAGTTCTTTCGAAGATCAGAAAGTATCGAATCTGATACGCTTCCTGCTTTTCACGGGCATCCGGCGCGGCGAAGCGTTCAAACTCGAATGGAAGGACATTAACTTCAGCGAAGGCCGCATAATTCTTCGAGATCCAAAAGGCGGCAGGGATGAGCATATTTTTTTAAACGAGAGCGCCCTTAAAATCC
>CAZJFS010000041.1:0-28786 GCA_964545075.1 uncultured bacterium
TTTCCGCCGCCTTCGATAGGAGTCGTAACTTTGGTTTTCAATGCGGAAAGTTTCTCGCCGATCGTCGTTTTCGCGGCTACGGGAGCCGCCGTGGAAGTCGTGCCGGTACCTGACGCGGGAGAAGTTTGCGTGCTCGAAGAAGTTGATGAAGAAGCCGCGGGAGCCGATGTCGTCGAGGTCGTAGCGCTTGTGGAAGCGGTCGTATCTTTATGGAATATGCTTTTTACTTTATTTACAAGATTAGCGGGGCCTTCGCTCCCGACTTTGTAACCGTTATCCCATGCGGTCGAACCTTTTCCGCCGCCTTCGATAGGAGTCGTAACTTTGGTTTTCAATGCGGAAAGTTTCTGGCCGAGAGTCGTTTTTACAGCAACGGGAGCTGCAGCGGCCTGGCTATCCATAACGGTAGCGGTAGAGTTGTTTTCAACTGCGGGAGCCGCCGACTGACTTTCCATAACGGCGGGAGCTGCAGTGGCCGTGGTAGCTGCAGGAGCTTTTGAAGTTACGGAAGTAACCGCGGCTTCAACTTTACTGGTTATGGGTTCAGCGGCGACTTTTACTGCTTCAAAAAGGCCTTCAGGGTCTTTTACCGTAACTTTTACGGCGCCGCCTGTAGCGTTTTCTATTTTAGCTTCGCCCCAGGATAAAAGGTGGCCCAATGTGTCGCGGACAACGAATTTCTGCTGGCCGTCAGCCCATGTTTCATAACCGCCGGTACCTTTAGCCTGAAACTCACCTTTTGGGGTTTTTACATTCCATGTGCCTTCCGTCACCGAAGCCGCGGTTTCAGCGCTTGCGGGCGTTACCATCATTGATATGTTGGCGGCGAACACTGAAAGTACGAATGCTACAAGTGTAATGATCGAGTTGAGTTTTATTAATTTCCTGTTCATCATAACATTTCCTCCTCTAAAATTTGATATTGGCCTTAAAAATTAATCCCTTACCACCTCCGGTCTTCTTTAAAATACACATTGTCGAATGAGAATTCGAGCTGTATCGGTAAAAATTTATTATCAAAAAAGCAAAGAATCATGCGCGTTAAAAAAATTATACAAAAAATACAAGCTCTTGTCAAGGGCAGCCAGTAAATTCTGTTAAGCGAATAATTCTCCATTTAGCTCTCTATCAAAAGAATTGCGATTAGTTTTTTAGAATGCGCCCCCCGCATTAATGAAGATGTAAAAATATAATTAGATAGGCGCGGAGCATTTTTCGCACGCGGCTATTCCGGCCGGATTCATGTGCGCGCACTTCTTACAGATATTGACCGAGGCCATAGCCTTATCAGCCGCCTTATAAGAGGAGTTTTTTTCTTCAGGCGCGATAAGCCGATCGGCAAGAAAAGCGTTTTCATTTTTTTCAAGAAAAGATATCAGATTAGCGTTGTCCGGATATTTCGCTTTCAAAAGCATAAATTTATTATACAGATCATGTTTTCCGCCAAGCTTTGAAACCGCATCCACATAACAGTTCAGGATTACCTCTTCGAAAACTCCGTCTTTGATTATCTGTTCGCAAAGGATAAAACTTTTTTCATAATTTTTGTTTTTTAAATAAGATGTAGCCAAAAGTATTTTCAGTTCCTTCCTGCCCGGTTCTTCCGCAAGGACTTCGGCGTACACTTTAAGGGCCGAAGCCGACGTTTCGCGCAGGGCAATAAAAGCCGAACACAGAAATTTCTGATACTCGTCGTTTTGCGGCTCAACCTCATGGCATTTTTTATAAACGTTCATGGCGATTTCAGAAAGCTCTTTCTTGCCGGAAAAATATTTGAACAATAATTTCAAAAGTTTTTTATCCTCGCACCGTCTGGTCTCAAAAAGATATATATATTCTTTCGCGGCCTCATCAGAACTAGCGCCCAGGGCCAGATATGACGACGCAAGATAAAAATGCCCGTCTTCGTTATTGCATTCGAGAGCGAGTATTTCCTGCGAATTTTTAATGCAGCTTTCGAATTCGCGCGCTTTATAAAGGGCCTCGCTTAAAATGCCTCTGACACGCTGCCGTTCCAGCGGCGACATGGAATATTTAAGGCTCTTTTCAAAGCATTGAGCCGCTTTATCATAGCGTTCATATCTCATGTGCGTCATGCCCCGGGTATAATGGCCGCTGGCGTCGCCGCGAAATATGGCGGTAACGGATTCCGGAAAATCGCGCGTGAGCCAGAGAACGAAAAAGCATGCTCCATAATAATATTTGCCGGCCAATATAGCCGCGACCGCGGATGAAAAGATCTGATACATGCCGTTAAAAAAAGCGAAGAAATCGGGCAGCATCTTAATTTTATCAAGGATATCGCCGGGCGGAAAAAGTCCCGCCGCGAGATATAATAAAAAAACTATCCATACCACCTTTGAGACCCGTTTGACGGCGCAAAGGCGTCTGTTTTTTATCAGTTCGGCTTCGATGTCTATTTCGGCCCGCTTATCCTGATTATAGTATTCAGGCTGCGGCGCCGGTGTTTCCGCCTCGAAGTCAACCTTTTTTTCAAGCTCGTTAGCGGCTTTTTCTTTTTGTTTTTGTATTATTCTTGCCGGATTTTCAAGTATAGTCATCATTTCGGAAAGCTTCTTATAGTATTGAATGCTGCACTCGACCGGCGTTTCGATCAGTTCTTCGGCAAACGGTATTTCAACATCATATTTCTCAATTAATTCAGATACCTTTTCAACCGCTTTATCGTGCATTTCCACGAGATTGGATCGGCTTACGAAACAATCCGGCGGAAGAGACGCGAATTTTATTATATCGCGCGTGGTAAAAATTCCGTTTTCATAAATTTCAACTGCTTTCCGCGACATTTCGGCGACGCTTTTATAACCTTCCGCGGCTTTTATCACGAGCGAACCGACGAATTTCTCCTTTATTTTTTTTATGACGCTTTTTAGGAAAACCCCGTCATGATTGATAAGAAAAGCGAGCGCCATGTCTTCGGGCGAACCGAACTCGCATGCCTCCGCCGCGGCCTTCCTGTCGGTTTCAAGCCTTGGATTGGCTGGATCGGAAAGTTCATAAAATTTAGCGACGATATTATATTTTAAAATATCTATCAACAAATTTTTTTCGCTATCGGAAGCGTTCTTTTCAACCATTTTTTTAGCGATTTCTAAAAGGCCGGAGTCTGATATGGCGATGCCTTTATAAATAAATTCAGGCTCGGGATTCACCCTGCATATAAAATCAAAAAGCCTGGCGTCATCCGAAAGAGAGCGATCCTTGCCAAGATTATCTATCAAGGAAGAGCTTACCCTGTCGTTTAATTGAGAATTTATCCATTCCTTTAACTCGCCGCCCGAAAATGCGGCCAGAGCCAGCGGCCAGTTTCCGGCCATCGTTACGGCCAGTTCGCGAAGTTCAAAATGGTCTTTATCCATGAAACGATAAGGTTTATAGTTAAACTGTTTCGGATTGAGCTGCTCGGCGGTTTCAAAATAAACCGGAATGTCGCGCCTGCCGGCGAGCCAGCCTGAAACTTCTTTAAATCCCCATCTTTTCTTTGGATCTTTAGTCAGAAGGCCTTTTAGAAGATCGATAAAATCGTCCGAAACGCCCTCTAAAGGAACCGGCTCGCTCTTAACTCTGCCGAAAAGCAGGGAGAAATTTTTAATATTTTGATACGGATTGCGCCCGGTGAGCATTTCGAGTATTATAAGCCCCATGGCCCAATAATCTGAAGCTTTGGATGTGACGATGTCCTCTTCGCTTTTTTTGTTCGTCACGCCGCCGGGGCCGTTTTCATTTTGTTCGGTTAAAAGAACCGATTCCGGCGGAATATAAATAAAAGTTCCGGCGAAGGTCGTCTGACGCATTGAAAGCTCCGAAACGGAAGATATTCCAAAGTCGGTCAACGCTATTTTCAGCGGCGTTATTTCGCTGATGAGTATATTCGACGGCTTTATGTCGCGATGTATTATATTGAGCGCATGAATACTTTGAAAACAATCATTGAGCTCCGTTATAAACTCCCATATGAATTTAAGCGAAATTTTCGGATTTTCTTTCATATAAGTTGAAAGATCGCCGTATTTGGCGTACTGCTGTATCTCGTAATAACGGCCGTTCGCGCTCTGGCCGTAATCTATAAGTTTTACGGCGCGCCCGTCTGAATTGTTTTTTAAAATATTCATGACTTCTTCTTTTGGTTTTATATTGAAGCGGTAATATTTAAGGACGCATTTTTCTTTATTCGCGTCTAAAATAATATATAAATCGGCTTCACCCGAAGAAACGCTTATGCGTTCGACGACTTCATATGAAACGTCGTTGAGCGTGATATTTTTTTTTGAGGCCGCGTCCGCGCCCGATTGTCTGACGGTCGAATCCTGCATTTTCATTCCATTTTACGAAAAAGTTCTCAAAAATCGTTAAAAAATAATTTTTGAGAACTTTCATGCGTTTTTCTATTTGATATTACAACCCGTAGTAAAGTTCGAATTCATATGGATGCGGCCTGTTTTGAAGGGCCAGGACGTCGTCCTTCATCTTCGATGTTATCCAGCCGTCGATGAGCTCCTTCGGGAAAACTTTTCCTTTCTGAAGAAAAGCGTTGTCAGAGGATAGCGCCGTGAGAGCTTCAGCAAGAGTATGCGGCAGAAATTTAAGTTTTTCCTGCTGGTCCTTCGAGAGCTCGTAAAGATTCACGTCATAAGGGCCAAACCCCGACTTTACGGGATCGATCTTCGATAAAATACCGTCGATGCCGGCCATAGCGAGCGCCGAAAAAGACAGGTATGGATTACAGGTGGCGTCCTGAGAGCGATATTCGAAGCGTTTGTCTTCCATTGATTTCACGTATCCGGGAATTCTTATGGCGGCCGAGCGGTTCGATGTCGCGAAAGCTATGCATGTGGGCGCTTCAAAACCGGGAATGAGTCTTTTGAAAGAGTTCGTCGAAGGATTGGTCAAAGCGGTCAGGGCCTGGGCGTGGGTGAGAATGCCGCCGATGAAGCCGAGAGCGGTTTTTGAAAGTTCAGAATATCCTTTTTTATCGTAAAAAAGATTTTTGCCGTCTTCCAGGAGTTTAAAATGAACGTGAAGTCCGCTTCCGGCTTCGCCGTATAGAGGTTTCGGCATAAATGTAGCCGTCTTTCCCATTTTTTTCGCGAGATTGAAAACGATATATTTTACGAGCATAGTCGCATCCGCCATTTTAAGCAGCGAATCAAAGGATGTTTCGATCTCTACCTGGCCTGATCCGCCGACCTCATGATGATGATATTTCACGGGCACGCCGCATTTTGAAAGCATCAGGGAAGCCTGAGAGCGGAACTCATAGAGGGAATCCTGGGGGTTGCAGGCGTGATATCCGGCTTTCACGCCAAGTTTATATCCGTCATATTTGGCCGCGTCCTGAACGAGCGGCTGATTTTTGGTGAATATCGAATATGAGCAGGATTTGGGGTCGTTATTGAATTCGACGTTATCAAAAACATAAAATTCGTATTCAGGACCTAAAAGAAGTATATCGCCGACCTTCGAGTCAATGAGATACTTTTCGGTTTTTTTCGCTATATTTCGCGGACATTGCGGATGATGCATCTCGTCATTTTCAACGCTCCAGAGGTTTGAAAACATCGAAAGGGTGGGAGTTTCGTAAAACGGGTCCATAAATGAAGTTTTTATATCAGGAACCAGGACCATATCCGACTTTTCTATATTAACAAAGCCGTATGAGTATCCATCTATTCCAACGCCCTCTTCGAGCATTTTTTCGGTTATTCTGCTCGCAGGTATGGTTATGTGCCTGAGACGCCCTTTCATATCAGTCGCCTTGAAGTCGACCATGTCTATTTTGGCCGTGGCCAGGTACTTAATGAGTTCTTTTGATGAAGAGAACATAATAATCATCCTTTTCTTGTGGAATTCATGTTTTTTTAACAGCTGTATTTTATATGTTAAAATTTAGTTTGTCAATCGTTTTGAGATAAATTAAACACAAAAATAGCTTGAATTGTTCAGGGTTTAATTTTCATTGCGTTTTAGCACAGTGATTATTGACTATTAAATATTATATGTGCTATACTCACTTATAAAACCTGCTTGAAATGAGAAAGCATTCCAAGTGATTATTTTTATGTGTTAATAATAATATTGACCGGGAGATGGATATTTATGGAAAAAATGATAAAAGCCGACCGCGGAGTGAAATTATCCTGTAAAGGATGGCAGCAGGAAGCTATTTTAAGAATGCTATGCAACAATCTCGATCCCGAGGTCGCTGAAGATCCTGAAAATCTTATAGTTTACGGAGGAATCGGCAAGGCCGCCCGCAACTGGGACAGTTTTCATAATATAATCAACACCTTGAAAAAACTCGAGGACGACGAAACTATGCTTATCCAGTCGGGAAAACCCGTCGCCGTTTTCAGATCTCATAAAGCCGCGCCGCGCGCGCTGCTTGTAAATTCAATGCTGGTCCCTAAATGGGCCACCTGGGAAAAATTCCGCGAACTCGACGCGAAAGGCCTTATGATGTATGGCCAGATGACGGCGGGTTCCTGGATATACATCGGCGCCCAGGGCATCTTACAAGGAACTTATGAAACTTTCGCCGCCGTAGGCGAAAAGCACTTCAAATCGGACCTTTCCGGCAAACTTGTCGTCACGGCGGGCCTCGGCGGCATGGGCGGCGCTCAGCCACTGGCCGCGGTAATGGCGGGAGCCCCATTCCTCGGAATAGACGTCGATAGATCAAGGATCGAAAAAAGGCTTGCCACCGGTTATTGCGACGAAATAATGACCGACCTCGACGAAGCGCTGAAGCGCGTAACTGAATATAAGAAAAACAAGATAGCGAAATCCGTCGGACTTGTAGGAAACGCGGCCGATATACTCCCTAAACTCGTTAAAATGGGATTCGTGCCGGACGTTCTGACCGATCAAACATCAGCCCACGACGAACTCAACGGATACGTTCCGCATCAGGTAAGTTACAAGGAAGCCCTTGACTTAAGAAAATCGAACCCGGATAAATACATTGACCTTGCGCTGGAATCCATGGCAGTCCACGTCCGCGCGATGCTCGATCTTCGCAAAATGGGCGCCATAACTTTTGATTACGGCAACAACATAAGAGCGCAGGCCCAGAAAAAAGGCGTAGACAACGCATTTGACTTCCCGGGTTTCGTTCCGGCTTATATAAGACCGCTCTTCTGCGAAGGCAAAGGGCCTTTCAGATGGGTAGCTTTATCGGGCGATCCCGCTGATATCGCGAAAACAGACGAAGTCATTCTGAAGGAATTTTCTTATAACAAAAACCTCTGCAAATGGATCGGCATGGCTCAAAAGCGCGTTCATTTCCAGGGACTTCCCGCGCGCATATGCTGGCTGGGCTATGGAGAACGCGCCCGTTTCGGTAAAATAATAAATGACATGGTCAAAAAAGGCGAACTTTCGGCGCCGATAGTCATTGGTCGCGACCATCTCGACTCAGGCTCGGTGGCCTCGCCGAACCGCGAAACGGAATCGATGAAGGACGGTTCGGACGCAATAGCCGATTGGCCGATTCTTAACGCCCTCATAAATGGCGTAAACGGAGCGTCATGGGTTTCGGTACATCACGGCGGCGGCGTTGGAATGGGGTATTCCATACACGCAGGCATGGTGATAGTCGCCGACGGAACGGACATGATGGGGGAACGCATTGAGCGCGTCCTTACTTCCGACCCCGGCATGGGCGTCGTTCGCCACGCGGACGCCGGCTATGAAACGGCTATCGAATTCGCCAAAAAAAATGGCGTAAAGATACCTGGATTAACCTGCTAATTAATATAGAAGCCGGAGGCATTTGTTTAGTCTCGGAAGCGTTACGATAACCATTCAATATTTCCTGTACGCTATTGACTAAAGAAACGTGGAGAACGCCTTATGAGTATCTATAAGAAAACTTACTTATAATAGGGATTACGCTTGGCGGACTCATATTAGTCTTAAGCATAATCGTTCCCACCTTGCTGCTTCAGAGTTTTTCGGAAGTTGAAGAGTTAAGCATACGCCAGAAAATCGAAACCGTTTCCAGGACTTTTGAAAGAAACCTGACCGAATTCTCCAGCAAGCTTTACGACTGGGCGGCATGGGATGATGCATACGCGTTCGTGGTTAATCGCAACAGCCAGTTCGTAACTTCCAATATAAATTACGAAGGGCTCAAAAACATAAACGTCGACATGATGCTTTTTACGGACTCTTCCAATGAAGTAGTTTTTGAAACATCCCTGGACAAAACTAATAAGAAACTCACGCCGATCACCGATGAAGTGAAGATCGCGCTGATATCCGCGGCGAAACTTTTAAATGGCGCCGACATAAAAAAGAACATCTCCGGCTATCTATGCTTCCAATCCGCGCAGCCGTTGATAATAGCCGTGCTTCCCATATTAAACAGCATGGGCGAAGGGCCGGCTCACGGTTCGCTCGTATTCGGCCGCCACCTCGACGAAAGTGAAATCGGAAAATTCAGGGCGGTTTCCACCCCGGATCTCATCATAAAGCAATTCGACGATGAAAATCCTGGCGACGATTTCGTCATAGCCCGCCTGCATCTTTACGGGACCAATAAAATTTTCGTTCAAACTTTCGACGATTCATGTATAGCCGGTTATACCATACTCAACGATATATACCAGAAACCGGCGCTGATATTAGGCTCCAAGTTCAAACGCGTGATTTATGAGCAGGGTAAAAAAAGCGTATATTACTTTATTCTGATATTGTGGGGCGTCATATTCATTTCAGGCGCCCTCGCCCTTTCGCTTCTGAATGAATTCGTCATAAAGAGACTTGACCGGCTCGGCATTGAGGTCGGAAAGATCGGCGCCAAAAAAGATTTCAGGGCGCGCGTCGCAATGGCTGGTAACGATGAATTCACGGATCTGGCGGGCGAGATAAATGCCATGCTTGAAAGCCTTGAAAATTCAAGGCACGAGCTACAACAGGCTCTGATGAATCTCGACGTCGCCAACCGCGCAAAAAATGATTTTTTATCCAATATGAGCCATGAAATAAGAACGCCGATGACGCCGATGATGGGTTATGCCGACCTTCTATGGGAAACGAACCTCTCGGAGGAACAGCGCGAATTTCTGCAACGCGTCAGATCCAGCAGCCGCATACTTCTTTCGACCATAAACGATATACTTGACTATTCTAAGATCGAATCGGGCGAGCTCGAACTCGACAGGACTGACTTTCAATTGGATATGGCGGTTGTCGAATCGGTCGGAGTCGCGCAGCATTCAGCCGATCTTAAAGACATCAAGCTCATCACGAACATAGACGCAAAGGCTTCGGCGAGAGTCAACGGCGATTCCGCCAGGGTCAAGCAGATATTAACGAACCTTATCAGCAACGCCATTAAATATACCAATAGCGGCGACATCAATATTAACGTAAAGGTATCGCGAGAAGACGATCTTTTTATGAACGTTGATTTTTCGGTCGTCGACCGCGGCATAGGCGTATCCGAAGATAAACAGGTAGCGATATTCCTGCCTTTCGTTCAGGGCGATGGTTCTTCAACGAGAAGGCACGGCGGCACCGGCCTAGGACTTACCATATCGGACAGGCTCGTCAAGCTCATGGGCGGCGAGCGCATATTCATTCAAAGTAAAGAAGGCTCAGGAAGCCGTTTTTACTTCACCCTGAAATTCGAGAAATTTAAAAATAATGAACAGGAAGAAAAGCCTGAAAAATAAAATCCACACCAAAGGGAGTGTTTTTTGTGTTCAAAATAATCGAAACCGTTCCCAATTTTTCCGAAGGCCGCGATGAAGCGGTTATCATCAAAATCGCCGACTGCTTTAAAAATGTAACCGACGTCAAGCTTCTGGATGTAAAACCTGACAAGGATCATAACAGAACCGTCGTCACGGCCATAGGCGATCCGGCCCCCTTAAAGGAATGTATTTATAAGGCGTTCGACGTCGCCATTAAAAACATCGACCTGACCAAGCATAAAGGCGAGCATCCCAGAATGGGCGCCGTCGATGTCGTACCCTTCATACCGGTTCGCAACTCGGATATGAAAGAATGCGTGGCGCTCGCGAAAGAAGTCGCGCAACACGTTGCCGAAAAATTCGCGCTTCCCATATTTTTATACGAAGCTGCGGCGTCTAACGTTGAACGCCAGAACCTCGCCAATATAAGAAAAGGCGAATTCGAAGGCTTCGGAGAAAAAATAAAAGACCCTAAATGGAAACCGGATTTCGGCCCCTGCAAGATCCATCCGACCGCCGGCGCAACCGTTATAGGCGCGCGCGAATACCTCATAGCTTTTAATATAAACCTCGCGACGTCGGACATAAAAATAGCCGATAAGATAGCTCGCGCCGTAAGAGGCTCGTCCGGCGGACTCGTTAACGTAAAAGCCATGGGCGTCGAACTTTCAGGGCGCGGAATAGTTCAGGTATCCATGAACATGGTAAACCACAAAAAAACCCCGCTTTTCAGAGCCTTTGAAATGGTCCGCTCGGAGGCCGAAAGATACGGAGTAAACGTAGTAGGCTCGGAAATAATCGGCCTCACCCCGATGGAAGCTCTTATCACATGCGCCGATCACTTTTTGAAGATCGAAAATTTCGAAATGAAGCAGATCATAGAGAACAATCTTTAATTAAATGACGGCGCGGTTGTTCCCCGCCTTTACCATGCTCACATAAAAAACTCCATGGAATCAATTTCCACGGAGTTTTTTATTTCGCCTATAAAGCGTCAAATTCATTGTTTGGCGTATCTGCATATTTTTCATTATACTTTTATATTCACTAGCGCGCCGCGGAGATTCGCCTCGATCATGCTTATGACGTTCGCAAGCGAACCGGCGGATTTCGAAGAAACATTTTCAAAAAGTTTTGATGCGGTATTATTCGCCCCGCCAGGCGAGGACTGATCTTCCGAACCCGCTGAAGGCAACGAATTATTCGATGCAGCGGCGATGTTGCCGAGCGAAGCCTGAGCCAGATTCATGCCAATGGAAGTAGATGCCGCGACAACCGAGTCCATGAGCTTACTGAGCATATTAAGACTTTTAGCTATTTCAAGCGATTTCATCATATTTTCAACGCGGGATATCTGTTCTTTCAACATGCTAAGGTGCGCCTGTTCCTGACGTTTTTGAGCTGCGGGCATTTCCTGACGATCGCCGTTCCGGGAAGTTTCAGTCCGTACCGGCTCATTCGCGGTTTCTTCCGCCGGAGTCCGAGGAACCGCGTTCAACCCGTTTTTTATCTGCTGTTCAACCTTTCTCAACTCGCCGTCAAGTTTCGCTTTTTGCTGCTGAAGCTGCTGGTTAAGCTGTTCGGCTTTCGAATCGAGCTTTTTGTCTTCAGCGTTAAAGAGATCGGATACCTTGTTTTTAGCTTTTCCCGAGTCCGCCGTTTCGCTTTTGTTATTCGCGGCCGAGGACTTTTTAGCTCCAAAATCTTTAATATTCTTATAGCCGGAGACCTGCTTTTCTTTTGCGGTGACGGTCGTGGCTTTTCCGCCCCGGGCGATAAGTTTCCCGTTCTCAAATGCATAATCCATTTCTATTTTTTGAGAGACGATAGTATCGCCCGTCATAAGCGCCAGACTTCGAGCTTCGTTGAGATGGCCGCTTTCATGCCCGAAAACGCCGGCAATGGTCATATTAGCCGGATGATGCTCGATCATTCCGTGCCCGGTATATGCAATCATTGTATTAATACCGCTGTTTTTATTTATCTCTGCCATAATGAACTCACCGCCCGGCTGGAAAAGTGCCTTTCCCGAACACAAAAACAACGCGCATCGTGAAAACAACTTATTCGCGATGGCGATACTTATCGTTAATTATATTTACTTCTTCTACTATAATTATATCAAAAAAGATGGGGTTTTTCAATAATTAGAATAAAAAAGCAAGCGATCAGTGCTTCATGTCCTTGATATTGCGCTTATCCGGTGGAATATCCGAATAACGCGTAAAGCGGTTGCGGCCATTTTGCTTCGATGAATAAAGCGCGACGTCGGCGCATTCAATAAGATCTTTCTTTTCCCTTGCGTCGGTAGGATATTCAGACATGCCAAGCGATATGGTTATCGGAACGCGCTCGCCGTTAACCATAAAATTGTACGACTCCATGGCTTTTCTGATACGCTCGGCTGGAATTATAGTGTCTTCATTGGATTTCTGAGGGCATATAACGGCGAATTCCTCGCCGCCATAGCGGGCTACGATGTCGACCTCGCGGACGCTCTGCTGGACTATGCGCGCGACCTCGCGAAGCACATGATCGCCGACCTGATGGCCGTAATTGTCGTTGAATTTCTTGAAATGGTCTATATCGGTTATGATGAGCGAGAATTTATAACCGTAACGATCTGAAAGCGACATTTCGTTGCTGAGACGCTGCTGAAAATAACGATGCAGATAGAGTTTCGTAAGACCGTCGGTTATGGCGAGCTTATAAAGCACGGCGTTATCGATAGCAATAGCGCACTGAAGCGCAAGAGCGTTAAAAAGGTTGAAGTCGCGTTCCACGAAATAGTTGGCTACGGATTTACTTACGTTCACTACGCCTATGATGCGCTCTTTAACGATAAGCGGCACGGACATGAGCGAACCGGGATAAATATCGCCTTTTTTATATTTTTTCAGTTCATCCGAATTCTGGGCATCCTTTATAAGCACAGGACGGCCTGATTGATAAACCGACCCGCCGAGGCCGTTGTTGGTATCGACATCATAGGTTTCAAGATCTGACGCCGTCAATTTCGCGATATTGGTGGTAAGTTTTCCGGTTTCCTCATCGAAAAGCATGACCGATGAGCGATCGGCGCCGACAGTTTGAATGTATTTGGCGAGTATCAGTTTCAAAAGGTCGTCAAGATTCAAGACCGAGCTTATTTTCCGGCCTATTTCGTTGATGGTTTCCAGTTCCCAGACCTTATAGGCAAGATGCTGGCGCATCAGATCGAAGTTGTGAGCCAGTTCGCCTATTTCATCATTGGACGAAACTCTGACCTCCGTCTCAAGATCTCCGTCGGATATTCGATTGGCGTCGTCGACAAGATGGGATATCGGGCGCGTAAAATTCCAGGCGAGTATGAGCGAAAATATAAGCGCGATTATAAGGCAGACCAGCATGAAATAAATAACCTTTTTCTGAAGCAGCTCGGCTTCCAGGAACGCTTCGGATTTATCCTGCTCGAAAACTACGTACATCGCGGGATAAAAAAAGTTGGAAAAATTGGTGGCCGGCTTGAATTTTATGAGCGACGACGCGGCGTACAGCTTCGGTTCGTCGGATCTTTCCGGATTCAAGATCGCCTTGAGATCGTCTTTGCCGGCGCCCGATATTCTTTTTATGATCTCGTCGCTTTTTTCAAGTTTCTGGCCGATGAGTTCTTTGTTGCGAGAATGGGCCACGCAGAATCCATCCTGGTCAAGAATATAAAAAATCCCGGTTTTTCCGAGCTGAATGCGATCGATGATGGGCCGGAATATACGAAGATCGAGGTCGGCTATAAGCATGCCGCTCACGCTGAACGCGTTGTTGCGCATCAATATTGCCATGGTGAGCGTCGGGATGTTGTTATCTACGAAATAGACCTCAGACTGATGGTACGCGTCGTAATTTCCTTTAAGCACGAGCGAATAAAGTATTTGAGATGTCCGCTGTGAAGAATCGTGTAAGGTCGCGTAAACTTCCTTGCCAGTAATATCGATTATCGCCATACGCGTAAATATTTTAAAATTCGAAAGCAGCGAAACGAATATCGTTTTTATGGTATCGGTATCGAAATCACGAACGGCCGGAATTTTAGCGGTCGAAAGCAGAAGCCGGTTGGCGTTTTCAAACAACTGGCCCATCTCGTGAGAAACGACATCCGAAATTTCAAAGCATGAATCGGTTATCTTTTTTTTGATGACCTCTTTTTCCGATTCGATGGCTATCGAGCCAAGAGCCAGCACTGCGGTCACTATAAGCGCTACGAATGATAAAACAAGCTTTAAACGCAGCGAAAATTTGATGTTGAAACCGCTGGGATTTTTAAGGTTATCTTTTATGACGTTTATTGATGACATTTTCTCTAAAGACTGATTTTCACCCGACGACATTTTAATCCACCTCGTAAAATGATGGCAAAATTTTATCATAATTTTTAAATATTTACAAGTAATAACCATATAACTACCAATAAAAAACGAAAGCTCACAAAAAGCCGCTGTTTATGGATTTACTTCCCGTTGCCATAAATATTTTACATCTTCGCGCGGTTTCAACGCATCGGGAATCAACTCAGATAGCGGAACTTGTTTTTTATAAGAAAATATGTTATAAAATAATAGTTTTATCCCGTTTAAAATTTATATAAACGTAAAAATGGAGGGCCGAATGGACCGTGACCAGGCTTTAGAATTAGTTAAGAAATACATTAAAAACAACAATCTTATCAATCACATGATAGCCGCCGAGTGCGTAATGAGGCATTTTGCCACGCGCTTCAACGAAGATCCCGACGAATGGGGCCTTGCAGGACTGGTCCATGACATCGACGTCGAAATGACTAAAGAACATCCGGAACTTCACGGAATAAAGAGCGCCGAAATTCTTCGTGAAAACGGATTCTCTGAAAAAATAATCTCAGCGGTCGGAAATCATCCGAAAGAACTCCCGGAAGGGGACAATATGTCGAGAATGCTTTATTCGGCGGACCAGATAACAGGACTTATCGTGGCCGGCGCTCTTATTCATCCGGATAAAAAACTTTCATCGATAGACTTCAACTCCATATTAAAAAGATTCAACGAAAAAAGATTCGCCGCCGGTGTCAACCGTGAAAAAATAAAAGCGATTGAGCTGATGGGAATAGAGCTAGAGGAATTCATAAGAGAAGCGCTCGTTGCCATGAGCAGAATAAGTCAGATAATAGGTCTTTAATTTTCCTTGACTAAATCAATCTTTTTAAATATAATCCCGTGTCATATATGGAGCTGATATTAACCAAAAATTTCAACAAGAAAGACTCCCACAAACTCGAAACTTATGAATCGTGCGGAGGATATTCGGCCGTCATGAAATGCCTTAAAACCATGAGGCCGGAAGATGTGACCAGCGAAGTAATAAAAAGCGGACTTCGCGGCCGCGGCGGAGCGGGATTTCCGACCGGAAAAAAATGGTCGTTCGTCCCCAAGGAATCGCTTGTTTCGAAATATCTGGCGGTCAACGGAGATGAAGGAGAACCCGGAACCTTCAAGGACAGGCGGATAATCGAAAAAGACCCGCACATGCTGCTGGAAGGAATAATGATAGCATGCTACGCGGTCGGAATAAATACAGCCTTTGTTTATATCAGGGGCGAATATCATAAAGCGCTTAAAATAATCGAGGAAGCCATCGATGAATGCTATTCTAAAAATTATCTCGGGTCCAAAATTTTTAACAGCGATTTTAATCTCGATATTCATGCTCACTCTGGCGCCGGCGCCTATATCTGCGGAGAAGAAACGGGACTCATAGAATCGCTCGAAGGCCACCGGGGCCAGCCAAGGCTCAAGCCGCCGTTTCCAGCCGTATCAGGACTTTTCATGGGACCAACGGTCATAAATAACGTCGAGACGCTCGCAACAGTGCCTGAAATAATTAACAAAGGCGCGGATTGGTATGCTTCCATCGGAACGCCGAACAATTCCGGAACGAGGCTTTATGGTATTTCGGGTAACGTTGAAAAGCCGGGATGCTATGAATTGCCTCTCGGAACTACTCTTCGCAAGCTTATTTTCGATGCCGCCGGCGGAATTAAAAACGGCAAAAAGTTCAAGGCCGCCATTCCGGGCGGTCTTTCATCGCCGATCATAACGTCCGAAGAACTCGACACGCCCATGGACTTCGATTCTCTCGCCAAGATCGGCTCGATGGCGGGATCGGGAGGCGTAATAGTCATCGACGAAGACCAGAGTATCCCCAAAATAGCCGCACGCACAGCCGATTTTTACGCTCACGAATCTTGCGGACAATGCACGCAGTGCCGCGAAGGAACCAGATGGGTTTCTCTTCTCTTCAACAAGATCTGCGAGGGACGCGCGAAAAGATCCGACATAGACCTCATTTTAGATATCTGTTCAAACATGATGGGCCAGACGATATGCGTTTTATCGGACGCGTGCGCCATGCCGTCAATGGCTTATATAAAAAAATTCAGAGGCGAGTTCGAACAATTATGCCAAAAATAACGATAAATGAGAGGGAAATAAACGCGAAACCTGGCGACACGATACTTCGCGCCGCCGAAAGGGCCGGCATCGAGATTCCTCATTTCTGCTATCATCCCGAACTTCAATACGTCGGTTCATGCAGGATGTGCATGGTGGAAGTGGCCAAGGCGCCAAAGCTTATGACCGCCTGTTCGACGATGGTGACCGACCAGATGATAGTGAACACGGAAAGCGAAAAAGTCAAAAAAGCCCGGGCCGCGGTCCTGGAATTCTTATTATTGAACCATCCGCTCGATTGTCCGATATGCGACAAGGCCGGAGAGTGCCCGCTTCAGGATAATTATTTCAAATACTCGGCGAAAGATTCCAGGTTCGAAGAAAAAAAATGGAACAAAAAAAAAGCGATCGACCTGGGACCGACGATAGTGCATGACCAGGAACGCTGCATACTTTGCACCCGCTGCGTCCGCTTCATGCAGGACGTGGCTAAATCGCCGCAGCTTATAGTGGCGAAGCGCGGTTCTAAAAACACGCTCACGACTTATCCCGGAGAATCCTTCGACAGCCCTTACAGCTTGAACGCCGTCGATATTTGCCCGGTAGGAGCGCTTACTTCAAAAGATTTCAGATTCAAATGCCGCGCATGGTATCTCAAAAGCTCCAAATCGATATGTCCGTTCTGCTCGACCGGCTGTAACACGATCATACAACATAAGGACGAAGTGATATACCGCATCCTTCCGGAAAGAAACGACGATATAAACGGCCCGTTCATGTGCGACCACGGAAGGCTTTCGAAAAACATTGTCCATTCAAAAGATAGAATATTCGAACCGGTTATAAATACCCGCAACGCCGAAAAGAAAGAGAAGGTCGCATACGAAAAAGCCTTCGCGGAAACCGCATCAAAGTTATCCGCCATAGTCAGAAAATACGGCACGGCCTCGATAGGCGTCATTCTTTCTCCGTACCTTTCGATCGAGGAGGCTTATCTCTCTGCGCGGCTGTTCACCGAATGCATAAACACTCCGAATTTTTCGGTCTTGAATTATGAAGGCGGTTTCGACGAATTCAAATTTCACGACAATTATTTAATATCCAAGGACAAATCGCCCAACATGGCCGGGGTCCTGGAAGTCCTTAAAAAAATGGGGAAATCACCGGTTTCTTTCGATACCGTCGAAAAAATATCGGCGGCGGGACGCCTCAACGCGATCGTATTCATAGGACCGTCGGCCGGCTGCGACGAATTTTTTGAAACGCACCGCGACATGTTCGCCAAGTGCAATTCCATCATTTCGATAACGACGCATGAACGCGGCATAGCATTATCGTCTGACGTTTTAATACCGCTTTTAATGTGGGCCGAAACGTCCGGACATTTCCTCAACTCCAAAAACATCCTTCAAAAATATAATCAGGCGGTATCCCCTGAAAACCCAAACGCGATGTCCAACGTTGAAATGCTCTGCGCCCTTACGTCGGCCTGCGGATTAAAAACCCATTATTCCTCGGCGAATTCCGTTTTCGATCATATCGTATCGCGCCTGGAAATATTCAAAAAAGGTGATAAACAAAAATGAACGAATATCTTCCGGCATTTTTTTTTACGCCGGAATTTTTAACGATATATTTCCCCGTAATCGTAAAAATGGCCCTGGCGGTTATTTTTCCGATAGTCGTAATGTCGGGCATTCCCGTGCTGGTCTGGCTCGAACGGCGCGGAGCGGGTTTCATGCAGGACAGGCCCGGCCCCAACCGTTCGAATATATTCGGGTTCACTTTCCTCGGACTTTTACATCCCATTAACGACGCCATCAAAATGGTCATGAAGGAAAACTTCGCTCCGGCGAAGGCCAGGCTTTTCTTTTATTATCTGGCGCCGGCTATCGTCGTCATACCAGCCATACTTACATTCGCCGTCATACCAGTCGGGGCGCCGGTCGAAACAGGGCAGGTCAAGATTCCGCTTCAAATAGCCACTCTCGATTCGGGAATCCTATACCTTCTCGCCATCTCGTCTCTCGGCGTTTACGGCCTTGTCATAGGCGGCTGGGCTTCCGGAAACAAGTACTCGCTGCTTGGCGCCATCCGTTCGGCGTCTCAGATGTTGAGCTACGAAGTTACTCTGGGCATTTCGCTGGTTACGATATTCATGATTTATTCAGCGGTGGAGCCGTCTCAGATAGTTGAGCGCCAGGGCGGCCTGATCTTCGGCGTAATACCGAACTGGGGAATATTTTTATCGCCCGTGGCGTTCATATTATTTCTCGTATCGTCTTACGCGGAATCGAACAGGACGCCGTTCGATCTTCCCGAAGCCGATTCCGAAATAGTCGCCGGCTACCATCTTGAATACGGCGCGCTGAAATTCGCAATGTTCATGATGGCCGAATATATCTCAATGATAACCATGTCGGCTATCGTCGTAACGATGTTCTTCGGCGGCTATCAGATCCCTTACCTTCCGACTGAGAAGCTGGTCGCTCTCGCGGGCGCCATTCCGGCCGCGATACTTCAAATCGCTTCGTTTTCGGTTAAAACTTTGTTTTTCGGATGGCTTTATATATGGATACGCTGGACGCTTCCGCGCTTCCGCTACGATCAGGTAATGAAACTATGCTATCTCAACATGTTTCCGATAGCTATGGCCAATATCTTCATAACCGCTGCCGTCATATTATTTATAAAATAACAGGGAGGCGCCTTATAATTATGGAAGATAAACCAAAAAATAAAGATCTGAGCCCGCTTCAAAACCTTTATATAACCGAAATAGCGAAGGGACTTGGAATAACGGCGCGCCATCTTATATATAACCTTTTGAACCGCGATAAGATGCCTACGATAAGTTACCCGGAAGAAAAACGCGCCATCGCGGATATATTCAGAGGCAGGCACCGCCTTATGAAACGTCCCGACGGCACGCCGAAATGCGTCGCCTGCTTTCTGTGCGCCACGGCATGCCCCGCGGACTGCATACATATCGAGGCCGGCGAATACGAAGATAACCCCAACGAAAAATATCCGGTATGCTATGATATAGATATACTGCGATGCGTTTTCTGCGGACTCTGCGTCGAAGCCTGCCCCTGCGACGCGATCAGAATGGACACCGGGCTTTATGATCTCGGCGATTATTCGCGCGATAAATTTATTTACGACAAGCAATTTTTAATGAAGGACGCGCAAAATGATAATTAAAGACGTTTTGTTTTTAATATTCGCCGTAATATCGGCCGTGACGGCGGCCCTGGTCGTAGCGTTAAAAAACCCGGTCAGTTCGGCGATGTCCATGATAGCATGCCTTTTTTCAATAGCCATGGTATATTTCATCATGGGCGCGCACTTCGTCGGGACCGTCCAGATATTGGTTTACGCCGGAGCGATAATGGTCCTTTTTCTTTTCGTTATAATGCTTCTGGAAAAGCGAGACGTCGAAGAGATCGAAAAGGCTTCGCCGGCCAGGATAATAAACCTGGTTTTGATAACGGCCATGCTTATTTCAGTAATTGCCGCCCTGGCCGTATCGTTAGGCGGGCCCGGAGCTCAGGCCGCCGGGATCACGGAAACTTTCGGGACCATACGCGAAGTCGGAATGGCGGTCTTCACGAAATATATTTTCGCGTTCGAACTGCTTTCCGTACTGATACTCGTCGCGATGGCGGGCGTTGTAACGTTATCCGCAAAGGATGGTGAAAGATGATGGCTCCGTTCGCGATAGACACTTATAATTATCTCGTATTCGCCGCCGTCATATTTTCTATAGGGCTCATCGGGCTTATAGTCCGCAAAAACATTATAGTGCTTTTCATGTGCGTCGAACTCATGCTCAACGCGGCGAATATAACAATACTGGCATATTCAAGGCAGTTCGGCGATTCCGCTTTTCAGGCGGCGTCGCTTTATATAATGGTCATCGCGGCGTGCGAAGCGGCCCTCGGGCTCGCCCTCGTGATAGCTATTTTCAGGTATCGTGGAACGGTAATGGCCGACCGGCTCAACCTCTTAAAAGGATAGCGTAAATGTTAGAAGTGACTTTTGATCTTATAAGCCTGATACCGCTTTTCCCGCTTCTCGGAGCGGCGTATTGTTTCGCCATGCGCGGCAAAAAACCCTCCATACTCTGTTCAGCCGCGGCATCCCTGATGGTCTTGTTATCATTTCTGGCGACGCTTTCGTCGGTTTTCGCGCTATCATCATTCGCCGCACAAGCGGATCGCCACGCGCTCGTTTCAGAACTGTTCACATGGATTAAAACGGGCGGCGTCGACATAAGCGCCTCTTTAATATTCGATCAGCTGACGGCTATAATGCTTCTTGTAATAACCTTCGTAGGATTTCTGATACATATTTATTCGATCGGCTATATGTTTCATGACGAAGATTTCAACAGATATTTCTCATATCTCAACCTGTTCGTCTTTTTCATGATAGTGCTTGTCATGGCCAAAAACATCCCGCTGATGTTCGTCGGCTGGGAAGGCGTCGGCCTGTGTTCATATCTTCTCATCAGCTTCTGGTGGAACGATATCGAAAAGGCGCGCGCCGGGAAAAAAGCATTCATCACCAACCGCGTCGGCGATTTCGCTTTTCTTTCGGGAGCGCTGATACTATACTGGCTCTTCGTCTCATCAGGACTTCCCGCGACGTTCGATTTTCCAATAATGGCCGAAATAACCGGCAAAATTAAAAATTTCGATTTCGCTTCCGTAAAGGCGCTGGATTTCGTCTGCATCCTTTTTTTCATAGGCGCCGCGGGCAAGTCGGCGCAATTCCCTCTATACGTCTGGCTTCCGGATGCAATGGCCGGCCCGACGCCAGTATCGGCTTTGATCCACGCCGCCACGATGGTGACCGCGGGCGTTTATATGTGCGTCCGGATGAGCTTTTTATTTACGCTCTCGCCGCTTGCGATGAGCGTAATAGCCGCGACAGGCGTTTTTACAGCCATATTCGCCGCTCTGATAGCGATGGCGCAAACGGACATTAAAAAAATCCTGGCTTATTCGACCGTATCCCAGCTCGGCCTGATGTTCACTGCGGTCGGTTCGGGCGCCTTCGCCGCGGCTATATTTCATCTGGCCACGCACGCGTTCTTTAAGTCGCTGCTGTTTTTGGGTTCCGGTTCCGTCATTCACGCGATGAACGGCGAGCAGGAAATAATGAAAATGGGCGGGTTGCGCGAAAAGATCCCGCACACGTTCAGAACCTTTTTCATAGGCACTTACGCCATCGCCGGCCTGCCTTTAATGTCAGGTTTTTTCTCAAAGGACGAAATATTGCTGTATTCGCTCTTCGGAAAAAACGGCAACGTAGTTTTCTATATCATAGCCAGCCTCGCGTCGCTTCTTACGGCTGTTTACATGCACAGGTTATTATTTCTAGTATTTTTCGGAGAATTCCGCGGCGATAAAAAAACATTCGAACAGATCCATGAATCGCCGGCGGTAATGACCGTTCCCCTTTACGCGCTTTCATTTTTTTCCGTATTTGCCGGCTTTACCGCCTTATCCAAAACGCTGAATTTCGAAAATCTGCTCGAAGGCGTCACGCGCTATGCTCCGGCAGCGAAGGAATTGTCACGAGCGCAGCGGTATTCGACAATGGGCCTGGCCACGCTCCTCGCTTTCGCCGGCGTTTTTATCGCCTATAAATTTTATATGCAAAAGAACGGCCTTCTTAAAATGGTCTCTAAAACATGCGCGCCGGTAATCGGTCTTCAGAAAAACAAATTTTTCATAGATGAAATATACGAAGCAGTCATATTAAAACCGCTCTATTCAATGTCGGTGACGCTTCACAAATATTTCGACGCCGCGTTCATCGACAACTGCATAGTCAACGGTACCGCGCGCGTGTTCGGCGAATTCAACCGGATCTTATCCCATATTCAGAGTGGAAACATCCAAAGCTATCTTTCGGCGATGGTTTTAGGTTTATCGGTATTTTTAATTTATATTCTTTTTTACGCGAGGTAATTTATGGATTCGGTTTTCACAGCGCTCGGCGCTAACATAATAACTGTGCTTCTTTCGATGTCGCTTCTAGCGGCGTTCGTAACCGCGCTTTTTTCAGACGCGGCTGGCGAAAAGATCAAATCGGCGGCGTTTATAATGGCGTCGGCTATATTCGTCGCATCGCTTTATATTTATTTCAATTTTAACGCGGCAACGCCAGCACTGCAGTTCGCGGTCCAATATAAATGGATACCATCATTAAATGTAAATTATGGCGTCGGTATAGACGGGCTTTCGCTTTTTCTGGTTCTTCTAACCACGCTTCTTACCCCTATAGTAATAGTAACCATCGACACTGGCGCCTTTAAAAACCTTAAATATTACATATCGCTTTACTTTCTGCTCGAGTTCACGATGCTCGGAGCGCTCGTGGCTACGGACATGGTCCTTTTCTATATGTTCTGGGAGCTCATGCTCATACCAATGTATCTGATAATCGGCTGTTGGGGCGGCCCTAACCGTATTCACGCCGCAGTTAAATTCTTTTTGTACACGGTTTTCGGCTCGGTATTCATGCTCTGGGCCATATTCTGGGTGGTCAGCTATCACCAGGGAATTAACGGCGTTATAACCTTCGACATATCTGAACTTTCAAAACTCGTGATCGACCCCGTTTCGCAGCGGATTCTCTTCTGTTTCTTCAGCATAGCCTTTATGATAAAAGTCCCTCTGTTCCCTTTCCACACCTGGCTTGCGCACGCGCATGTCGAAGCGCCGACCGGCGGTTCCGTGATACTCGCGGCAGTCCTTTTAAAAATGGGGACTTATGGTTTCCTGCGGTTTTCCATCCCGATGTTTCCGGGGGCGGCTGCCGAATTCGCGCCGTACATGATGTTTTTGGGAGCGTTCGGCGTATTTTACGGAGCTTGCATGTCATACGCTCAGACGGACCTGAAAAAATTAATAGCGTATTCATCAGTGTCGCATCTCGGGGCAATAACGGCTGGCATTTTCGCGCTTAACGCGCAAGGCGTATCCGGCTCAATAATTCAAATGATAAATCACGGAATATCGACGGGAGCGCTTTTCATTCTCGCCGGGGTTATATACGAGCGCCGGCATAGCAGGGAGCTTTCCGAATTCGGCGGCCTCGCCAAATGCATGCCGCTTTATTCGACCTTATTTGCGATCGCCGCTTTTTCATCCATAGGGCTTCCCGGGCTTAACGGTTTCATCGGCGAATTTTTAATACTTCTCGGTGCGTTCGGCTCCTCATGGGCGCTCGGGTTTCTCACCGCGACAGGCATTATTATGGGAGCCGTTTACATGCTCATGGTCTATGAGCGCATGTTCCTCGGCAAAATAAATAAAGCGGAAAACGAAAGACTGCCGGACCTCAGTTTTTCCGAAAAATTCGGCCTGGCTCCGCTGATCGTCCTGATGTTCGCTATCGGCATCTATCCGTCCTTTATAACGAATAAAATTGAAAAATCCGTCGTATCGATTTCGGCGCCTTTTTCTAAAAAAATAACCGCCGGATCACGTTTGGATCTTTCGAGGTATATATGCCAAAAGAAATATTAATGACAAATTTTTATTTTTTGACGCCGGCGCTGGGCCTTATCGTCTGCGCCGTGCTTATAATGTTCACTGCCTCGACGCGCGGACCGGCGAGCCGTGAATTCAAGGAACGCATCCTTCGTCAGTGCGAAAAACTGGCGTTTCTCGGCCTTACGTTCTCGCTGCTTTACTCAACGCTTCATTTTTTCAAAATGAAAGCGCCGCTTGCCCTTTTTGAAAACGCAGTTTATTTCGACAGTTACACGGCCTTCGCCGGCATTTTCCTTTCGCTGATGGGGCTTTTGACGATCATTCTGGCCGACCGCGAACTTTTTTCCGATCCGATGAATATCGGCGGCGAATTTTACTCGATGCTTCTCTTCGCGGTATGCGGAGCGATTATGATGGCGGCAAGCGCCGATCTTATCGTGACAATAATAGCTATGGAGATACTTTCCTTTTCGACCTATATAATGGTCGCCATGGACACTAAAAACCGCCGGGCGGTCGAGGGCATTTTTAAATATTTTTTAATGGGGGCGACGGCGTCCGCCTTGTTTTTATTCGGCATGGCGCATATTTATGGAAGCACCGGCACTACTTCGCTCCACGGCATTGCGGCGGCGCTAAAAAACTCAAGCATCGTAAATTCGCACTTTATGACGATCATTATCGGAACGGGCTTTATAACGGTTGCGCTGTTATTTAAAGCGGCGGCGGTGCCTTTTCACATGTGGGCGCCGGACGCATATGACGGCGCCGGCATCAGCACGGCGGCCTTCATGACATATTTCGTCAAGGCGGCAATATTTATAGCGGCCTACAGAATATTTTCCACCGCTTTTTCAAATTTCATGCCGTTCATAAAAGACGGCCTGATCTTCATCTCAATAATCACGATGACGTTCGCGAATATCGCCGCGCTAAGGCAGAGCAACCTTAAAAGAATGCTCGCGTATTCAAGCATTTCCCACACAGGTTACCTTTTGATCGCTATAATATCCATAAGCGGAGCCGGTATCGTTTACGAAGGAAACGCGGGAGCGTATATATTATTTTACCTTCTGGTTTATTTCTTCACAAACATAGCTATTTTCGCCGCTATTAACGCGGTTATTCCAAAAACTCCAGGTGTCACGACGATCCGCGACCTTCGCGGAATTGGCTTTAAGCGCCCATATTTTGCGGCCGCTTTTTCGCTCGGGCTTTTTTCGCTGGCGGGAATTCCCGCTACCGGCGGGTTCATGGCCAAATTTTTTATTTTCTACGACGCATTCCTTTCAAATAATATGCACCTGGTAATATTTGCCGTTATAAACAGCCTTATCGCCATGTATTATTATATAAAGGTCATAGCTGAAATGTACATGGAAAAACCGGAAAATTCTGAAGGACCCGATTTTTTTGGAGATATGCCCGATTCTTACTGCGCCCTTACGCTTTCGGCCTCGATGATACTTTTAACAGCAATATTTCCGGATTTTTTCTTAAACTTAGCGAAATCAGCAATTTCCGGCATGTTTCGCTTTTAACTTGCCGGCGTCGATATCTTTTCTCTCTTGACAGAAGCCACTTCAAGTTGTATAATTTATGCATAAATAAAAATCAACTAAAAAATAATTTTCAGGAGGATAAATAACCATGAAAAAAAGATTAACGCTTTTAACCCTTTCAATTTCAATCGTTTTAATATTCGCCTTAAGCGCTTCCGCGGCGGTGACGTTCGTCGCAGATTCATTCTTCAACGCTAAAAACTACGCCGAAGCCATGAAGCACTACAACAAATTCGCCGCCCAATATTTTAATAACGCTTCGAAACCCGAAGTCGTAACTTATCTTTTCGGTTATGAGTCCACGAAAAAAATATACGTCAACAGAGCGACCGACGCCGCTAAAATAGCCCTTTACAGCTTTTATATGGAAACCCTCTGCCACATTTATTTAAAAGACTACGCGGGCGCCCTTAGCGCAGTAGGCTCGGCCCTTTCATGCTTCAATATTGAAAAAGTCCTTACGCCAAAATCGCTCACATCCACGGGCCAGCCGGAAACAGTAAGAATCGCCATCCCGGAAAACATGGTCAACGAATATGTCGCCAAGATAAACGCGCTTCCGCTCCAGGCCAAAGACATGCTCCCCGCCATGGAAAAAACCGCGCGCGAACGCCACGCCGTTGAAACCGCCCTCGCCGGAACTCCTCAGGGACCTTCATATGACCAGCTTATGGCTAAATTCATGGCACTGGTCCAGACCGAAAAAACTTACATTAATTTCATAGTAATGGCCGTTTCACGCGATCTCGACGCTAAAAACTTCGCTTCATTCGAAACGCTCGTTCAGTTCATGAGAGCTTATAACCCTATCGATAAATCAGCAACTTCAGTCGTCGAAGTTTCGGATAAAATAATCAAGAAAATGACCACGATAGCCCTTAACTATCAGAGCTCCGATATTCCGACCGCCACATTATACAACACGAAAATGCAGCTTTTGATCTCCGCAAACGCTTATATTAAGGGATATATCGCAACTTCAGGAAGATAATAAAAAGTTCATTAACGAATAATTCTTAGATAAAGAGACCGTATGAATTAAATTTCATGCGGTCTCTTTAATTTTTCCCGATTCAGGCGAAAAGCCCGGCCATAAAAAGCAAATAATATGCTGAATTTCCAATATCATTAAATTTATTCAGCCTCATGCGTTCAATATCTGCAAAACGCTTATTATAAGTTGAATAAGGTTTTCGCCTTTCAGATCCTGTTTTAACAGGTAAAGAAGCGTCGCTCCGTCATCGGCGTTGGAAAATTTAACCGCTCCGGCATATTTTTTTATAAGCGCGGCTATGGAGTCGGGCTTGATCTGTCCGCCATCCTGGAATTTAAACATTATCTGTTTTTTATCTTCCTTCACGCTGCAGGCTTTAAGACGGCGTCCAAGAACTTTTATCTTCACGACCTGAAACAGATTATGGACGGTCTCCGGATATTTGCCAAAACGCTCTATCAATTCAGCGGAAAGTTCGCCCAGTTCATCGAAATTTGAGGCGCCGACCATCCTTTTATATATATCGATCTTCTGATATGTCGAATTGATATACGTCGACGGTATGTAGGCGTTTATATTCAGATCTATCTCGCAATCGAAATCCACCCTCTGTTCGATCTCTTCGCCCTTGATCTTTTTCACTTCCTCTTCAAGGAGGCGGCAATAAAGCTCAAAGCCGATAGTGCATATATGGCCGTGCTGTTCATGGCCGAGAAGATTTCCGGCGCCTCGTATTTCAAGGTCACGCATCGCTATTTTATAGCCGGAACCTAGTTCAGAGAATTCCTTCATAGCCTGAAGCCGGCGTTTAGCTATGTCAGTGAGCGCGGCTTCATGCGGAAAAAGAAAATAAGCGTAGGCCTGGTTTTTCGCGCGGCCGACGCGACCTCGCAGTTGATATAACTGGGACAGTCCGAAAGTGTCGGCGCGCTCTATTATCATCGTATTAACGTTCGATATGTCGAGGCCGTTCTCGATGATCGTAGTCGACACCAGGACGTCGAATTCCTTCTCGTAAAAATCCATTATTATTTTTTCAAGCTGCTTTTCCTCCATCTGGCCATGAGCGTAACGAACGCGGACGCCCGGAACGAGCGCGGCGATCTTGTTGGCAACGGCATCAATCGAGTCAATGCGATTGTGGACGTAATAGACCTGCCCTTTCCTCATCACTTCGCGGGTTATGGCTTCCTTTATGATGTCGTCCGAATAACGGAGAACGAATGTTTTAACCGGCAGCCTCTCGGCGGGCGGCGTATTTATTATGGATATGTCGCGGCAGCCGACCATCGACATATAAAGCGTGCGCGGTATAGGAGTGGCGGTCAACGTTAATATGTCCACGTGATGCTTCAATTCCTTCAGGCGTTCCTTGTGTTTGACGCCGAAACGCTGTTCCTCATCGACGATAAGAAGGCCGAGGTCCTTGAACATTATGTCTTTTTGAAGTATGCGGTGGGTCCCGATGACGACATCGACCTTTCCCTCCTTGAGTTTTTCGACGACGACGCTCTGCTGCGCCTTAGTCCTGAAGCGCGAGAGAAGCTCGACGTTTATAGCGAATGTCGCGAAACGCGATACGAGCGTGTTGTAATGCTGAAGCGAAAGGATCGTCGTAGGCGCGAGAAAGGCGACCTGCTTTCCGTCCATGCATGCCTTGAACGCGGCGCGGATGGCAACCTCGGTTTTTCCGAACCCGACGTCGCCGCAGACGAGACGGTCCATCGGCTTATCGCTTTCCATGTCGCATTTAACCTCTAAAATAGCGTTTTCCTGATCGCTGGTCTCCTTGTACTGAAAGGATTCCTCGAAGATCTTCTGAAGTTCGTTATCAAGGCCGAAACGATGCCCGCTCGCTACCGACCGCTTTGCGTATAACGTTACTAGATAGGCGGCCAGTTTTTCGACCGATCTCTGGGCTTGCGACCGCTGCTTTTTCCATGACGAATCGTTGAGTTTCCCGATCCTGGGAGACGCCCCGTCGACTCCTACATATCTGTGAAGCATGTGAAGGGCATCCACCGGAACGTAGAGCTTATCGGATTCCGCGTATTCGACGAGCAGGTAATCGGACTCGCGGCCTCCCGTTGAAAGCAGCTTCATACCGCGATATATTCCAATGCCATAATTTACATGGACCACGTAATCGCCATCCTCCAATTCGAGGTGCGAGGCGATTTTTTTATATCTGTCGCGGGCCCTGGTTTTGCTTTCAAAAACGAGTTCCTTGTTAAAAAGCACCTGTCGTTCGCCATAAGCCTCATAACTTGAAAAGACGAAAAGCTTCTCCGACGGCACGGCGAAACCTTCCGGCATGTAGCCTTCATTGAGATAGATAGTCTTTCGCGCTATGGGATTTCTGAAAAAATTGTCGTTTATAAGCACTGAAAACTTCAGCGGCGAAAGGATCTCGGCCATACGATTGATCTGACCCATGCCGGGAAGTATTATAATGACCGTCGCGCCGTCGTCTATGACGGTCCTTATATACTGGATGAACTGAGCGAAACGGCCCTGAAATTTCTGGCAGGCGCCACCC
>CAZJFS010000042.1:0-27932 GCA_964545075.1 uncultured bacterium
TGATAAAATTGCTTTTCATCGGACCGCGCCATATCACGGGCGAACTGTCGCCGTCGAGCATCATCGCGATACTCGCCGCGTAAAAATTTTTACCCGTCTCTACCGGAACTAAAAATCCATCATGCGTTTGCCCAAACTTCATATTTTCGATATTCAACATTTTGGAAACCGACGGCCCGTGGATGTCGATATCCAGAATTCCGACCTTCATGCCTTCCAGATTTAACGCCCGCGCGACATTGACCGCGACCGTGCTTTTACCGACGCCGCCTTTTCCGCTCATAACCAGCAGCGTGTTTTTGATCTTTTTAAGATTTTTTTCCGTATTTCCTGAAAATGGTTCCATTCAATCGCCTTCCTCATAAATAAATTTGTCCCTTATATGTTCAATTTTCATGATATTCTCGAACTGATTTCCTCCGGAAACATAAAAGATCGAATATTCAACTATTTTAATATTAGCACGGCGGCCGCGACGACAGTCGTCCACAGCCCTTTTTTATCGGCGACCGCCGATTGCGTTATGTTTCTCGTGCTGACCTTTATATTGGTCATCTTCCACGCCTCGGATTTTTCATCATACTTAACGTCGCTGTCCATATTGAATCCGTAGGTCGAAGCCAGCATGGAAGCAGCCAGATCCTCGGCGTAATCGCCCGTAAAGGTTTCGGTCGCGCCGAAACAATGATGTTCCGACAGATAGCCGTAACGTTTTTTATCGTTGGGCTGAGCCAGCCCGATTGACGAGGCTATGAGCCTGTTAGGCTCATTCGTAGATATATCCGCGAGAACGACGAATGTTATCTGTCCGGGTTCGATAAGTTTCAGCCCCTGTTTGGCCGGAATTATCTTCGCGCCCGGAGGCAGGATCGAAGAAACTCGGACAAGATTAAATGAAGCGATACCGGCGTCCCTTAAAGCCATTTCAAAAGATTGAAGTTTTTCCTTCGACCGCCCCACGCCTTTTGTGAAAAATACCTGTTTTGGCACAAAATTCATACTGATCTTCCTCTTTTTTTACTTTTTGATAAACCGGTGTTCATTGTTTTATTTTCCCTGTTAACGCCGGGATACGGTTTATTTTTCATTCATGACCTTTTTTATATTCGCCCACGATTGTTTAATCACTTCGGAAAGATTTGAATTCGGAGTATATTCAATAACCGTCATACACTTTTTAAGCGCCTCGACAAAAATTTTGTTGAAAGGAACTTTTCCGATAACGGGGATTTTATTGTCCAGCGCGAATTTTTCTATTTCAGCCGTCATCGAAAGATTGATATCGTATTTATTTATAAGCATCATCACTGACACCTTAAAATGCCGACAAAGCTCTATCGCGCGCTTCGCGTCATGCATCCCGGAAACCGTCGGCTCGATAACGACGATGGCGTAGTCGGTTCCGGTTAACGTCGCTATAACCGGGCACCCGGTTCCGGGCGGGCCGTCTAGGAATATATAATCGTTGTTTTCGGATTTCGCTATATCGGACGCCTGCTTTCTGATTTCCGACACGAGTTTTCCCGACGAACCCTCGCCGGCTTTAAGTTTCGCGTGGGTCATAACGCCGAATCTTGTGTTCGATATGAAAATTTCACCGGCCTGTTTGGTTTCAAGTTTTATCGCGTTGGCCCGGCAGATCGTCACGCACGCGCCGCAGCCCTCGCATAAAAGCGGATTTATCTTGACTTTTTCATCCTCGTCGTCGCGGGCTATCGCGCCGAAAACGCAGATCGGAACGCATTTGCCGCACTTGATACATCTCCGTTCGTCTAAAACCGCGTCGTATCCGGCCATAAAAGCCCGCGGCAGTTTTCTTTGCGTGATGGGGTTTATTATCAGGTGAAGATTCGCCGCGTCGACGTCGCAATCGACCATGACCGCGTTTTTAGCCAGAGCTATAAAAGCCGACGCAATCGATGTTTTTCCGGTCCCGCCCTTACCCGAGATCAAAGCTATCTGTTTCATTTAACCGCCTCGCCAATCGCCTTTTTTAAAATATTTGAAAATATATCGCGCGTTTCCGGCATTTCATCGAGGATGAAACCGCCGTGGGAGTATATCTCCGCGATCTTCAAATTAAAAGGCACGATTCCAATGATATCTATATTTTCAATTTCACAGTATGATTTAATTCCGCCGAAATCGCCGTCGAATTTATTGATGACCACGCCGAAACGGACCTTGAGCTGGCGGAGCGTTTCGATCGCTAGTTTCAGATCGCTCAATCCGAAGGGCGTCGGTTCGGCAACGAGCACGGCATAATCCGCGCCATATACGGCGGCGACGACGGGACAGCTGGTTCCGGGAGGCGCGTCGATTATCGTCAAGCCTTCTTTATTAAAGCGTTTTTTTATGTCTTTTATCAAAGGCGGGCTTTTCGACTCGCTTACGTTTAATATACCGTCAGTTAAGTTTATGGCGTCTATCTTTTTACGTCTTATGTCGCCGGTATATTTTTTCGAAACGCCGATCGCGCCAGTGGGACAGACTTTGAAGCAAGCTTCGCAAGAGTGGCAGAGTTCCGGGAAAAAAAGCGGATTGCCGAGCATTATGGTTATCGCGTTGAATTTACATACCGCTTTGCACTTTCCGCAGCCGTTACAAAGCGATCCGTTAAATTCAGGTATCGCGACATGAAATTTTTCGATATCGTCAAAGAAATCGTCGCCGGCGCCATAACCCCGGTTTTTATATCTTTCACAATTTTTAAAAAACAGATGCGCGTTGGGCGCCTCGACGTCGCAGTCGATAAAGGAAAGCCCGCCTTCGAAGGTAAGGGCCATATTCAAAGCCACGGTCGTTTTTCCGGTGCCGCCCTTTCCGGATGCCACCACTATTTTTAAAGGCTCGCCGGTTGTTTCAGCCATTAGATTTCTCCCTCCGGGTTCATTTGTCATTAATATTTTTGAAAAATGTTATAACGTTTCGTTCGTGTTTGGTATGGTTGATTTTTTAGTGAAGTAATTTCACCCGCACAAAATGATAAGGAACCGTTTCAGATGCTATTGTTACCAAAAATTATATCACGGCGTTTTCGCTCTTATACTTTTCGATAACGCCCCTGCATGTGCCGCTTACGTTTTCAATGAATTTGATATTCGCGGCTTTAAGCGCCTGATCGGCTTTAGGACCGACGCGGCCAGTAAGGACAACCGAAACGCCTTTTTCGGCGACCATGCTCGCCGTTTGAATTCCGGCGCCCTGAGCCAGATTTAAATTGGTCTCATTATCAAGAGCCTCGCATTCACCGTTTTGAATATCATACACAAGAATGTAACGGGCCCTGCCGAACCTTTCGTCGATGGGGCTGTCGATAGAAGCCCCGGTTGAAGTTATAGCTATTTTCATTTCGCCTCCAGTATATTTTTAACTGAAAATAATCCCGCCGCCGTAGCGACGATCTTTTTATCTTCATTAATTATTTTCCCGATTAATTTCATAAACCCGTAATGATGGCTTTCATGACGGCATATAACGTACAGCGTTTCTCCGACCTTTGCCGGTCGTTTGAACCTCACGTCAAGCCTCGCGGTCAGAGCATGCTTATTAGATGAAACAAACGCCGCGTGCGTCATTACCGAATCGAGTATAGAGCATATCAAACCGCCATGCACTATACCTGGATGGCCTTCGTGAAATTTTTCAGCTTTGAAAAAAGCTTCGGCGTAACCATCCGCATTGATCTTAACATCAAGGCCGAGCCCTGACTTGTTTCCGGCTCCGCACGCCCAGCAGTTGTAATGTTTGTTTTTCATGATGATATTACTAACTCATCCTTAATAAAACTTTGCGATCTTGATTTTATGTTCCGCCTTAATTTTATGTTTTACATTTTTAAATTCAATTTGCGGCTTCCATAAATTTCAAAGCAATTATCATTCCAAGATTTAAAAAGTCTTTTTTATAAAGGATTTATAGTAATTCAAAGTTAACGGACATTAAAACAGCCGGAACGAAAAATGGTAAAAAGCTCATAAATAAGCGGCACAAAGGCAATACCCTGAAAACTTTCATTGCAATATTGCAATTTTCCGTGTTATTCAAACCGTTAACAAGGAAACCACGATATCAAAGAATATATTTGAATTGCAATATTGCAATCAAAACAACAATAACGCCATGAAAAAAGAACTAGAGGGCATTAAATTAAAGACAGATGCGCCAGACGAAAATTTAAAAGGAATTAATTTAAGAAGACCTTTTCGCGGTCCCAAAAAGCCTTTAAAATATTGCAGTTTTCTTGAACGGCAAAAAAACCGCCGCATTAGGAAATCTTGATTTGAACATGTAAAAAGCGCATCAATAAGTAAAGCCGAAACAAAAGAAACACATTGGCATTAAACTTGCTTTATTATTATTGAATTTCAAAACAAGTATAAAAGCACAGCCGGAAAGGCTGAATAATTATTGAAAAGGGTTGATCTATTATGAGTAAAGATATCAGAATCGCCGTTCCATCCAATGAAAAAGGCGGCCTCGAAGCCGAACGTTCCGGTCATTTCGGGCGCTGCGACTGTTTCACCGTCCTTATATTTGACGAAAACAAAAAATTCAAAAGCGTAGAAATAGTCGAAAATCCTCCGCATGTCGAAGGCGGCTGCCTCACGCCGGTCAACCTGCTCGCGTCGAAAAAAGTCAACGCCATAGTCGTCGGCGGCATTGGCGGAAGGCCGCTCGCCGGGTTCCAGAGCGTCGGAATAGAAGTTCTGGTTTCCGACGGCACCCACGTCAAGGACGTCAAGGAATGCTATGAGAACGGAAAGGTTTCAGCGATCTCAGCCGACCATGTCTGCGGCGGACACCACTAAAATAAACGCCGGCTTATTCCCGGATTAATCCATTAATGCTATAATATGCGTATATTCGAATAATATCTGAAATGCAGACGCGTGGCGGATATTATTTGGATATATCGCTTTTTATCCAATGCTTGCCGCAATAACATTACCGTTTTTTCCGCGCGCTTTTCTTTTCAAGCGGCATGAATCGCCGTAATTCCTTTATTGCTTCATAAATGTTATAAGCATTAGATTTTCCGAATAATGTCTTCTATCTGCGCAACATTTAATCTTAAATGGTTTTGAAGGTATCCGGCGATAGTTTCGTGATCCGTTATGTCCAACTCCGCTCCTGAATTTTTAATAATATTTTCGAGTTTGTATCCGACGCCGCGGCAGACTATGATATTCACGCCTTCAAACAAAGCTTTTTTATCGCACCAGAGCGTGCCGCCGGAAACTTCGATATGCCCGCCGCGAAACCTTTTGCAAAAGCCTTTTTCGGAAGGCGAGGCGAAAGCCGCAGCAGTGTCGCATAACGATATTTTTTCCGCGTTGAAAAGCATCCCGGCGTCGTCAATCGCGGCCACAAGAAAGTAGCGGCTTTTGCCGGGATGAAAAGAAATAGTTTTGAGGTCGTCGGAAAAAAATCCTATATTCATAGCAGGTTATTTTAAAGCAAAAATTATGCCGTAAGGTTCATATTTACTCACGTCCAAGAAAACTTTCAAGGCGCAAACATTTAACGATGGCGTTTAGAGCATTTTGTGTTTTTTCATCTTACGCCAGAGCGTCGCCTTGTCGATCTTAAGGTGGTTGGAAATTTTTCCCCTGTCGCCGTAGTATTTTTCTATCGCGTTCTCGATGATCTTTTTCTCGACGCCATCAAGACGTTTTTGAAGCGGCCCCGAATAAATGTCAGAATCGCTTTCACCGTCAGGCGATACTCTTTTTTTCGCCGCCGCTCGATATTCTTCTGGCAAAAGAGCAGCGGTGAGCTTCGATGTTTTGCAGAAAACAAAAGCGTTCTCGATCATATTTTGAAGTTCCCGGACGTTTCCAGGAAATTCATATAAGGCGAAAAGTTTTAGAAGATCATCGGAAAAACCGGTTATTTTTTTTGAATATCTAATGTTGAGATTTTCCCTGAAGCTTTCGGCGAGAGCCATTACATCCTCGCGCCTGTCCTTCAGAGGCGGAATTTTGATGCTGACTACCCGCAATCTATAATAAAGGTCTTCGCGGAATTTTTGCGCGCGGCACATCTTCGATACGTCGCTATTCGTAGCGGCGATAATACGCACATCCGCGTTAAGCGTTTTTGAAGAGCCGAGCGGTTCATATGTTTTAGATTCGATGACATGTAAGAGCTTGACCTGAAGGTTCACGGGCATTTCAGCGATCTCGTCGAGAAATATGCTTCCTCCCTCGGCGGCCGCGAAACGTCCTTTTCTGTCGGAAACGGCTCCCGTGAAAGCACCTTTTGAATAACCGAAAAGTTCGGACTCAAGAAGCTGATCGGGAAGCGCGCCGCAATTGACGCTTACGAAAGGCTTGTTTTTTCTGGCCGAGATATTATGGATCGCTCTTGCTACAAGCGTTTTTCCCGTCCCCGAAGGGCCTTCGATCAGAACGTTGCAATCGCTTTCGGCGATGTCGGGAAGTATATCGAAAAGAGTCATCATAAAAGGGCTTTTACCGACGATGTCGAAATGAGAATATTTTCCCGACAATTCTTTCTTTAAATTCTCGACCTCGGAAACGTTTTTAAATATTTCAATGCCGCCGACTATCTTTTTATCCATGTTATACAAAGGACCGGCGGTGATTTTTACGGGAACGCTCATGCCCTTCGAATTTTTAATCGTGACGCTTATGTCGGAAAGGCGCCTTCCTTCGCTCATGGCCTTTTTCAAAGGGCATGCCGCCGCGCAAAGTTCGGTATGAAAAACTTTCGAGCAAAATCGCCCTATCGCGGCGCGTGATTTCACGCCGGTTATTATTTCAGCCTGCCTGTTAAAGGACGTTATTCTGAAATCATTCCCAACGGTGAATACGCCGTCGTCAAGATAATCTAAAGCCTGATTTATATTATCGGCATTGTTTTTAGGCATGGCCATAATATAACATAAACATCATTAAATTGCAATATTGCAATCAAGATCACAGATCGTATTTTTTGATCTTATTTCTCACGCTTTTTTCGTCTATATCGAAAAATCTCGCCAGTTCAGCCTTTTTACCGTTCATTTTCTTGTCGGCCCAGGCTACCGCGACTTTTTCAAGGCCGTCGATGAAGTCGATAAGGTTGACCTTTTTGCCTTCGGCGTATAATTTTTCAAGTTCGAGGCATATCGCCGACTCTACCGGCAGGCCTTCGCCGCTTTTTAAACCATCGCCGGAAACGTTAGACGCGATCAACATGACGCTTTCCGGAATATTTCTCATGTAGATCGTCGTTTCGGCTTCATTCATCAAAACCATAGTGTTTTCAACCACATTCTGGAGTTCCCTGATGTTTCCGGGCCACGAATATTTAACCAGCCTGTCGAGCGCATCGCTTGAAATATCTGATACTTTGCGGTTGAGCGAAACGTTATATTTATTTATAAAGTACTTTAAAAGAAGCGGAATATCCTCTTTTCTCTCGCGCAGCGCGGGAAGGTTGAGCGATATGGTGTTGACGCGATAGTACAGGTCTTCCCTGAATTGCCTTTCACCAATAGCTTTTTTCAGGTCCCGGTTGGTGGCGAATAAGAGCCTTACGTCTATCTTTCGTGAAATATTCGATCCGACGGGTTCTATCTCGCGCTCCTGGATCACCCTTAAAAGCTTCGCCTGAAGGTTCATTGGAAGTTCACCTATTTCGTCTAAAAAAAGCGTTCCGCCATTGGCGGCTTCGAATTTCCCTATTTTATCCGCGTAAGCTCCGGTGAAGGACCCTTTCATATGCCCGAAAAACTCGCTTTCTAAAAGATCGGCGGGTATAGCGGAACAGTTGACCTTAATAAAAGGCTTATCCTTGCGTTCACCGTTATAATGGATGAGATTTGCGAAAAGTTCCTTTCCCGTACCGCTTTCGCCGAATATTAAAACGTTTGAATCGGTGGGCGCAATTTTGACGGCCTTTTTTATTTCCGCGGAAATGCGCCCGCTCGTTCCGCAAATATTTTCGGCGCTATAACGCGTAGCCGCATCGCGCCGAAGTTTCGTCACTTCCTCAACGAGTATCTTGTTTTGAAGCATCCTGAAAATTATTCTTTCGAGTTCGTCCGGTTCCACCGGTTTAGCCAAAAAATCGCCAGCTCCTCCCTTGAGGCATTTAACGGCAGTTTCAACGTCGCCGAACGCGGTCATCACGACGAATATAATGTCAGGATTTATATTTTTTATGCCTGATATAACTTCAAAACCGTCGCCATCCGGAAGCTTGAAATCAGTGAGAACAAGGTCTATCCTTGCGTTTGTAACGGCCCGCAAAGACTCTTCCACCGACCCGACAACCACCGTATCAAAACCTTTACGGTTTAAGACTCTCGAGATGAGTAAAGCCTGATTTTTTTCATCTTCTACGATCAATATATTATATTTCATAATACACCTCTTACTGAAGCGGTAGCGTTATTTTAAAACAGGTTCTTTTATTTTCGCTTGTGGCGCTTATGCTTCCGCCATGCGCCTCTATGAATTTCTTCGTAAGCGCCAGGCCTATTCCGGACCCTTCGACTTTGGTCGAAAAATAAAAATCGAATATCTTCGGCATATTGGCCGGTTTTATCCCTTCGCCGTCGTCTTCGACGAATATATCGACAAAAGACCCGGCAATCAAATAATATACGCGAACCGTTCCACCCGGTCGAACGGCTTCAATAGCGTTTTTAAAAACGTTTAAAAGGCTCTGATATATTAAATCATGATCAATATTCAGTTCGAATTCAAAACATTTTAAATCTATAACGGCCTTTTTTTTTAACGCGATCGGCACGAGAACCGATGAAACCGAATACACGATTTCCTTCAAAGATTCTTTCCGGCGGCTTATCTTGATTTCTTTTGAATAGTCCATGAATCGTTTTACAAGATCGTCGAGGCGGCGCACCTCTGATTTAATTATCCCAAGGTATTCTAAATTTTCTTCATTCTTTTCGCATTTGGCGCACTTTCGATCCCCCGATATAAGTTTAAGCGAAAGATACATCGCGTTCAGCGGATTTCTTATTTCATGCGCCAGAACTCGCGACATGCGTTGAACGGCGACATATTTTTCGCCCTCCGAACGCGCCTCCAGAGCATGGCGGTAAGACATGAATATGAAAAAAACAGCGATACCCGCTATTGCCATTAATATAGAAAGCACTATTATTTTTTTCGAATATATGAAACTATAAAAATATGTTTCAAAATCTCGTTTGATTTCTATTCTGGCGTAAACATCTTCCGAACCGGACGCATTTATACTTCTAATAAAAACGTATGAATCGTTATCAGCATCATAATATGAATCGTTATCCGAAACAAATTTTTTGAAAAACGACGAGACTTCAATCGTGTCCAGAATGGTGTACGAATATCCATGCTTTTCATGCCTTCCAACGGCCGAATTCTTTTTTATATCTTCGACGGCCGGCGCGAGGATGTTGTCTATCATATACCGCTGTCCGGGTTTAGAACGCTGTTGAGATTCGGAACCCATAAAAATAACCACAAAAAACATCAACGCGAAAACCAGGATTATAAAGACTTTCTGCTTTTTAAAATCCATTTATTCCGCCTATTCTGACGCCCATAGATCCTCCGGGATAAAATATCCGGAAGATCCACGAGCTGAATTATTTATACGACCGCTATGCCGCATAACCGCTTTTATTAACGGCAGCCGCCTTTATTTCCCTGGCCTCTTCCCCGACCTGACGAACCGTTTCCGCCCTGACCCTTTCCGCCATTATTTTTAGCGCCCTGGCCACTTCCGATAATGCAATTGCCGGCGGCCTGATTTAATTTCTGATATTCATCACGGGCCGCTATGTACCGAACGTAAGCGGATTCAATCACGCTTTTTTCCGCGCCGCTTTTAACGGCCGTCTGGTATTCGGTTCTCGCGGCGATGAATTTGTCGTTGGCTGCCTTCACCTGTTCCGCGGTAACCGTAGTCGTAGCCGTGGTTGTTTCCGTGCTTGCGCTCTGCGCATGAACAAAACCGGCGAATAAAACTACCATAAAAACTACCAGGATGGATAAACTGACTTTAAACTTCATTTGGGACCACCTCTTTTTTAAATTTTGTGATGTCATTTTTAAAAGCAAGAGATGTGCCAACATCAAAAACACTTCAGAATACAGTAAGTTTCACCAGAAATCAAAAAAGCCGGACATTTGTCCTGAAGCGGAAAGCGGTTTCGGGATGAACGTCCGGCTTTTATACGATCTCATTTTGCTTTACGCATTTTTTTTGCCGCCCGCGTTTCGTTCTTAACTTTCGCTTTGATAACTTCCTCGAAACCTATCACCGGACGATTCAAACGGCCGAGACGGACATACTCCGTTTATACCATTTATAAAATATTATACGCAAAAAAAACGAGCTTGTCAATATAAAACATTAGTATAAAATATAAAACTAGAATATAAAATATGAATATATCTTTTTAATCCTGCTTCAAAACCAGCGCAGGAACATCAAGAATACTTTATAATTTAAAGTTCGTTTTTTATCGTATGAAATAAAAGGCGCAAAATCGCTTCATAAAGCTGTGCGCGGGACGACTCCGCGGCGGCCATGAGCATATGAACCGCAACCGGCAAATAAGCTTTCAGTTTAAGCCTGCGTGATCGAAAAAACGGTGAACGCTATTCCATCTCTTCCGGCTTTCAAGGCTTGCTCCAGATTCATGCCGATACCCAGCCTATTACCGAAACTTTAAGGAGCCAGCCGGTCAGTTTGTGATTTAATTGTGCGAAAGGATGTTCGATGATTTGAGCCATAATAAGCCCGATCATTAACGCCAGCCGAGGACTATAAAGGCCGTAAGACAAATGGTCATTGACGCTATAAATATTTTTTTAGTCGTTTGATTCATTTTGATATATTCTTATTGGCGATACGGCTAAACAATCTCAAAAAGAAAATACTTCAAATAGAGCGTTTCAGGCATTGAAGTAAGCATGGGATGGTCGCGTTCGTCCTGAAAACCGCAGGAAAGCGTATAAGCCGTGGCGCGCGCGTCGGAGAACGCGTCGCATTGCGACCTGTAAAAATCATCGATGCCGACATGGAAGGAACAACTGCACGATAATATTTTGCCTGGCTTTTTTACGAGTTCCGCGGCGCGAAGCATGAGTTCTTTATATCCGGCAAGCGCCTTAGGAAGAGCGGCCTTTGATTTAGTGAACGTCGGCGGGTCCAAAACTATGAAATCGAATTTATCTTCATTACGCAGGCCGCCTTTTTTAGAGGCGTAGTAATTTTCTTTAAGGTAATCGAAAGCGTTGGCCACGACGAACTCGCATTTGTCGTAGCATCCGTTCAATTTAGCCGTTTCCTTCGCGAGGGCAATGGCGTCGGCCGAGATATCCACGAGCACGGACGATCCGGCTCCATGCTTGAAAGCGTTCATTGAAAAGGCTCCGCTGTAGCTACAGCAATCGAGGAAACGGCCGCCGGTGACGTTATGCGCAAGAAGGTCGTACGCGCGGCGCTGGTCGGCGAAAAACCCGGTCTTTTGTCCGCCTGAAAAATCTATAAGATAGTGTATGCCGTCGGACGTGACCTTTTGAGGGCCGGAAAGGGATCTTCCTTCCCAGGTGCAGTAGGACTCGAGTCCTTCGAGGCGCCTCACGCCGGCGTCGTTTTTAATGAAAACGGATTGAGGTTTGAGCTCCTTCTGAATGCAGGCCACCGCGTCTTTTAAAAAGCGCTCGGCCCCCGCGGAAAGCGACTGAACGACGATTACGTCGCCGAACATATCGGCGATAAATCCCGGCAGCAGGTCGGCTTCAGAGTGAACCAGCCTTAATATGCGTGTTTTATTAAAATCGAAATGTCGCCTGCGTTTCGCTATGGCCGCGGTGATGCGCTTTTGTATGAAGATGGAATCGATATTCTCGTCTTTGACATACGAAAGGACGCGAAGCGATATCTGAGATTTCCCATTAAAATAACCGCGGGCCAGGAACTTTCCCTGCCCGTCGGTTATGTCGACTATAGAACCGTCTTTAAGTTCGTCGTATTTAGCCGCGTCCGGGATATCGCTTTTATATACCCAGAGATTCCCCGACTGCAGGCGTTTTTGTGCTCTTTGGTTTACAGCTACCGATGCTTTCAATGGATGATTTTCCTTTCGTTTCCTTGACCTGATAATTGGTCTTTATATAATCAAGTATGAAATTCATGACTTCCGAGATGACCTTATTGAGTTCTCCGACGACGGTCGCGCCGGACGCGCGCAGGTGTCCGCCGCCGCCGAAATGGGTGGCTATCCTGTTGACGTCTATTATCGATTTCGAACGGAAATCAAGGATAACCTTGTTTTCCGGCTGCTCGTGAAATACTACGGCGACTTCGACTCCTCTGATGCCGAGCATCTGGTTAACCACGCCGAATGAATCGCCTGGACCGCCGTTGGCTTCTTTTATCGTCTTCTGCTCGACCTTGCTCCAGCATATCATACCATCGTTCATAAAATTAAGCGATGAAAGCGTCTTGCCTGATATAATGACGCTGGCGCGGGACTTGTTCTGGAATATCTCGCGCGACGTCACGTTAGGGCTCGCGCCTAACGCTACAAGATGCGCGGCCATTTTAAAAACGCTTTCATTCGTGCTGGCGGTTTGAAAACCGACCGTATCGGTCATGAGACCGCAATATAAGCAGGAAGCCACGTTCGAGTCAAGCCTGATGCGGGCTTTTTTTATGAGTTCATAAACTATCTGTACCGTCGAGCTGTAATCGGTGTAAACGATGTTGAGATCGCCAAAATTATCGTTTGAAACGTGATGATCGATATTTATAACAAAATCTGAATATTGCGAAAGATCTTTCGCGCCCGCGCGCTCAACGGAAGATGAGTCAAGGACGATAAGAAGATCATATTTTTCGTTGATATCGGCGAGTTTTTTTATTTTATCGGAGTTGGGCAGATACGAAAAATTTCTCGGGACCGGATCGTGATTAGCCGCCGTAACGTTATATCCGGAGGCCTTCAGCGAATTATACAGCCCCAGAAGCGATCCGATATTGTCGCCATCCGGCATTACATGAGATAATAAAAGCGTGCGTTCCGATGATTTGATCTTTTTGATGACCTGTTTGACTGTTTCCTGCATTAAGAATCTCCTACCCCTTAAAAAAATATATATTCAAGTAAAAGAATATTTCAGCCGTTTATTCTTCGATAGCCAGAACTTCGTCCATCTCCTTTGCGGCGGCATTTAATACCTTCACCGGATCGATTTTGCTGGCTACCGCTTCGGTCGCCTTTGAAAGGATGCCGCGGCATTCGAACCATGAGGGAACCTGCGGCTCGAATTGAATGTCGTCGAGTATCGTAAGCGCGACCTTCATGTTAGGATCTTTTTTTATCGTTTGTTTTACCAGGTCCGTTTCATAGGCCGATTTTCTAACCGGCATATACGTGGTCTCGACGCCCCATTTAGCGGTACGTTCGGTATCGGTGAACCATCTGAGAAATTTCCAGGACGCCATTATTTCTTCCGTGCTGAAACTCGAATAGATAGCGACGTTTGTTCCTGAAAGCACGGAAGTGTCGATTTTTTTATACGGAAGCTTCGCCATTCCGAAGGGAAAGCGGATATCGTTCTGCATAAAGATCTTCGAAACTATCGTGCCTTCTATCATACCGACGCGGCCGGAAATAAATTCATTCTGATGTTCGCGCCCCGAGGTCCTTTCGGCGAATCCATGTTTTTCAAGCTTATCGATTATATACTGAGCCGCTTCTATGGCTTCGGGCGAATTTATAAGCGCTTTTTTACCGTCGTCGCTTATTATTTTTCCGCCGTTTTGAAAAATATAATTTTCAAAAGACCACGGGTCCGGCATGAATTTGTTGCCCCATATCACGTTGTAACCGTTTCCGGATTTAGTGGGAAAAGAACCTTTGCCGTTAATTTTTTCATATTCGGCGCGAGGGGTGTAGTAATTGAAGAAGAGGCCTTTTTTCTCATAAAGCATGAGCTTTTTACCGTAATCGATATATTCATCCCAGCTCACTGGCGGTTTTTCTGGATCGAGACCGGCGGCGGCGAAAAGGTTTTTGTTATAATATAAGGCCGATATGCTTTTATTGAAGGGCATGGAATATACTTTCCCGCCGCTGGTAACGTTTCTCAAAAGCGCCGGAACTATGTCCGATCTGTCTATGCGCACCTCGGCGCTTTCGCTGTCTATAAACTGGTCGAGACAAACTATGGCTTCCTCGTCTTTAAGCTGCAGCGCCCATGTTTCATAAACCTGCGACATGTGCGGCGGTATCTCGGCGAAAACGGCGGCGGCGATCTTCTGGTTAAGAGTGCCGTATTCGCCTATGAATTCACTTTTTACGAATATATCGTCCTTATTGGTGTCATTAAATTCGGTAATCATTTTATTGAGAATATCGCCCAATTTCCCGGCCATGGAATGCCAGAATATAACCCTCAGCTTCTTCTTTCCGTCTTTTCCGATGACATATTGTGGGCCTTTATGGCTGTTAGTGCATACGCATCCTGAAAATAAAAGCGTTGAGAGAAGAGCTACGAGCGTTAAAATTAAAACCCCGGTCCTGGTTCTTTTCATATTTTTATCTTCATTATTCAAATTAGTTTTCATTAAAGAAAATACCCGCCTTCTATTTTTATGATTGATATCCGTTTAAGCCGTTCACCTATTCTTTTGAGCCGGTATGCGCGATGCCCTGAATGAACTGTTTCTGAGCTATGAAAAACATTATAAGCAGAGGAAGCGTGCAAAATGTCGAGGCGGCCATAAGAAGATGCCATTCGGTGCCCTCGGACTGGTTAAAATTTGAAAGGCCGACCTGAATGGTGTAAAAAGCCTGATCGTTCGTGACGAACAGAGGCCAGAGAAACGAATTCCAGTTTCCGACGAACGTAAATATCGCTATGGTCGTAAGAGGCGCCGTCGAAAGCGGCAGTAATATCTTAAAGAAGAACTTCAGGCGCGAACATCCGTCGATCCTGGCGGCGTCCCACAGATCCTTCGGAAGCGTCATAAAGAACTGCCGCAAAAGGAAGATGCCGAAAAAGCCGGCCGACCATGGAACGATGAGGGCAAGATACGAATTAAGCCAGCCGAGCTGTTTAAGGATGAAATAGTCGGGAACCAGAAGCACCTGCTGAGGTATCATCATGGTACCCATCAGAATCGCGAAAAGCCAGTCTTTGCCGTAAAAATTCATGTGCGAAAAAGCGTACGCCGCGAGCGACGATGTCATGACCTGGCATATCGTGCACATAATGGCGACAAACAGCGTATTTATAAAATACTGCATGAACGGCGCTTTATACCAGGCCGTTGAAAAGTTGCTCCAGATGAGTTTCGACGGAAGTATGACGGTAGAATCAAGCGATTCTATTTTTGTTTTAAACGCGGTGAGAATCATCCACAAAAACGGCGCAAGCATGGTTATCGCGCCTGAAATAAGCACGACATGTATGACCGCTCGTATCAATTGTTCTTCTTTTTTTACAGACTTAAGCAAATTTAAAACCCCTTTTAAAATGTTTTAACCGATAACAGGCTGAAGGCGTTTAAGAGTAATGGACCTTTTTATTGGCGATCCTTTTTTGAATCAAGGTAACGGCGAATATTATCAGGAACAATATGAACGCCAGCGCCGAAGCCTTGCCCATCTTATGTTCGACATAAGCGAGCTGGTATAAATAATATATTACGACGGTCGTAGATTCCTGAGGGCCGCCGCCCGTCATCATGTAAACCTGAGCAAAAACCTGAAACGAGGATATGGTAGACATGATGAAAACGAAGAATGTAGTAGGCGATATCATCGGCCATGTCACGTTCCAAAATGTCGTCCAGCGTCCGGCGCCGTCAATTTTAGCGGCGTCATATAACGCGGGCGGAACGTTTTGAAGTCCGGCCAGAAATATTATGACGTTATAACCGAGGCCCTTCCATACGGACATTATTATGATGGCTGGCATCGCCCAGTTCGGATCCAGAAGCCAGTTAGGGCCGGGCATACCGGTCACAAGGCCAATGATCGAATTGAAAATGCCGTCTTTTCTATAAATATAGTTCCAAACTATCGATATGGCGTTGATCGAGGTTACGACCGGCAAAAAGTAGATAACGCGGTAACCCTCGAGACCTTTCAGCTTTTGATTGAGGAGTATGGCTATAAAAAGAGCGAAAAATATCTGGGCCGGAACGCTGCCGACGACGTAATAAAGAGTGTTCCACATCGAGGTCCAGAAATGCTTGTTAGTGATTATGTAGTGGTAGTTGTCAAACCATACGAATTTTTTAAAATAATGAGTCATTCCGCCATTGTGCATCGATATCACAAGCGCGTACAAAACGGGCAGCATGTGAAATGTGGCTATTATAGCCATCGCAGGCAGAAGATATCCGTAGGCGCCCCAGTCGTATTTTTTAAAAAAAGATTTTTTATTGCTCATTTGATTTTTGTTTTTGTCATTTCCCTTTCTAATTCTTCAGTAATTTTTGAGGCCGCGGACCTTCCGTCCACTTCCTTTAATTTCGGCGTAGCCCATTTCTTAGCTCCGCCGCCCATATGCGCAGTTCTGGCCAGACTCGTTAAAAGCTCGAGCGCAAGGGAGTGCGCGTAAGTTCCCTTGTCCGCGGTAATTTCTTCCAGATAAGGTTTTACTTCATCGCCCATATTTTCAATAATGGTGAAAGCATTCATTTTTACCATGTCATCGTTCTTTTGAATGCTCGTTAAAAGCGGTTTTATTATCTTGACCCCGGCTTTCGTAAGCGCCGCATTGGCTTTTTCGCGAATAACGAAGTTCGAGGAACCGAGATGCTTGGTCATTGCGGCCACTGCGTGCACATACGCTTCGGGATGGTCTAAAAGTTTTATAAAAGCATCAGCGATAGGCTCTTCGATGAATTTTACCAGGACCTGAATAAGCCAGTATATCGTAGTAACATTGGCGTTTTCAAATTCTTTTATGAGCATATCGCGTTTTATCGGCGAATCGCAGATGGTTTCGAGTATATGAAGTATCATCGGACGCATGTCCTCCGGCGCTTCTTCGAGCGATAAAACAAGGCCCATCATGATGTTCGTAGATTCGATCTCCTTGAATATGTCAAATACCATTTTGCGGTTTTGCTCATCTTCGTTGCTAATGGCGTCAAGCAAAGGAATAATTGAATTCGGAGATCCGAGTTTTCCAAGAAGCTTGAAAACCTCGAATCTGACCATCGGTTCCGGATCTTTTATTATTTTTAAAAGGTAGGGGACGATATTTAAGCCCTGACCTATTTCGCCTACCGACTTGACGGCCTGCGTGCGGACGCTGGGTTCTTTATCCTGCATCGCGAACCATAAGGCTTTCATTATATCCTCGCCTTCATAGTTGGAGAGAAGTTTGCACGACGTTACGCGGATCGCGGCATCCGGATGTTTGAGCGCCTTAAAATAAACAGCTTTTCCGGCTTCCTTGACTGTCGATAAAATCTGAGAGGTCCACGTGATCAGGTTGGTATCGTCGCTTATGGCCAACGTTTCGAGAAGATATGATATGAGTGGTGGATTTTTAAGGTCGGTCAAAGCTTCGACGATAGCCTCGCATTCCTCAATTACGCCGGCCGAAAGTATTTCCATAAGCGGTTTTATTGAGTTACTCGTTCCGATCTTGCCAAGCGCTTTTATAGTGTACTGCCTGTACTTATCGTTTTTATCCTGGAGACTATTGATAAGCGTCTGAACCGCTTTGTCGCCAAAATTCTGAAGAACTTTCTGCGCCCAGAAACTTATATCGGCGCTCTCTGAACCGATAGCCTTGATGAGGGGCCTTATGGCATATTCGCCGATTCGCTCAAGGTTTTCAGCGGCGGCCGTTCTCGCGGGCCAGGAACCGTCGCCGAGAGAATTGATCAAAGGCTCTATAATATCAGAACTCTGAAGGTTTCCAAGAGCCTTGATGGCGAAAAGACGCATTCTCTTATCCGGATGAGTGCGAAGCTTCAGAAGAGTTTCCATGGCTTCTCCGCCGATCATACCGAGCGCCTGGACTGACCAGTAGCGGATATCCTCGGACTCATTCATTATCGCCGCGGAAATTATCGGAATGGCGCGAAATTTCATGCGTGCCACCATTTCAGCAGCTTTCTGACGTATCTGCCAGAAGTTATCCTTGAAGCATTCAAGAAGCGTAGGAATGGCGCGTGTGTCGTCGGTTTCGCCAAGAGCGGTTATTATGAAATAACGAATCTCCTTTTGAGGAGTGTTCAGCATTTTCTTTAAAATTTCAACGGAATTGCCCTTTAATATCTTAGCCAGAAGCCTCACGGCCCAATATTTAACGTCGTCGTTCCCCTGGAAGAAGGCCTGCTTCAATTTATTCACGGCAGGTTCACCGATGACTTCAAGCATTTCAAAAGCGTGGCGGCGGACAAGCCAAGATGAATCGGAAAGAGCGTTTATAAGCGGATCGACTGCTTCATCGCAGCGCGTTTCGCCAAGACCGCCGACTGCATAATAACGGATGTTTTTATCTTCATGCCTTAAAAGCGCTATAAACGCTCCGACGGCTTCCCGGCCGAGGATCTGGCCCAGAACTTTTATCGCCCAATAGCAAATGTCGTCATTTCCCATGGCGTTTAAATTGTCCTGAAAAGCCTTTTGCAGTTTAGGTACTGCGAACATGCCTACTTTTTTAAGACCTTCGGCGGCATGCTTCCTGACCGACCAGTCGGAATCGCCGATAGCCAGAAGAAGCGGTTCGGTTATGCTGTTATCGTTCGAAAGGCAAAGGCTTTTTACCACATGAAGCCGGAGGTCGCGATCGGGATTGTCCAGAAGTTTAATTATCGTCGGAACCGCTCTGCCGGCAAGGGTCGAGAGTATTTTTATACTCCAGTATCTGATATCTTCGTTCTCGCTGTCGACAACCGATAAAAGCGGATCGATAGCCAGATCGCCGATCTCTATGAGCGAATTGGCCGCCGCTGCGCGGTTGTTCCAGACGGGATCTTTAAGGCTGTTTATGAGAAGATTTACAACGCGCTTATTCTTGACCTGTGAAAGCGCCGTTATCGCTTCAAGGCGAATCTTCGGATCGGCGCTTTTAAGGTTAACGAGGATCTTCTCGCCCGAAACCGTATTGGATTGATGAGGATCCAGCTCCTGCTGATTTTCGTCTCTTTCTTCGTCGATCATATCAATTTACGCTCAAAAACTAATATTTTAATTGTTATTAAATAAACCATCGGTACAAATCTACTGATTATATCAACTCAAAGTCAATTTGTCAATATGTTTATGCTTAAAAATACGAATTTAAAAAAGAGCGGATTTCTGTCAATTTCAGGCGATCCCCGGTCCGAAAGCGGAACACGCTATCACGATCGGCGAACCCTTATTTAAAATCAGAAAGCGAAGGATTTTATTCCCCCGCTTTCCGAAGCTATATTTCAGAATTGGACTACACTTAATTTTGATTGAAGGGCCGCGGCGCTAGTTACTATGCTTTGGCAGCATTCATCGCTTTCTTTTTATCCGATATGTTGTGGTAATCTTCTACCGCCACTCTCGGAACGTTCCATATCTCCGAAGCATATTCGGCGATAGTGCGATCGCTCGAAAATTTGCCCATGCGCGCGACATTCATTATCGACATTTCAAGCCATTTTTCACGGTTTTTAAACGTTGCGGAAACTCGGTCCTGACACGCGACGTAACTTTCAAAATCCGCCATTACAAGGAACGGATCGCTATTTTGAAGAATGTCCAGAAGCGGCTTTAATGCGGCTGGATTTTCAGGGGTAAAGAACCCGACTTCGATAAGATGCAGGATCTCTTTGAGCTCGCCGTTGCGTTCAATGAAGTTGCGAGGATCATACCCGCCATGTTTCAGCGCCGTAACTTCGTTCTCTTTAAGGCCGAATATGAATATATTCTCGTCGCCGACCTCTTCCTTTATCTCGATATTAGCGCCATCCAGCGTTCCTATCGTCAAAGCGCCGTTAAGGGCGAATTTCATATTACCCGTGCCCGAAGCTTCGGTGCCCGCCGTCGATATCTGTTCGGATAAATCGCATGCGGGGAATATCTTTTCGGCGAGCGACACGCCGTAATTTTCAAGGAAGATAACCTTGAGCTTATCGCCGATATCCGGATCGTTGTTTACTACGGCCGATATGCTGTTTATAAGTTTAATTATGAGCTTCGCCGTAAAATATCCGGGCGCCGCTTTTCCGCCGAATATTATCGTGCGCGGAACGACGGGCGCATCCGGATTTTTCTTTATGCGGTTGTAAAGCAGGATGCAATATAACGCAAGCATTGTCTGGCGCTTGTATTCGTGTATCCTTTTCACCTGTATGTCGAACATCGATTCGAGATTAACGCGAACGCCGTTCTTTTTCATTATTATATCCGAAAGGCGTATCTTGTTCTTCATTTTCGATTCGGCCCACTGTTTTTGAAATTCAGCGTTTTTCGCGAATTTTTCAAGCTTTTTCAGATCAAAAAGATTCGTTATCCAGCCGTCTCCGATCTTCGAAGTTATTAGCTGGGCCAGCGGATGGTTGGCTTTTCTAAGCCATCTGCGCTGCGTCACGCCGTTCGTCTTGTTGTTGAAACGGCCCGGCATAAATTCATAAAAATCGCGGAATATCGTCTTTTTAAGAATTTCGGTATGAAGCGCGGCGACGCCATTGGTCGAATGGCTTCCAATTATGGCCAGATGCGTCATTCTTACTCGTTTTTCGCCATCTTCATGTATTATCGACATGCGCGCAAGCTTGTCCATATCGCCGGGATACTTAAACGCGACTTCGCGCAGGAAACGGAAATTTATGTCGTATATGATCTGCATGTGCCGTGGAAGAAGTTTTTCAAGCATCGAAACCGGCCATGTTTCAAGAGCTTCTGGAAGAACGGTATGATTGGTGTACGCGAAAGTCTTAACGCATACGTCCCACGCATCGTTCCAGTTGAGCTTTTCATCATCCACCAGGATACGCATAAGTTCGGCTATAGCGAGCGACGGATGAGTATCATTGAGCTGAATGGCAACCTTGTCCGAAAAGTTTTTGAAATCAGGATTATGCACCTTGAAGCGCCTTACGATATCCTGGATCGAAGCTGAAACGAAGAAATACTGCTGTTTCAAGCGCAGCTCTTTTCCTTCGTAGTTGTTATCGTTCGGATAAAGTATTTTGGAAATATTTTCAGTCATGACCTTTTTTTCGACCGCGCCGATATAGCTGCCCTGATTGAACAGGCCCAGTTCGAAATCTTCGGAAGCCTTGGCTGCCCATAATCTAAGCGTATTTACGGTCGTATTTCCGAAACCCGGGACCGGCACGTCATAAGGCCAGGCGAGGACTTCTTCGGCGCCAACCCATTTCGGCAGCGGTTTCCCGTTTTCACGGCTGGTCTCAATATGCCCGAAAAAGCGGACCTTTATGGAGAACTCAGGACGGGCGATCTCCCATGGATTTCCGTTGATAAGCCATTCGTCGGGTTTTTCAGCCTGATAGCCGTCAACTATTTTCTGGTTGAATATGCCGTATTCATAACGTATTCCATAACCGTGAGCCGGTATCTGAAGCGTAGCCATCGAATCCAGGAAACACGCGGCAAGGCGGCCAAGACCGCCATTTCCAAGGCCGGCATCCCTTTCGTAGTCGCGGAGGTCTTCCAGCTTATAGCCGAGTTCCTCGAGCGCGCCTTTGCACTGATCATAAATTCCAAGATTTATCAAACTGTTTCCGAGGGTCCTGCCCATCAGAAATTCAAGCGAAAGATAATATACCCTTTTAACATTTTTCTTGTGGTACGCCTGCTGCGTATGGATCCAGCCGTCGATCAGGCGGGAACGGATGGTATATGCGAGACTGTGATACCTGTCAAGGTTGGTCGCGGTATATTCGTCCTTGGCGAGAAAATATTCGAGGGTATAAAGAAACGCCTTTTTAATAGATTCTTTATCGACCTGAGTGTCAAGAACTGCATTATAAGCATGGTCCTGGTTTGACATCTTTTTATCTCCTTGTGCTGGCATTATTAATGTATTGGTTAAATTTTTACGCTATTATAATTAATTTAAGTCTGTTTGTCAATTCAAAATTATGGCGGCCATTCTTAACGGGCTGTTTTTTAAAGAGAAACTTATTTTTCTTTACAAAGTAAAAACTTTTCTGTTATAATTAAATTTATTTTGATAGTGGAGAATAATTCCTTATAGGGCCGCCCCGGCGCGGGCTAAAAAATCCAAGGAGCATTTTTAAAATGAAAAAAAACACTTATTTCTTAACGGCGGCATTGTTTTTCTTTTTAACTCTTTTTTCCCTTGCTATGACGCCGTCAAACTTCGCAATAGCGCAATCAGGCGACGAAGATGTGAAAACCCCTGTTGACAAAGTTCTTTTCGATGAATTTTACAAGATATGCGAAAAGTGTTCGACAAACTGCACTTACACCGGTAAGACGTCGTTCAAGCTCAACGGCGCCGACGTATCTGCAAAATACGCAATGTTCTCTAAAGACATGGAAAATAAAAGGCTCGACATAGAATCTTCCGGCGATAAACTGACCATTTTCATAAGATCGGACGAAGTCGTTAATTACTTCGAAAAACAGAATATCGCTTATTCAACCCATGAAAATCGCAAGATAGTTAAATATAATTTTAAAAAAGGACTGGACGTCATCAGAGAAAATGGAAGGATAACAAAAAAAGTCAAGGGCAGCGAAGCCGTCTATACGCTTGCGGATTATACGCATGATATTAAAAGCACTTATAACGTCGATCTTAATACCGGCCTTATTAATCATTCGCTCATCAAGGATAATCCCAGCGGAGACATAATCGAAACCACATACCAGGGCTGGGAATCAAAAAAACTCGATTCCGACCTCTTCAAAGTGCCGTCGAACGCGACGATAAAAAATGCCGATAACCTTTAATTCATACAATCAGTAAAAGACAAGACCTTAAAATCCAAGGCAGTTTAGATTAATAACATTTTGAAAATTTAAGATCTATGGAGGAATATACCAGTGAAAAAAAATCTGATACGCGCTTTATTACTGCTATCCGTTATCCTTTTATCCGCCGCTCAGGCGTTAGCCGACGGCATGCTTATAATCGACTACCCGCCGGAAATTCCTCCGCCGCAACGCCTGGTACGCGAAATACCGCCGGCGTCGGTCAAATTCCATAAAGTGACGGTGGACGTGAACGAGCAGGTTTCTAAAACAGCAGTGGATCAAGTCTTTATAAATGAATTCAACCGGGAAATGGAAGGCACCTATATCTTTCCGATCCCCGAAACCGCCACAATATCCGATTTCGCCATGTTTATCGATGGAAAGCGCCAGAGCGCCGAACTCATGGACAAGGACAAAGCCAGAAACATATACGAAGATATCGTCCGGCGCAAGCAGGACCCGGCCCTTCTGGAATATATGGGCAGGAACCTTTTCAAGGCGCGCGTCTATCCCATTCCCGCCAACGGTGAAAAACGCATACAGCTCGAATATCAGCAGGTTTTAAATCAGGACAGCGGAATAGTAAAATACGTTTATCCTTTAAACACCGAAAAATTCTCGTCAAAACCGCTGCAGACAGTATCGGTCATGGCTACCATAAAATCAAAAACGGCCATTAAGAATATCTATTCGCCTTCCCATAAGATCGACGTAAAAAAAGTCTCGGACAACGAAGTTAAGATTTCCTTCGAAGAATCCAACGTCAAACCCGATAAGGACTTTATTCTCTACTACACCCTGTCAGACAAGGACCTCGGCATAAACGTCATATCCCATAAGCCCTCCCGCGGCGACGGCTATTTCATGCTTTTAGCGTCGCCCCGCGTCGAACTGGAGAAAAAAGAAAAACTCGCCAAAAACATCTGTTTCGTTATCGATACGTCAGGCTCCATGAGCGGCGATAAAATGAAGCAGGTTAAAAATGCCCTCAAATTCTGCCTCAATAACCTCGAGCGCGAAGACTGTTTTAATATTATAAGTTTCGCCACCGAATCGAAACTTTTCGAAAAAGACCTCACCGGCGCGAAAAAAGAAAATATCGAGGAGGCCCTTAAATATGTCGAGGAGATGCGCGCCATCGGCGGCACGAATATAAACGAGGCGCTCACTCGTGCGCTTCGCATGCACTATGAAAAGAATATGCCTTCCTTTATAGTATTTTTGACCGACGGCATCCCTACCGTCGACGTAACGGACGTATCGGAAATAGTTAAAAACATCGAAAAAGAAAACACTAACGGCGTAAAAATATTTTGCTTCGGAGCCGGAACCGACCTTAACACAACGCTTCTGGATCAGCTGGCCGCCGATAATCACGGCGCTTCAGAATACGTTACCGAAAACGAGGACATAGAATTAAAAATATCTAATTTCTTTACCAAGATCGCATCGCCCGTACTAACTGATATCGCCGTAGATTTCGGCAAGATCAAGACGGATTTAATCTACCCGAAAATAATTCCGGACCTTTTCAAGGGCTCTCAGATCGTACTTCTCGGAAGATACCGCGAAGGCGGAAACACCGCCGTAACGCTTTCCGGAAAGGTCGGCGACAAGACCCAGAAATACGCCAATGACGCGACTCTTACCGAAAAATCGGACGACAATAACTTTCTGCCGCGCCTCTGGGCTCAGCGCAGGATCGGTTTTCTGCTCGAAGAAATAAGGCTTCACGGCGACAACAAGGAATTAAAGGACGAGATCGTGGATCTCTCTAAAAAGCACGGCATAATGACGCCTTATACGTCGTTTCTCGTTCTCGAGGACGACGCCCAGATCATCGGAGGAAGGCCCGCCGCCGAAACGAGGCGCGGAAACATAATGCTGCGTTCGGAAGACAAGGCTCGATTCGAATCGAGCAGCGCTCCGGCAGCCGCGCAAGAGGCATACGAACAGGTCAACGTTTTCGGCTCTTCAAAGGCGGCCGATTCCATGAAGTCTGAATCAGGCGCAGGCGCCGTACACATGAGCCGCGCCGTCAAAAAAATTCAGGCCGCCGAACGGTCCGTCGATTACAGCCAGCTCGCACCCGAAGTAATAAAATACGTAGGCGATAAAACATTTCTGAAAAAAGGCGACGAATGGCAAATTTCATCGTTCGAAGAATCGAAGCACGAAAAAGACCTTGTTATCGTTAAATTCGGCTCCGAACTTTATTTCGCCATGATTTCAAAATACCCGGACGCCGGCAAGTTCATGGCCATCGGCCACAACGTTATTTTTGAAATTGACGGCAAATTCATAAAAATTTCGGCCGAACGCGGCGAAGAAAAAGCTGAAAAACTAAATTCCTTATTAAAATAAGCAATGGAGGAAACCCATAATGCAGCAGACAAACGATACCGAATCAAACGCGGCGATCACGGCGATAAGACATGTCACGTCGGCCGCCCTTCATAACGTTAACAATCTCTTGTCGCCTATGCTTTTAAGCGTTTCAAAAGTAGAAATGTTTCTGGAAACCGGACGCATAGAACAGCTGAAAACGGAAATGCCGAAAATAATTTCAAACGTGGAAAATCACGTTACCGCCATAACCGAAACGCTTCGTTTTTTAAACGATATCGTCATGTCGGATATCCCCAAAATGGCTCAATGGCGAGATGTTGACGTAAAAATAGAACTTAAAAAAAAGATCGATCCTTTGATAAACAAATAGATACATAACCTCTTTCCATTTCAACCGTAGATCTTGAAATTCCGATCATTTCACTGAACGCCGGAAGAATTTCGGCTATCGGAAAATCGCCGCGCGCGCCATAAGGCTCGAGCTTACTAAGAAAAGTTTCTCTTTCCGGGGAGATCGGCGGGAACGGTATGAAAAACGCTCCGAAGCCGGAACAACCGCAATCGGCCTTCTTAAAGCCATGAATATCAAATAAAAAGGAAGCATCATGCAATTAGCGATAAAAGTCATCTTATCCATAGCAGCCCTGCTGGCGTGCTCATTCGGCGGATTCTACTATTTTTACACATCCTGCAACAACGGATATAAGGGCGATTTCAAAGAAACCACGCCCGGAGCCGGCCATTCCCCCAAAAAAGCCATCATAATCTTTCAGCCTTCAAAAGACGGAATCTCGGCAGGCATAGCCCGCCAGATCGCAAAAGGAATGAGCGGCGGAGGATATGAGGTTACTATCACGTACCCTGGAAACCATCTGCCATCCGACTTGAAAGATTACGACATCATCGCGTTCGGTTCGCCGGTGTATTTCGGAACCGTATCCTCCACGCTAACTGAATATATCAAAAAAGCGGAAAATCTTTCAAATAAAAAAATAGCGCTATATTCAGTGGGAAACCTTCCGGAAAGCAAGGAAATAGAGATCCTCGAAAAATGCCTTGGGAGCGCCAAACCATACAGAAAGGAAAAATTTATCGCCACCGACGGAGCGTCACCCGAAAGGGCTTATCAATTCGGCATCGACATATTGAAATAAAAGCGAAACCGGAGCTTTATAATGTACGATATAACGCCAAGAGCGGCTACCGCTCGAGAAACTCAAATTCTTAAGCTGAGATTGAACTCGGCTGAAAGTTCATATGCTCTTTATTACGCGGCGGCGGCAGTTCTTGCAGGTTCGTTCGTCGTTATCGCGCCACGTGTTTTCGGCACCGGCATTTTGACGAATATTATCATTTCATTGTTGATTTTTATTTTCGCGATATTTAAGATACTCGAAGAAAAAAACGCGGCGGTATCGACTGGCAGCAACATACGCCGCGACCTTTCAGCCTCCGTGGTATATGAAATAAAAGTTAAAAACGCCGTTTTATCCAATTCGCTCGATTGGAGCAACAAGGCTTTTTTCTGTTTCGAGATCGCCGAACAAAAACTATTGATCATAAGTAAGAATGCTCTCAACTATCATTTCACTAAATACGATATTTTCGAGTCATCAAATGCCGCTCGAGAAAGCGCTTCTTCGAATGCAGCCGAAAAGGGCGTATCGCTTAGCGGCAAACACGAACTGAAACGCAATATTGAAGCTCTCGATTTTCCTTCGGATGAATTCACCATCGCCATCGCGCCCGAAAGCGGCGTGGCGCTTTCTATAAAAACAGGCGGTAATAAGACGGAATGCGCCGCGGCTTCAAAGTCAGCCGCGGCGGAATGTCTCAGGGATTGCGAAATAATCGACGCGGCGCCCGATAAATTTACTGACAAGCCGGACGAAAAGTATTTTCGTGGCGCGTATGAAAGCGTAAAGATAAATAAAAGTTTTTTTGCTTTCAACGAACTGGCCGGCATTTTTTCAGGCGGACTGATTTTTCACTGTCTTGGATACGACGCGTCTCACGGCGCGGCTTTGGGCTGGGCCGCCAGTTATTCGCTGACCCTTCTTCTCGTCCTATCTTTTGATGGCCCTTATAAATACGACTATTACATTAATTATCTGCTGAGCGAATTGAAGCCGTGGCAGCATGGCGAATCGTCAAAACATAATACGAAACTTCAAGCCGCTTTCATCTTCATAAATACGGCTATAATATCCGCGCTCATCTTAATAAGCGAGCCTGGTTTTCCTTATTTCGCCGTTCTGGCGGCGAGTTTTGCGATATCCATAATTTTGCTGTTCATACCGGTATTTCAGATCAGTTCGGCTCAAACTTTCATAGTCGAACTCTCGTCACTCGCGGCGCTTTACCTGATCGGATTCCGTCAGGCCGCCGTTCAGGGGTTTCTGCTGATATGCCTTATAATGCTGTTAATAGGTCTTGCCGATAAGCAGCGCAAGATCGGGATGACCTTTTTAAAATTATTCGTCGACGCGGGCGATCTGGACGAAAACAACATGCCGCTGGTCCGCGCGCTCAGAAACACGCCCATAGTCAATATGCATAAGCTTTATCTCAAATGCGCTTTTTCGATGTTGACGGCGTTTTTAATTATCGTCTATTTCCTGCCCGCCCT
>CAZJFS010000043.1:0-27325 GCA_964545075.1 uncultured bacterium
GCTATCTGGATCGACAAGCTTATAATCTGGAACAGTCCCGTGTGGCGCGAGAGGTATCTCGGTAATTTAAATATATGCGGAATATATGATGTTAGCATATTCGCCGCGTATCTGACCATAATACCCGCGCTGGCGTATTTCATGGTCAGGCTGGAAACCAATTTTTACGATCTTTATAGAAATTATTTCACCAGGATCATGAACAAGAACCCGCTTGAAAAAATAGAGGAATCGCGCGATAAAATCATATATGCCGTCGATTCCTCGGTGCTGGAACTGATCAAGATGCAGGGCGCGATAACGCTTCTGTGCTATATTTACGCCGATTCGTTCATGGGTTTTTTCGCCAACCGCCGCGGATTCACGAAGTTCGAGCGGCCCAGAAAACGCTCTCGTTTTCTGAGGACGGTCGAATTTGGTTGAGCCGGATGAAGTGAGCGGTGGCCCGCAGGACACGAACCGTTTTGCGGTCTTAATAACACAAGAGTTTTCATCTAATTCAATGTCCAGTAAAATAATTTTCTTGAATTCTATTGAGCAATACGGTTCGAGCGAACGCCGGCGAAACCTGAGGAGCGCCCATGGGGTGCGACGAACGTGAATCTGCTGTTATGCGATGGCCCGAAAAATGTCTGGAATTCAATCATCTTAATTAGTAATAATTTTTATCCTTGATAAGCCCGATTTGATTATCACCGGTTAATAATTATCCAGCGGCTCACCCCACTCCCGCCCGAAGCCAGGGACGGCGAGGGCGTAAGTGTTAAAATTTTATGTTACTTTGTTGGATAATTACAAAACTTTTTTTAATGTTTATAAGTAATCGAAGGCTTGTTATAGAAAAGATATTCATAAAAATATCGAACATGAGGTTTGTTAAATGAATTACTAATACTTTTTTCTTTCAATAAATCTTGTTTTTCGTCATAAATCCATAAAATTCGTTGGAAAACTTTATTATCTTGATCAAATATTACAGTTCTTATAAGATTTTCGTTGCTATCGTATTTGTATATTTCTTTTGAACATTCGATATCTTTATTATCATAAGAAATATATTCAACTTTGTTATTGTTTTTATCATAAGCATAAGCCCATCTATAGCCGATCTGATTATGCCCATAGTAATAAGTATCTTCAATTACATTATTGTTGAGATCATATTTATAAAGATTTTTACGTTTAAAATTTCCTTGAATATTATGATACGTTTTTTCGATCAAACAATCATCTTTATCGTAACTATAATAGATTTCGGCCTCAGAAGAATTAATATTGAATTTGTTTAATACTAATTTGTTATTGTTATCATAAGTGTAATTTGTCATTGAAATGATTGATTTATTGTTAGAATATGTAGTCATATTAGTTAAAAGACCATTATTATAGGTATATTTAGTTTCTTTTGCTAAATTGCCTTTATTGTCGTATTGAATAAAGCTAATTATATTTCCGTTTTGATCATACTCATTTTCCTTCGATTTAAAAGTTTGGTTCCCAACGCACCATTCAATAGTTTTATAAATTTTAGAGTTTTGTATTTTTTGTTTTTGGGCTTCAATTTTTTGTTTATGAGTTTTACTATAGATTTCAAAGCCCAAAACTTTATATGAATTCAACAAATTTATGCTAAAAAATATTGAAATTATAAATAAAATTTTTAAGTTTTTCATATTGATAAACGATGATTTCTTCATAAAAGTGATTGTATCAAAATATTTTTGAAAAATCAAGTTTTTTTCGGTTAAATAATAAAATATCTGTATGTAAAAAAGTGTTTAATCATAGCAATCTTTTTATAAAAATAGTTGTGTTGTGGAACTAGCGCCGGCCAGGGATGGACGGCGCCGTCGGTGGGGTGAGACGCGTATACCATATCATTCTCGACTAATTAATAAAAGTGTTATCGGGCGTTCTTTGGGTACAGAGGGCTTTCGCATAACGCGAGATATCCGTAACGATATTCAGATACGCCATCGTCGGCGTTTTTTTCCATGTTCTTTTTCTTTTTGAGACGATATTTATGATGTACTTTGAATATTACGGAATGCTCTGGATGACTACGGTTTTCTTTCTCGTTTCCAACGGAACTCTTACGTGGATCGGAATGTCGCTCGGAAAGAACCTCGCCTGGGGCTATATGATCTCGTCGATGCTTTCGTTCGTTATAGCGTTTATCATATTCAGGAGGCATTTGAAACACCTCATATATTATACCTTCGCCGGACAGCCGCTGATTATGGCTCAGAGCGAGAATGCGATTTTCGACTCCTTTAAATTCCTTGAATCGGCGGGGCGGTCGAATGTCTTGAAAAACGTTGATTTTGAAGGAGTCGATCTTGATGATATCGAATAACAAAACATCACAACTGTTAATAATAATTCCGCTGTTATTTATTTTTTTGGCCGCGGGGCCGGCTTACGCGCAGCTGGAGCTTTTCGATAAATTCCGCGAACTCATGAAATTAAACGAGCAGAAGTTCGATCTCGATACGCGGCACGCGGCGCTGACGTCCTTTCACACGGCCAACTTTAAAGAGGCCGCGATGTTTGCGAAGAAACATCTGAAACTTTTTCCGAATGACCGCGAGGTGCTTCTGATGCTATGCCAGTCGCTTCTATGGAGCGGCGATCCGGCGGGCGCCGCGGCCGGCTATCTGAAATTTTTCAAGCTCGGGGGCGAGCGTAGCGCGGCGTTTCTCTTTCAATATTCCGAATGTCTCAGGGCTCAATCGAAATACAAGGAAGCCGCCGGCGTTTTAAATGAGGCGAAAGCCGTCTTAAAAACAGCCGAAATAGAACTCATGCCAAACATAGATTTGGGACTCGGATATTGTTATCTTGAAACGGGAGATCTCAAAAAGGCCGGCAGTTATTTTTCAAAAGTGAAAAATACCCGTCTTGCGAATGAGTATTACGACGCTATGGGTGATCGCAATATAAGGTTGAACGCTCTGGAAACGGAGGAAAATTATTTTGACGTTTCTAAAATGTCTTTCGAAAAGCGAATATCGCGGGCGAATCTCGAAAAAGCCCTGAAAAATTATCAAAAAAACTTCGAACTTAAAAATGAATCGACCAATCCAGTAAGAATAAAGATCGCGGACGCGCTGTGGGGACTTGATAAAAGGGAAGAAGCGGTTAAAACGATGACGGCCGCCGAGAACGCTTTAAATAACGAATACGCGTCCATGCGCCTGGCGTATTTTTTAATGGAGGAAAATAAAAGTTCTGAAACTGTTTTGAAAAAATGCATAAGGCTTCTTGAAAAAGCTCAGGGCCTTGGCCAGAACAAAGCCGAAGCCGAACTCGAAAAAATCGCCGTTTATGAACTTTTAAAAGATGAAACTTCGCGAAAAAATTCGATCAGGATCGCCGCTCGGCTTTCGTCCGGCGACGAATGGTTCGGGTTCGCATTGTCGGACAAGCTTTTGAAGTGCTATGCCGGTTTATCGGAAATATCGGATTATTCGAATAAGCTTAAAAAGAGCGGAAAGTTTCCTGATACGGCAATGCTGTTAGACGCCTTCGTTTACTCGAAAAAAAAGGCGGATATTCAAAAAGCTCTCGAAATAATAAGGGAATTTTTGTCCGGAAAAATGCCTAAGAATTATGATAACCTGAACATGGCGACAAACATTTATACTGCGCTTGAATACGAGGTAAGGCTTAAAAACAATGATATTTCAAATATGATAGAGCTCGAAACGAAAAAGATGATAGCGTCCGAAGTCGAAAAAAAAGTTGAGATGCTTGACTCGGCCGCGCATACTGAAAAGAATGATTCGAATTTATACGCGATGATTGAAATGAAAGCCGGACTTTATGCGGGGATCGGAGATATCGCGAAAGCTCTTGAATACACGCTGGATTCACTTAAATACTGCGCGGCCGATTTCGAAAAGACGAGGAAAACTTTACTTAAAGCTTATGAATATAGCGTGTTTTCGGCGAACGCCAGGCGGTCTGACGAGATCGCCAAAAAACTTCTGGACCATAAAATATATGAAAAAGAGCCGCTCAAACTTTTGATATATTCCAATTATTGGGACGGGGATAAAGCGCTTGCGGAGGAATGCCTTAAAAGGCTCGCGGAAATAGACCCGAAATCGCCTGTCGTGCCGGCATTCGACGGCCTGAAGCTTTCCGCGGAAAACAAACGCATGGCGGCCGTTAAAAAATTTCGTGAAGCGATAAAAAATGGCGGAGAGAAAGATTATATCGAAAAACAGATAGAAGCCGAGAAGAAAAAGGCTAAGCCGACTGTAAATCCCGGTTATTATTATGTCAGCGATTCGACCGGCCAGACAAAAATCAATAAGTCCGTCGTGTATACGATGCTGGAGGACGGTTATAATATTTTAACCGGCGTTGACACAACCCGGCTTTCTAAGAAAGAAATGTTCAGGGGAACGCTCGATCTTACGACGTCCTTCAAAAATATATTTCTGGGTTTCGCCATGCCGTTAAAAAAATTCAACGTCGAGGCCCGGATTATCAGAAGCTCGCTTGAAAACAACTATTTGAGCACGCGGGAAAAGTTCTTTCAGTATTTCAAAGTTTTTACCCAGGGAGAACCGTTTAATTATTCGCTGACATATTACAGGCGGTTTCTTGAGGATACTCCTCTTTCGCTTGAAATGGGGCTTTTTGAAAGAATAATTGAATTCGTGGCAAATTACTCTAAAAATAAATTTTATTCGATGCTTCTGGTTCAGACTCATAAATTATCCGACGGCAATTCACGTCTGGACTGGGTCGGGAGCGCCGGTTATAAGATCCATAAATATACCGGATTGAAGCTTATATTCACGAAAGACAATATGGACCATGAATATTCCGGGGACGCGACTTATTTCGCTCCATTCGAGGTTTATTACGCGCCGAATAACGTTTCAAGCAAGGCTCTGGGCGTTGATTACACCCGTTCCTTCAATAAATTTAATTTAAGCGCCGCCGCCGTTATTTACGGCAAGGAAACGAGGAACGCCGGACCTGATTCAAAGTTCCGCAATTTTTCGGCGACGCTGAATTTTCCGGCGGGCGCGGGTTCAAGCTTCGACTTGAGTTTTTACGGCGCGAAAAGCGATATCAATCCGATATCCGATCAGACGACGAATTCTCAATATATCGACAGGGAAATATATCTGAAGTATATGCATAAATTTTAATCGAATATCGAACCAATCGTTAAGATGAAGTTGAATTGTAACATGAGAGTAAAAAAATATAATAGCGAAAGTTATACGCTTAAGATTAAGATATTGATGACGGCCTTGACGGTCTTAATTTTTATATGTCACGGCTTTTTCGGTTGCGGAGCTTTTGCCGCCGATAAAAAGGTCAAACGCAATGTGCTGGTTTATTATTCGGGAAAAGACGGGAATGATTTTTCATCCAATTCGGTTTCAGAGCTGTTTGGTATTTTTTTCGACTATTTTGGCGCAAGCGTGCGCTTCGCCGATCTGGATAAGGGCATAGGAAGTGAAAATATCCGTCGCTGGGCCGATATTTACATAGTATGCCATTATCAGTGGCAGCATCCTAACGGGGACGCTCTTTGCGATTTTTTAATGTCGGCCGCGAATGATAAGCGCGTCGTGCTGATCGGGCTGCCCGGCTCTCCCGCGAAACAGGTTTTTCTGATCGAGCGGCTTGGGTTCCGAACGGACGACAAGTTCGCGAATTTGAATCTGATCAAAAAAATCGACTGCGACGTTTCTGTTATGAAGGGCGAGACGGACTATAAATTGAGCGCCAGCGGCGATTACTATCTTCTTGAAAAAAAGATTGATCGTGAAGACTCAAAGGTTCTTATAAAAGGGATCGCGGATACTTTCGAGACGGTCATAGCCGGAACTTCGAACAATGGAGCCATCATGTTCATAGATAAGCTCATATTCGAAAAGAATTATGTGCGTAAATGGATGGTGGACCCTTTTATTCTCGCAAGGGCCATACTGGGGGATGAAAAAAGCATAATCGCCGATCCGTGCGTGAAATCCGGAAGCAGGGTGGCGATGGTCCATATCGACGGCGACGGCTTTAACTATAAGGCGTATTATAAAGACAGGCGCTTCAGCGGCGAGATAATAACCGACGAAATAATCGATCATTATAAAGTGCCGGTAAGCGCATCGCTTATAGCAGCGGAAATAAATCCGGCTGATTTTGGAAGCGCGGATATTGAAAAAAAAGCCAAAAAACTTCTGAATTCCAGATACGTCGAAGCCGGGTCGCATAGCTGGTATCATCCGTTCGACTGGGAAAAAGTGCAGGAAGGAAAAATTGAAAGTTTTGCGTCCGACACGGAGGAAAATGACCAGATTGAAGATCTTAAAGTATTCAATCCCGCATGGAAAGCCAAACAGATGAGCATTGAAAACGAAATAACAAATTCGGTGAACTATATTTCAAATCTGACGGGCAAGAAATGCAAAGTTTTTTTCTGGACTGGAAAATGTAATCCGACGCCTGCCGCGCTTGAATTATGTGAACGTATCGGCATTTATAATATCAACGGCGGCGACACGAGATACGACGCTGAATTCGATTCTTATTCAAATATGTCCACTCATTACGGCGCTTATGAAGATCATTACCGTTATAACGCCAGATACGTCAACGAATTCATACTTACCGACAAGTGGAGCGAGCCTTACGACGGCTATATAAAGGCCATAGAAGGATTTAAAAGGACGGGCAGCCCCCACATTTTAACTCCATTCGATATTTATTTTCATTACTACATCGCGACCCGGCTTGAAGGGCTTAATTCGCTCAAAAGCGTTTTCGAATATGTTTTGTCCGAATATCCGTCTTTCATGAACGTATCGGGGTGGATAGAACGTTTGCGCGGCGTGATTTCATGTGAAATATATATAAAAAGCGAATTGAAAAAATTTGAACACGGCGATCCGCGGCTTAACTATTACAGACAGGCGGGTGAGGTAAAGGCTCTGCACTCGTTCTCATTTAAAAATACCGGTAAGCTTGATAATTTCAGGTGGGATTACGACGGCTTTCCTCTTGTAGACCCCAATCGCGGAATTATGGGATATAACGTTATCAACGGTTCTAAATATATAACGCTTGGAGACGTTACGAGCGGCGAGATAGACATAATTGATAAAGAGCCTTCGGCAATGTATCTGAGATCTTTTACCGGGAAAGTTTTAAGCGTCGAACTCGCGGGTTCCGACGGAAAAGTTTTCAAGCTGCGCGGCTCTCTTTGCTCTCCGCTTAAATTCACTCTCGGCAACGTGACTTTCGCCGATTCCAAGATCGAGATCATAAATGAAAAAAATGAAAAAATGCAATATGCCGGAAGCATTGATACTCAAAAAAAAGAATTGACTTTCTCGGGGCCCGCCATGGAAGGCGTAATCGTTGTTTCAATATTCTTTTCCACTTTTTATGACAATTTTTTCATATCAGCTTATAGCAACATGGTCAAAATTTTTAACATATTCAAAAATAATTTCCCGCTTCTTTTAGTTATTTTACTTTACGCGTATTTTGTTTTCAGCGCCAGGCGCGACAGTAAAAAAAATAAAATGAAAATGAAATAAACTTATTTTTGCCCGCTCATGGTTGACGAAGCCAAAAAGTAAGGCGCTTTAATGTTATTATTTAAAAAAACATTGACATTTCTCGTTGAATTATGTATCATTACTCTATCTCAAAAAATATCAACTTCTTAAGGAGGAGTTTATTTTTATGTTCAAAAGATTAGCATTAGTAAGCTTAGTAGTAATGTTCTTATTCTCATGTGTCGGCGATTCAATGGCAGCCGGTGTAAAACTGCAGTATGATCTTAAAAAAGGCGACACGTCTAAACATAGAATGAAAATGAAGAGCACGACATCTATCGGCGCACTCGGAAAAGTTGAAAAAATGGACACTGAAACTGAAATGACCCTTAACCAGAGAGTTATCGATAGAGACGATAAAAACGCCATGTACGTTCTCACATCGATCGAAAACGTAAAAACGATAGTTAACGGAACTCCCGTTGACGAACAGTCAAACAAAACAGCTGAACAGGTATTCACGATGCATATGGAACCCAGCGGCAAGATCCTCGATACCCAGGGTTTGAAAACAGAAATGTCGATGCAGCAGATGAATCTCGCGTTCCCTGAAAAACCAGTTGAAATAGGCGAAAGCTGGACGAATACTCTCAAGGCTACCGAACAGATCCCGACCACTCTTAAAATGAAATACACGGTTGACAAATTTGAAAAAGTTCAGGGTATGGACTGCGTAGTCATCAAATCGAAAGTCACTTCCGAAGCTTCAAAACCCGGCGTAGTTTCACAGTTAGACGTTAACGCCGATGGTACGATCTGGTTCGCCCACAAAGAAGGCAAAATAGTTAAAAACGCCGTTATCGGTACATTCGGTTCAGTAACGAACCAGGTTATCGACGGCAAAACGGAACCTATCGTTACGAAAGTAAACATAGACCTGTTAATGGATCTCATAAAATAATCTGACGCGGATTTTAACCTCATTGGAGGGTCAACCTTTAATGGAAATAAAACTTGAAAATATCGGAAGCGTAACGGTAGTAAACGTCGAAGGCGACATTTTCGCCGAAGATTCGATGAAATTGAAAGAAGCTCTTGAAAAGCTTTTTCAGTCCAACAAGATCAAGGTCGTATTAAATCTTGGAAAGACAAACGTGATCTCGTCGGTCGGGCTCGGCGTCATACTCGCGGCGCTCATAAAATTCCGCAAATACTCCGGAGATATTTGCCTCTGTCAGGTTAAAGACTTCGTTAAAAAAGTCTTGAAAACGACGAAAGTCGACAATATCGTCGAGACTTATGAAGGAGTCCAGCAGGCGATAGAGGTAATGTCCTGATTTGTGGCGCGCCCGCAGTGTTCTACTTAAGCACGATGTATTATTAACATATTGACCGCGCGAAAATATCAAGGGAGACTTTTGGTTCTTCCTTGATATTTTCCTTTTTCGGGCAAAATAAAATTATATGGAGATAATTAAAATGGCTGTAAAAAAAACCGTTAAAAAGACCGTGAAACCAGTGGCAAAGAAAAACGCCGCCGGAAAATCCTCAGTAAAAAAAGCCGTTACCAAAAAACATACGCATGTTAAACCTAATATAGGCATATTCTTTGGCGGCCGTTCGTCCGAACATGAAGTATCGCTCGTATCCGCTAAATCCATCATTGATTCGATCGACAAAAACAAATATAACGTGATCCCGATAGGCATAAACAAAGCCGGCAATTTTTTCTATCTTGAAGGCTCGATGGAACCGGCCGAAATACTAAAACACGGGAAACCGGCGTTATTTGTCGCCCAGCCTAACATCAATTATAATCTGTGGATACTCGATGAAGAGGAAAACGCCGTGGTCGACGCCTTTAATATAGATATAGCGTTTCCCGTCCTGCACGGCCCTTACGGCGAAGATGGGAAAATACAGGGGCTTTTTGAAATGGCCAATATTCCCTATGTAGGTTCCGACGTTTTGGGCTCCGCCTGCGGAATGGATAAGGCCATAATGAAAAATCTTTTCATTAATCACAATCTGCCTACCACGAATTACGCTTATTTTACGAAGTTCGATTTTGAAAACAGCAAAAGCACGATACTCGATACGATAAAAACGGCCATAAAGGCTCCTTATTTCGTGAAACCCGCCAATTTAGGGTCTTCGGTCGGCATATCAAAAGTCGCTAAATTCGCCGGGCTTACGAAAGCTATTGAAAAAGCGCTGAAATACGATTATAAGATCATCGTCGAGGAAGGCGTCAACGCCCGCGAGATCGAGGTCGCCGTCATCGGAAACTTTGAATTCATCGCCGCCGAGCCCGGAGAAGTATTGCCCGCAGCCGATTTTTACGATTACGACGACAAATATAAAAACGGAAAGACAAAATTTGCCATACCGGCGAAACTTCCACAAAAAAAGATCCAGGAGATAAAGGAAATGGCCGTTACGGCTTATGAATCGGTCGGAGCTAAAGGTTTCGCGCGCGTCGATCTGTTTCTGGAAAAAGAAACCGGCGCCGTTTACGTCAACGAGATCAACACAATCCCCGGTTTTACGTCTATTTCAATGTTTCCCAGAATGTTCGAAAAAAGCGGCGTCAAATACAGCGATCTGGTAGACAAATTGATCGGATATGCGGTTGAATTGCACGATCTGAAAAGCAACCTTACCGTATAAATCAACGATTTTTCATGCATTGGATTCTGGCGGTTTTTTATGGCACATTTTAAAAATAAACTCGCGCCAATCTTCATGGCGCTTATCGCGGCGGCGGTTTTTTCCGCCTGCGGCGGGAGCGGCCAGCCTGCTTTGGATTCGTCCGGGCAGGCTTTGAAAAGATCGCCGGTTTTCACCACTGATCAAAAATACAAGGACGTTACGATAAAATTCGGAGCCAACTCTATCGCGAGCGCATCTGAAATGCTTAAAAAGCGTGGCGAGCTGGCGGCTTATCTTAAAGCCGAGCTGGGCGTGCGCGACGTAGAGATAATGCTCGCGCGCGATTACGATCAGGCCCTGAAACAGCTCATCAACCATGAAACCGACATTTCATGGTTAGGCGCCATATCTTACGTGCGCGGATCTGAAAGGAATAAACTCATACCTCTGGTCAAACCCATAGTCAACGGCGCGACTTTTTACAGGAGCGCCATAATAACCAGAAGCGACGGCGCCATTAAAACCTTATCCGACCTGCGCGGAAAAAAGGTGGCGTGGGTCGATAAAAATTCAACCTCGGGATATCTGATGGCAAAGGCATTAATGCGCGAAGCCGGAATTGACGCGGACCGCGACCTGGCTGAAACCGATTTTGTCGGAAATCATACCGCCGTCGTTTTAAACGTACTTCTGGGTGAAATGGATGCCGGCGTGTGTTATCTGGGGGCGCAGAACGTATTAGTGGACCCCGTAAAGATAGCGCGGATAAAAGTTATCGCAACTACCAGGGAAATATCGACGGAACCTATAACATGCACGGATTCATTTCCCGTGGAACTGAGAGATCGCGTAACGGAAGCGTTTTTAAGGCTCAATGAAAACGGCAACCCTAAATTTACAAAAGCGTCCGATAGCGACTATAATTCCATACGCGAAGTAATGAAGCTTTTAAATTTTTAGTGAAGGATGAGACCGGGCGTTGATAAAATACAGCCTCAAATTTAAAATATTTCTATGCACCGTTTCGCTCGCCATATTTATAATAATGGCCGTCTCATATGTTTATTCGATACGCATGGAGCGCATAGTCAAAGGTAATTTAGATACCGCCGGCTCGCTTTTATGTTCATCCGTCGTGCGCTTCGCTCCCGAGCTTATAACCCGGAAAGGTTATGACGATCTTTTTGAGTTCGTTGAAAACGCCATTAAAGGCAGTCGTTTTGTCGAAGAAATATCGATACTCGACAGAAACTACAGATATATCGCCAACCGCGACAGAATAACCATGAAAACTAAGATCGGCGATACCATGCCCGCTGAAGAGCGTCTTAAATATCCATACTCGCCGGGCGTTACAAGAATTGAAAGCGCTGACGGCGCGTCTATCGAATATTACATGCCGATCGAACTGGACGCCATATATTACGGAATGGTAATACATAAGATATCGTGCGAGCCGCTTGAAATATCCCGCGCCGAGAATCGAAAATGGCTTGCCGCTCTCATATTCGGCGCCATACTCGCTGCATTGTCGGCGGCATTCCTTTTATCCGGCATGATAACTTCAAATCTCAACAAACTCATGAAGAGTATAAAGATCGTTTCAGGCGGCGACCTTGCGCACAGGCTCGATATAAAATCACGTGATGAGATCGGCCTTATCGCGGATCAATTCAATACTATGCTCTCCGGCCTTCAGGAACGGATGCATCTGGCAAGATTCGTTCCGGAAAGCGTTTTCGACGCGATCAAAAGCGACACCGGCACGCTCGAACTGGGCGGCCACGAAAAGAGCGTCACGGTCCTTTTCGCCGATATCCGCGGATTTACGACTTTATCTGAAAATCATTCGCCGCGAGAGATCGTCGAGATGTTAAATGAATATCTCGAGCGCATGACCAACGTTATCAAATCGGAGAACGGCGTCGTGGATAAATTCATAGGCGACGCCATAATGGCCGTTTTTTATCCCGGCGAGCAGGGCGATGATACGACGCGCGCGGTCATGGCCGGCATGCAGATGATGGAGGAGCTTAAGCGTTTCAATATAAAGCGTAAATCAAATGAGCTTTTCACGATCGATATCGGTATCGGCGTAAATACGGGTCCGGCGATAGTCGGTATGATAGGCTCTAAATCAGGACGTCTGGATTATACCGTCATCGGCGATACGGTCAATGTCGCATCACGTTTGGAAGGCATGTCGAAACTCGGGAAATATACGAAAATAGTTATTTCTGAAAGCGTTTATGACCGAGTCTGCCATGTGTTCGATGTGGGGCTTATGGACGAGGATAAAGTAAAGGGCAAAACCGGTCTGGTTAAAATGTTCGAGATCATCGGGATAAAGACTTCAGAGCGTATATTGGATGAAATAGAGAAAAAGAGCGATGATGAAAAAGTTCGCGCGATAGATCTTATAGGCCTTTCGGGTAACGCCGGTATGGTCGATGTTCTCTTGAAATATCTTTGGGACGAATCACCGAAGATCCGTATAAGTTCAGGCATGGCGCTTAAAAATCTTTTAAGGCCCGTGAGCGAGGTCGTTGAAAAGTTCAATAAAGTTCTCGAGGTCGAAAAAGATTCGCAGGTAATTGCGACGTTTATCAAGGATATCGGGATGCTTGGTAACGACGATGATAAGATACGGCTCGTGCCGTTTCTTGATCATGAAAACGAACGCGTGCGCGCGAACGCGATAGAGGTCATAAGCCGCGTCAACAACAGCCCTCTTTTAAAGGACCTTCTCGGGAAAAAACTGAACGATTCGAATAACCGCTCACGCGCGAACGCCGCGATAACGCTTTATCAGATAGGCGATTTGCGCGGGCTTACGACGCTTATCGAAATGTGCCGCGATAAGAATTCATCGCTGATGCGCGCATCCGGCGCTTACGGAATAGGACAGATAGCATCGAAGCGGGCGGCCAAGAATATATTTATATATCTCACTAACGAAGAATTCATATTGAACGAAGATAGATTCAAGCTTTTAGAAGACGGCAGGCTGGTTCTCGAAAATCTTATGTCGAATGAAACCGATTCGATGGTAAAAGCGAATATCATAAAAGCTCTCGGGCTTCTGGGCAACGCCAATTCAATTCCCGCTTTTATAAAGGAATTCAGGAAGCTTCCTAAAACGAGTTCGTTCCGGCCGATGCTTCTTTCGGCGATGACCGAAATAACCGGCTCTTATATTCCGCAGCTTATCGAGGAACATTTTAAGAAAAACTAATGCGCGTATTTGGAATTTTTGAACATTTGTTCATAAAAATAGCCGTTTTTATTGACAAACGCATATTATAAATGTTAAAATTTATTTTTAACGGCAGGTATATTGAAAGGGCGTGGAAATTTTGCAGGATATGGTTAAAATAGATGAACCAAGTAAAAAAGAGAAGATATTAAAGGCGAGCCTGGCTGTATTTTCAAAAAACGGCTTTCCTGAAGCGACGATGCGCGAAATCGCTCAAAAGGCTGGCGTGTCGCTTGGCTTGATCTATTTTTATTTTAAAAGCAAGGACGATATATTAAGAGAAATATTCATAAGGATCACCAGCAGTTTTCCGAAGGATATTTTTGAAAAAACTCACGAAGATGCGGTGCCTGAAGAAGTATTGGGAAATCTGTGTTTATCCCATTTGAAATTTCTGGCGAGAAATTTCAAGCAATTCATGATGTTTCTGAATGAATCCATGAATAACAATAAGCTCGGAGAATTTCTTTATACGAACAGAATGGAAGAAGGGTATCGCGATATCGGAGAAATATTTTCCAAATTTCAGAAAAAATCGAAGTTTAGAAAATTCGATACGGAGAACGCGACGTTTGTTCTATTGAATTCGCTCTTCATGTTCGTGCTTCTCAAGGAAGGGCCTTTTAAAAAGCAATTGAAGGACAAGTCTTATGAAAAATACTGCGACACGCTTACGGACCTTCTTATTAACGGAATGCTTTTGAAATAAACTTGATTCGTCGCGTTTTATCGGCCGCCAAGCCGCTTGGCTCGTTTTCGGCGACTTTTTAAATACTGCCGGATAAATGTGAAAAACATCGGCCGGCTTGTCAACTAAAACGTGAATTTTGCGTTTTAAAGTATATATTTAACCGGCGCTCTTATTTATATTGCGGGCAAAAAATTTGTTATTCATTTTTATCTGTAATGTTATCGCCGGTCTCGTCGTCTTCTTCGGTGAGCGTCAAAAAAATTTCTTCAAGCGTCTGTCCCGCGGCATTATTTTTAAAATGAGTTTCTATGTTATTTTTCAGATTATCGACGCTGTCTAGCGCTATTATCTTTCCGTGAAATATTATGGCGACGCGCGAGCAAAGTTCTTCGGCGACGCTCAACGTATGCGTTGATAAAAACACCGTGCCGCCGCGGGCCGCGATCTCGCGAAAGATCTCTTTGACTACCTTGACGTTCTTCGGGTCGAGCCCTATCATCGGTTCGTCCACTATTATAAGCTCCGGGTCGTGAATGAGGGCTGAAGTAAATACGAGCTTCTGACGCATGCCGTGCGAATAGGTTTCGATCATGGAATCCGCGTTTTTTAATATTCCGAAACGGCGCAGATATTCATCCGCGCGCTCCTGAGCCTTCTCCCAGTCGAAGCAGAAAATATTGGAAACGAATTTTAAAAACTCCCAGCCGCTGAGTTTTTCATAAACATGTGGCGCGTCCGGGATATAACCCATTATGCGCCGAACTTTTCTGAAATTTTCCTCGCTTTCGAGGATATTTATGCCGTCGATAGAAATCGAGCCGCTTGTAGGCTTTAAAAGTCCCGTCAGCATCTTTATAGTCGTCGTCTTTCCGGCGCCGTTCGGGCCTAAAAAACCGAATATTTCGCCTTTTTTTACATTGAACGAGATGCCGTCGACGGCGGTGAACGAGCCGTATTTTTTAGTTACATCGCTGACATTGAGCACTTATACCCTTACCTCTTCATAAAAATTTATCATTTTTTCGTCGGCGAGCTTTTTCGGATAATAGTAACCGACGACCGTCGATACGATCAAAAGCGCCGTGGCTATTATCAACATAAGATATTCCCATATGTTGAAACTTATCGTGTATCTTGAGAAAAACTCGAAATAAGCTATTACGACCTCAAAGCCGAGTAATATCGAAGTATAGGCGACGCAGAGTATCATCGTTACCATGCCTCCGAAGCTGGCCGGGATTTCGGAAATGGATGCGTCCAGAACCGGGAAAATTATTCCAAGATATAAATTTAGATGGCATATGAAAAAAGTGAGAATAGCTATGTCGATGAATGATATGAGAATTATAAGCTGGCGCACCATCATAAATTTACATGAGATGTAACATAATATCATCGAAAATAAAAACATCGGGATGAAATTCGATAAAAATTTAAGGCGCAGGTATTTGCGCATATCGATCGACGAGGTTTTTACTATATAAAACGCCTTTCCTTCCATCGAGAAAACCGGGAAAACGAATCTTATGGCGTAGGAAGCCACTATGAGCGCGATCATGCCGATATTTAAAAAACCGAACATATCGACTATGTCCGCGGAAAGCGTTTTGGTGGCGACCGGCAGAAGGGTTATGTTATAAAGATAAAAGACCGTCACGACGATCATCATAAGGATCTGGACCATTAAAACCTGGGTCCTGACGAATGTCTTAACGTCCTTGTCCAGTACGACCGCAAGGTCCTGCGGCAGGCTTTTCAATAAAATTTTATAGAAGAAATTCAAGAAGCTGGTGAACGGTTCTATAATTATTCCGAAGATCCTTGCTTCCGCGCCGGTTAATACTTCCTGTTCTTCCTGATATTTCAGATAGCATTCGCGGTACATTAATTTGCCCGCCAGCATACATAAGGCGAATGCGGCGATGGTAAAAAAATAGGCCGCGGCGAGGTTGAAATAAAAGTTAGCGTCAAATGTGGCCGAAAAAAGGGAATGAAGAACGTTGGATATCCACGACGAAGGAATATAATCGACGGTCGCCGTGCTTGAATTCAGGTCCATCAGATAGTTGGCGAATGCCTCGAATTTTTCAACGGATATGAGTTTTTCCGGTTCAAGCGCCCTGAAAAGAACCACCAGAAAGGCGATTATAAGTATTATCAGGTAATACATTATTTTTTTAGCCTGGTTGACAGGGAAATATTTTGCGATGAAAAGCGAAAGTATGCTTCCGATGGAGACCGGAAGAATGTAGAAGAACGGCGTGGCAAGGGCTAAGCTGAGCAGGAAAACCCAGAACGGGCGGCCGTAGGAATGGGTGAACGCCAGAAGCGTCGCGACGAAGATCAGGTAAGCGCTTGTGACCGAAAAAAAGCTCATTTCGGCGAATTTGGCGGCGAATATCTTGCGGTACGTGAGTGGCATGGAAAATAGAAGCGGAAGGTCGCGGGCCGTAAAAAACGTTGACATGAACGATATCATGGAGCTTAAAACAAGCATCGAAAAAAACGAGAAACACGTCATTTTTAAAAGATAGCCTTTGAGCGGCAGCGCGATGAGATACAACCCGTTTATGCGCTCCAATACCTTGAACACTCCGAAATAAGTTCCGCCAAGGATCGATAAAGTGACAAGCGCGATCAATATCAGTGAAAAATTCGATATGGCCTTATAAAAGTTTTTATAAGACCATATCTTGGGATTTATTATGTGTATTATTTTATTATCCTGCATCAACTAAGCCAGATGGCGTAATTTTACGCCGGTATCATATGATAGGGAAACGGATCGGGTTTTTGGCCGTAATTTTTTCAAGCGCAGTCGTAGCCGTGGAACGGACAGATTTGTGCTGATCCATCTGAGACATTTTCAGCGGGATTATCGCGCGCACATCGCCTATTTCGCCTAACGCGAAGGCGGCTTTTTCACGCACCGTCCGGTTCTTGTCGCGCAGGAGCATTATCAACGGTTCGACCGCCATGCGCGATCTCATTACTCCGAGTATTTCGGAAGCGTTTTCCCTCATATAGCGGTTGTGGTCGGCCAGGCACATCGTGAGAGGCTGTTCGGCCGCCCTGTATTTGAATCTTGAAAGTACTGTAGTGGCCTGGGTTCTTATGTTTTCTTCCTCGTTCTTCAAAGCCTCTATGAGATGAGCGACGGACCTTTCGCCGAACACCTTGAGGCTTTCGAAGGCCTTGTTCCGGATAAGCGAGTTGGCGTCGTTCAAAACGTTTAAAAGCGGAACGACCGAATTGAGCGATCCGAGTTTGCCGAGGGCCTCGACGGCCTGGCGCCGGACGTTTTCTGAAGAATCGCCGAGGGCTTCGACGAGCGAATCCGCGGCGCGCTGATCGTTTATATTACCTAAAGTGAATATAGCCGCTTCGCGAACTTTTTCGAAGCCGTCCTTTAAAAGCCTTAAAAGATGTATTGGAACCCGTTCATCCTTAAGTTTTCCGAGAGCGTGTATCGCGCTGATTCTGACGGATTCGGAACTATCCTTCAAAGCCTGGGTGAGAGGCTCGAGCGTCCTTTGCGAACGAAGCCCGCCGAGTATCTTGACGGCGGTGTCCCTGACGTTTTCGGACGAATCGCGCAGCATTTTCGCGAGCGAGTCCACGATCGAATCGGAGCCTATTCTTCCGAGCGCCTCTATGACGGTTTTTCTCACGGTTTCGTTGGCGTCGTTTATCTGAGTGACTAGCGGGTTTATAGCTTTTGCGTCGGCTATGACGCCCAGCGAATATGCGGCCGCTTCTTTTATGCCGGGCGAATTTTCAATCAAAAGCTTTTGAAGGCTTGATGAAACTTTTTCATCCTTGACCTGTTTCAGGGCGAAGGCGATGTCCTTGTAATTGACGGTTCCGGCCTGCTCCCTGAGCATTTCTATTAAATAGCCCGTGGCCTTTGAAATTCCGATCTTACCGAGGGCGTAGACTATGAAGCTTTTGGTGCGTTCGTCCGCGACCCTGTATGCGTTCATAAGTTCGTCAACCGTAGCCTCGTCGCCGATGACTCCCATCAATTCGCAGCAGTTTTTGGCGAGCGACGGAAATATTTCGAATACTATCTGGCTCTTCGGAGATTCCGGATCGAGATTTTTAATGTCGCGGTCGGTTAGCGTGTTGATTAATATTGAGACGAGATGTTCGGACGCGCGCCTGTCTTTATAGACATAGAGCGTTCTCGCGATAGCGAACCTGTTCCAGCTCATGGCTTCCTTTAAAATTACGTCCTCTTCGGAGACCTTGCAGATGTGGGCGTCTATGTTAGTCAGAGCGTCCATCACCACGCGCACGATCGCCGCCTGTTTCGAGGAATTGTCTATGAGCTTGACGAGGGGCATTATCGCTTTGCAGTTTCCGATCTTTCCGAGTATCCTTATGATCTTCATCTGAAGCTCTAAGTCGTCCTTGTCCATTATATCGTTATAGGTGTCGAGCATTTTCAGGAGGTTTGGAACGGCCATGTCGCCTATCTCTATAAGCGCCCACAAAGCTTTTTCGGAAACGTTTCCGTTTGTGTCGCTGAGGCTTTTGATTAAAGGCGCTATCGACTGAATATCGTTGAACCTTCCAAGCGCTTCGACTGCGCCTATCCTGACTTTTTCGTTGGGGTCGTTTAAAACGTTGATGAGCGATTCGACGGCCGAAGCGGATTTTATCTTTCCGAGCGCCCACACGGCTTTTTCACGGACGTCCTCGTTCTTGTCCATCAGCATTTTAACGAGCGTCGGAATAGAAGCTTCGTCGGCTATGTCGCCGAAAGCGGTGACGATCTTAAGCCTTATATCGTCGTTCGGGTTGTTGGACTCTATAGTCAGATATTCTATGGAAAGAGGGCTTCTGATCTTTCCGAGCGCCTCTATGACCGCCGATTTTACGTCGGGGCTTGGAGACGATATCAGGCGGCAGAGGCTCTCGATGGATTTTGACGAGCCTATTTCGCCTAACGCAAAAACAGAAACTTTCTGCAGTTCTTCGTATTCGGATTCGAGCTGGTCGATTAGCGCGTCGACCGCGTTTTCGGAATGCATCTTTGAAAGCGCCATTGCCGCGGCTATTCTGATGCTGATTTCGGGGTCCTTAAGCATGTCGACGAGATAATCGTTGGCGTCCTCGTTCGAGAGCTTTCCGAGCGATTCGGTCGCCGAGAGGCGGACCTGCGGTGAAAGATCGCGCAGCGCGGATATGAGCGCGTCTATCGATGACGCTTCGCCTATCTCGCCAAGGCTCTTCGCCGCGATGTATCTGAGATCCTCCGAATCATGATTCAATATTTTTATCAGAGGCTGAACGGATTTCGAGCCGCCGATTTTTCCGAGCGCTTCGCATGCGCAGTAAACAAGGTCTTCGTCCTTGTGCTTTAAAAGCTTGACGAGTATGTCGACAGCTTGCGTCGACCCGATCTGACCGAGGCATTTTACAATGTTATAGCAAATATCGAGATCGTCGGTCTCCATGGTGAGCGCGCGAATGAGCGGTTCGACCGCCAGCGGGCTCTTTATGGCGCCGAGGGCTTCTATTACGGTTTCTTTGAGGTCCTTGCTTGAATGCGATATAAGTTCGACGAGAGGCGTTACGGCTTTTTCATCGCTCATTTCGCCGAGCTTGCCTATTATTTCATATTTTTCAGATTCGTCTTCGGTGCGTTCCAGCATGCCGATCAATTCTTCGACGGTGAGTTTTTTCTCTTCGACGGACTGCTTTTCAATTTCACGGGCGACATCAGCCTCAAAACGAACCTCGGCTTTAACTGTTTCGTGAACCTCCGGCTCTTCTTCTATAAGATCGTCTATAAGAGATCTTTTTGTTTTAACGGTTTCCTGCGCGACCGGCTGCTGAGCGCTCATGGAAATCGAGCCCGTTGAAGGCATCTCTTCTTTTATGGAATATTGCTGCTTAGGAACTTCCAGAACGAAACTGGCAGGTTCTTCCGTTACGGGTTTTTGAGGGACTGGCGGTTGTTCGGACGCCTGTTTCTGAGGCGCCTGCTTTTGAGGCGCCGCCTCTTTCGCCGCTGGAATTTCCAGAAGTCCGTCGAGCGATGAAAGATCAACGCCGGTATTTTGTTCCATCGTGAAAGTTTCTTTTTTGGGAGGTTCTTTAGGCGCCGGCGGTTTTACCGATTCGCCAAGAAGGTTGTCCAGTGAAAAACTCTCCATGGGCGCCGCTTCTTTTTTCTGAGGCGCCGCTTCGGTTTTGGTTTTTCCGGTGGAAATAGGCGGAAGAAGCGAGTCAAGGCTTCCATCGTCTCCGCCGAAGATATCCGTAACGTCTTTTATTCCTCCGGCGATTTTCTGTTTTTCCTTTTTAATTTCTTTTGGTTTTTCGCTCTGTTCGATAAGCTCGGAGAGCAGATCTTCGTTGGCGTCCTCTACTTTTCCCATATCGAGTGAAATATCAAATTCAGAGTCCGAAGCCTGGGCCGAAGCTTTTTTAGGCGCCGGCGCTTTTGTTTCGGGTCCGATAAGGCTGTCGAGGCTGAAATCTTCCATGGCCGGAACTTCTTTTGGTTTTTCCGGGGCTTTTTTTGCCGCCGGCGGTTCGGACGGCAGCATAAGATCGCCAAGATCGAAGTCGTCGGCGGGTTTCGCCTCCGCTTTTGGCGCAGCTTTTGGTTTCGGCTCTTCCATTATAAGCTCGCTTACCAGGTCGTCGATGTCATCAGCCGGCGCAGGTTTCGCGGCGGCCTTCGGCGCTTCTTTCTTAGCTGGCGCTTTAGGCGTTTCCGGCTTTTTAACATCGGTCATGAGAAGGCCGGCGAAAGGATCTTCCTCTTCCGATACTGCCTTTGCAGCGGATTTAGCCGGCGAGGCGCCTCCGTCGCTTAAAAGATTGTCGAGATCGAGGTCGTCAAAATTTTCAGATGGCTTTGAGGATGCTTTTGCTTCAGCTTTAGGCGCCGTAGCGGGTTTTTTAGGCGTATCGTCGAGCATGAGATCGCCGAGGTCGAAATCCATATCATTTTTTTCTTCTTTTTTAGCTTCGGGTTTCGCGGCCGCTTTTGTTTCGGCTTTAGGCGCGGCGGCGGGTTTTTTAGGCGTATCGTCGAGCATGAGATCGCCGAGATCGAAATCCATATCGTTTTTTTCTTCTTTTTTCGCGGCGGGTTTCGCGGCCGCTTTTTCGTCAGTTTTAGGCGCGGCGGCTTTTTTCTTGCTGCCGCCGACGAGTTCCGCAAGAAGGTCGTCTTCAACGGTATCTATATTTTTTTCGTCAAGGTTAAATGAACTGTCGCCGCCGAGATCGGCAAATATATCGTCTTCTTTTTTTGTTTCTTTTTTAGTGGGTGCGGCTTTTTCGGCCGGCGCTGGTTTTTCAGTCGCTTTTGATTTGAGCCCGGCAAGCGGGTCGCCGCCCGTTTCAAGGCCGCCCAGAAGATCGCTCATATCAAGGTCTATTTCATCGGGAGCGAGGATGGGCTTGTCCTTTGGTTCCTTTTTGGCGTGAGAGTCTTCATGAGCTTTGGCTGGCGCTTTTTCCTTTTTACTTCCGGAGATAAGGTCTTCCATTGAAGAATCGTCCATAACGTCAAGCTGAAAATCGTCAAGATCGATTACTTCGCTGCCGCCGCTTTTAGGAGGAGGAGTGGCGGCTGAACTTTTTTTGGGGGCCGGCTCGCTGAGGTCGAGATCGGCGAATATATCGTCGCTGGGTTTTGCTTTAGACTCGGGTTTTTTAGAGGTCGGTCCGGAAGATATATTAAGTTCGGCGAATATATCATCGGCTTCGGAAGCTTTGGCTTTAGAGTCTTTAGCGGGACTCTTCGAGATATCCTGAAAGACATCCGATTTTCCTTTCGCTCCCGGTTTTGAAACTCCGAGATCTTTAAATATCTGGTCGTCGTCGAGACTGAGATCGAGCCCAAGATCGTCAGAAGCGTTTTTCGCTGCCGGCTTTTTCTTGGCCCCGCCAGCATCGTCGTCCGATTTTAGCTTATCAAGAAGGCTGTCGAAATCCAGATCGTTGTCGCCGGATCCGGACCCCGATGCTTTAGGCTTTAACGGTGAGTTGCATTCCGCGCAAATTTCAGCTTTGTCGTCATTTGCAACACCGCAAGTCTTACATTTTAACATTTTTCCTCCTCCATACCCTGCCGAAAAGTAAAAAGTACAGGAATAATGGAAATTTTATTCCTCATAGAATTTATTATCGATTAAATTACTTAAATCATTAATTATTTTTTCCTCATCCTCGAAGCATTCGCCTCTCGCGGTTATTAAAATCGATTCGCCCTGCCCCGCGCAAAGCATCATGACTCCGAGAATGCTCTTTCCATTGATCTCCACTTCTTTTTTTCTGACCGAGATATGGCATTTTGACTTATTCGCGCATTCCACGAAAAGCGTGGCCGGCCGGGCGTGCATACCCGAGGAATTCTTAATCTGACACTCTTTTTCAATCATAACTTCATCTACCCCGACTTCATCCTTAAATGTGCTTTTTCGAGCTTTTTATATATTTTTTAAGCTTCGAACAATGAACCTAAACGACATCTGCCGGCTATAAAAGGCCCCTTTCCTTTAAAGCCAGATATATCGCTCCCATGACTCCCGCGTCAACGCCGAGTTTTCCGATACATACCTCGAGGTTTTTAAGCGAAACTTTAGGAGCTTTTTTAAATACCGTATCAACCAGCGGTTTCATAAGTAAATCGCCGGCTCCTGTCAAACCGCCCGTTATAACTATTTTCTGCGGGTTGAAAATATAGATTAGATTTATCAGTCCGATAGCGATGTATTCGATCTGCTGGTTGACGGAACTTTTCGCTATCTGATCGCCTTTTTGCGCCGCCTCGAAAATTATTTCGCAGTTGAGTTTGCTCAGATCGTTCGAACAGAGTTCGAGTATCAGCGACGGGATCTTAGACCGCTGGTTCTGATTTATCGTCAGAAAATTCAATACGCGGCTGATCAGAGCGGTAGCCGAACCGTATTTTTCCCAGCATCCGTAATTTCCGCATCCGCACTGCGGACCGTTGAGATCTATCGTCATGTGGCCTATTTCTGCGCCGTTATTGTTTATTCCGCGCAGGAGCTGGCCGTTCACCACGACGCCTCCGCCTATGCCCGTTCCGAGCGTTACGCATACGAAATCGCGAACTCCCACGCCAGAACCCCGCCAATATTCTCCAAGCGCCGCAAGATTCGCGTCGTTGTCGATATATACGGGTATTGAAGTGTCTTTTTCAAGCGTGTCCTTGACGTTCACGTTGTTCCATTTAAGGTTCGGCGCGAATATTACCTCGCGAAAACTTGCGTCAACCGTACCGGGACAGCCTATGCCTATGCCGCATATATCCGCCGCGGTATGGCCCTGCTTTTTGATCATTTCGTTTATCTTGTCTGATACGTCCGAAAGGATGGTTTCCGGCCCGTGTGAAACGCGAGTCAGAACCTTATCGCGTAAAATAATTTCGCCCGCCGCCGTCGCGTAGGCGAATTTTATAAAAGTGCCGCCAAGGTCTATGCCGATGGCATATTTACTTGAAAGATTAACATTTTCGCTCATTTTAACATCCTCATACCGGGATTTTTTGCGATATTATAAAAATTAGTGAATATATATATAGAATTTTTAGAATATTTTATCAGAAGTCGTCAAACTTTGCAAGTGGAAAATATTTTTTTCGGCGGCGCCGGTCCTTGCCGTGACCTCGTTAAAAGAAATTTCGGAGATATTCCGGTATGAATTTTCGTTCATATCGAAAAGAAAAAGCATTGTTTTTAATAGTTCCGCGCCGTCTTTGACCATGAATCCGGCCCCGGATTTCAGGAAACTTTCGGACATTTCCCTGAAATTATGCATATTAGGCCCGAAAATGACGGGTTTTTTAAAGACCGCCGCCTCTAAAATATTGTGTCCGCCCGTGTTCACGAGAGACCCGCCGACGAAAACGATCCTTGCCATAGCGTAGGTCTTTACAAGTTCGCCGACGGTGTCTAAGACCATGACGTTTTGAGAACAGGGTTTTTGGGATTTGATAAGTTCGCTTCGAAGTTCGTACTTAACGCCTTTTTCGTTCAGATAAGCGAAAAGCCCGGCGATCTTATCGAATTTGCGCGGCGCGATGATCATTTTAATCGGTCCGCTCCCGTTCGATGGAGCAGCCGGAATTTTGTTTTCGGGCTTTATTTCATTATCGGTTTCTGATCTATAATTTCGCCTTTTCGACAATTCATCGCAGAAATTTTTATAAGCGTCGACGACAATTTTATCTTCGCCGGGATGAACGGATCCAGCCACAAAAATGATGTCTTCAGGCGCATATTTGAACTGAGCGTATATATCTTCCGATTTTTGGCTCATGTAAACTTTTATTTCGTCATATTTTAAATTTCCGGTTATGAAAACTTTTTCCGGCTTCGCTCCTATTTTGACTATCCTTGAAGCGTCCTCGCCGCTCTGCATAAGGCAGCGGTCTAAAAGAGCGAACGCGGGCCGGAATATGAATGAAAAGGAAAGGTAACTTTTGAAGGACCTGTCCGAGATTCGCCCGTTTATGATGGCCGAAGGAATCTTCCGCTTTTTTAATATTTTCAAAAGATTCGGCCACACTTCGGTTTCGGTTAAAACAAGAAGTTTGACGTTGAATTTATTTATGAAGGAATGGACTGAAAATTGAAAGTCGAGCGGAAAATAAAAAATGGCGTCGGCCGACGAGCATTTTTCACGGGCTATTTTATAGCCGGTTTCGGTGGTAGTAGTGAAAAGAAGTTTATATTCCGGGAACTTTTCCTTTAAAAGTTTCTGAAATTGAATGGTGGCGAGAGTTTCACCCACTGAAACAGCGTGAAGCCAGATGACGGGGTCGTCTTTTTTTATTGTCGAATCGTTTTTAAAAAAACCGAGGCGCGCGAGAAAGCTATGCCTGTACTTGCCGGTCGCGGCCATTTTAAAAAGGAGAAATGGAATATAAAATAAAAACCCGGTGTAAATTATAAAATTATAAGCGATCGCGCTTAAAGTTGATTTTATATCGATGCGCACAAAAAAACTCTTTCGGATAAAATTTATATTGGAAGTTAATACTACTAAAAAATAAAATAAAAATCAACCGAAAAGAATTTTCACGCCAATACTATTCGGGAGATCCGGGTTCGAGATATTTTTTGATTTTTTTAGCCAGAAGGTCGAAATCAAAAGGTTTTACGAGGCAATCCACGGCGCCTATGGATTTAATGTATTCAAGGTTTCGCATTTCAATGCCGGTCATGAACATGACGGTTATATCGCGTGTTTTTTCATTAGATTTCATCATTTTGCAGACCTCGTAGCCGCCGATCCCCGGCATGATTATGTCCAGAAGTACGAAATCAGGCTTGTTTTCTTCGCGTGAGGCGCATTCAAGGGCTTCTTCGCCGCTTGTCGCGGCCAGTATCTTATAACCTTCGCTTTCCAGCGCTTCCGCGAAAATCATTATGTTTACGGGATCGTCGTCGACTATAAGTATCTTTTTCATAGAGGCTTAAACAACTCCTATCGATATTCCAAGTTTTCGGGCTATATTTTCCAGTATTTTACGGCAACCTTTAAAATTTAATTTTTCGAGTTTGGATGATAATTCGGATATTTCAGCCGGAGAGACTTTCGTTCCGGCGCTTCTTTCGAACTTTTTGAAGTATGAGATGGCGTTGAAATCATTGTTTTTTAAAAACATGTCCATGCGCGCGACGGCGGACATGAAATCTTCAGCGTCTTCTTTATCGTTTTTATCAGGAAGGCCGGCGTGGAAGATCGCGCTGGAATTTATGCCTTTGATAACTTCGGAAAGGGCCGTTTCGAACTCCTTCATGGCTTCTTCCATATTGCTCAGATCGGCGCCTTTCAATATTTCATTAACGGCCCGCGACGCTATGTAAAGCCTTCCGGCTGAAATGTTTCCTGAAACGCCTTTTATGCTGTGTGAAAGATTGCGCGCCGCTTCGAATTCGCCTTTGGCAAGCATGAACCTGATCTTTTGCGAAGTTTCTGAGTAGTCTTCACAAAAATTTTTTAAAACTCTTATGAAAACATCTTTGTTTCCGCCTGCCCTGGCTATAGCGCCCGCCGAGTCGATCCCGGGGATATAAATTTCATCGGGCGGGATCCTGCCGTTTACGCCGCCGTTGCCATTAGCGTTTCGTGAAACACGCTTATCGGACATCCATCTGCCCATTTTTTCGAACAGGAGCTCGGTGTCTATTGGTTTCGTAACGTAATCATTCATGCCGGCCTCAATGCAGCGATCCAGCTCTTCCTTCATCGCATGAGCGGTCACGGCAATTATAGGAATGAAGCGTCCGTGTTCGCTCTGCCTTATGAGGCGGGTGGCGGTATAACCGTCCATTATAGGCATTTGAATGTCCATTAAGATCGCGGAATAATAATTTTTTTTAACCGCTTCGACCGCCTCCAGTCCGTTGCTTGCGACTTCGGCCGGTATTGCGGCGTCTTGAAAAAGAGCAAGGATTATGTATTGATTTATGTGGTTGTCCTCGACAATAAGCACTTTTTTTTCGCCTGTCGCTAAAATACTCGCCAGCCGCTCTTCATAAGAGTTTTTTTCGCACGGCGCCTGCGCTCTTGAAAGATCCAGACCGGATGTGCCGCCCGCGTTCTTTTCACGGAGGGTTTTAAAACGGGCTTTGAAGTAAAACGACGTTCCGGTTCCGGGAACTGATTCAATTGATATCTCGCCGTTCATAAGTTCGGAAAGTTTTTTACTGATGGCAAGGCCCAGACCCGTTCCACCATATTTTCTGGTGACTGAATTATCTATCTGATGAAACGAAGTGAAAAGGTTTGGCATATCATTTTTTTCAATGCCGATGCCCGTGTCTTTAACGCAGAATGAAAAAATCGCCGAATCGTCTGAAATATTTTCCGATTCAACGCTTACCGAAAGGCTCACCTCGCCTTCGGAAGTGAATTTAATGGCGTTGGAAACCAGGTTTACAAGGATCTGTTCGAGCCTTAAAGGATCGCCTTTTAATATCGCCGGGACTTTATGGGCCGCCGTTACGCAGAATTTTATTTTTTTTGTAAAAGCTTTGCAGTAGAAAATATCGTAAATTTTTTTCAATACGTCGTGAAGATTGAATTGGGTACACTCGAGTTTCAACATTCCGGCTTCGATCTTTGAAAAATCAAGTATGTCGTTTATTATCATTAAAAGCGAATCCGAGGCGCTTTTTATGGTCATAAGGCTTT
>CAZJFS010000044.1:0-27262 GCA_964545075.1 uncultured bacterium
CAGCTGCCACGCTTCGGTAAGATCATTTAAAAGCCTCGCTATGATCTTTTTCATGACGGTTTCTTCTATCGTGGTCAGCGAACGGGACTTCGGCAGTGTTTTGCCTATACCACCAAAAAGCCTGTCTATCATGGAAAGCGCAAGGCTCGGGTTGATCTCGAATATCGCGTTTCCCTTCAGGTCTCCGCCCACGTCAAAAACAGATATTACCGAAGGATTCGGAACCGACCTGATGTATTCCTCGTATGTTATCTGATCGACCGATATGACCTGCACGTTGACGATCGTTCTAAGCATCGTTGAAAGACTCGTGGTTACGGTTCGCGAAAAATTTTCATGTATCTTGTTGATCGTTCTTAACTGTTCTTTGACGAACTTATCCGGCCTTCTGAAATCGTAAGGCTTGGTTTTCTTCTGTTTTTTTTCGGCTTTTGCCTTTTGGATCGCAAGCTGCTGGGCCTTTTCCTGCTCGTCAACGCCGGTCGTACCCAAAAATCCCGGCTGAACAGGCGCCTGACCAAAAAACTGGGTCTGCTGCGGAGCCTGCTGAAACGGCATTGCCTGCTGTTGTTGCATCTGCTGCGCCTGGCCGAACGCCGGCTGGTTTTGGGCCTGCGCTTCGGGTTGAGCCGCGCCGGGCGTTTCAATAGAACCGCCCGTTGCCAGAGCGCTCAACAATTCATCTATTTCATTTTGCGACATTATATTGTCAGCCATTTCATTCACCGCCCTTTACCGGGGATACGTTAATCTAGCACCATCGCTGAAAAATCAAATATATTTACGTTAACGACCATGAATTTCTTTTTCTTTCCGCCGCCAAGCATCGGCTTTTCCACTTTAATATTATTCTCGCCGACAATTTTATTGAGATCGTCAGCTATAGCTTTATGAAGCCTTCCGTCCTGATAAGACTGCATAGCGTCTTTTACATAAAAAAGCATTATCGCCCTTGTGATGGTATCTTTTATCGCAGGTTTTTTAGTGGCCAGATATTCCTTGACCTTAACGTCGTTGACTTCGGCATTGATCTTGAATTTTATTATGCCTTTTTCGTTATCCTTTACCGTATAAGCGACTATCTCGTCAAGGTCTATGCTGTCAACGGCCACTTTGTCCGCGACCTCTTCGACGTCCTTGCTTTCCATGAGCATTTTATAGGTACTTATGGAAACGACCGCCGATAATACCATCGCCGCCAAAAAAGCAATTCCTATAAGCAAAAATTTTATAATCGAACTAGAAGGTTTCTTTTCTTCATCTGCCATTTCGAAACACCATCTTTATCAAAAATATTAGGATTTGTATTAAAATATCGGCAAAATGATGTCAGAATTAACTTAAATTTTAAAAGATAATTATGCTTCCTAACATGACTTTTTTATCGCCATGCGGTATCTCAACAAAATATCGGATCGAAATTTTATTATTTTTTCATAAACATCGTCTATAGAGTCGGCCACAATATACTTCGTGCCATCCGTAAGCACTATAAGCGTATCAGGCGTGGACTCCATCAGAAGTATCAGTTCGGAATTAAGCATGAATTCTTTTCCGTTTATCCGTTTTAGTTTTATCATTTTCCCTGCTTTTAATATTAAAAATAATTAATATACTCCACATTACATTGTATCAAAAAACCCTTATAAAGTCAAATATGAGCGGCCGGAAAGCATCCGTACCGCTCATATTTAAACATCGCGATAAATTTATTGCAACATCATAACCCGGTTAACGCTTCATCGCAAGTATGTCCTGAATCATTTGATCCGCCGTAGTTATCGATTTTGAATTTGCCTGAAATCCGCGCTGTGACGTTATCATGTCGGTAAATTCCTTCGAAAGATCGACATTCGACATTTCAAGGTTCTGGGACGCCAGCTTCCCGCGGCCATCGGCCGATGCGGCGCCGACCTGCGCTTTTCCGGAATTTGAACCTTCAGAATAAAGGTTATCTGAAAATTTTTCGAGTCCGGCGTCGTTTACGAACTTCGCTATTCCAAGCTGAGCTATGGCTACTTTCTGGCCGTTCGTATAAGATCCCTTTATAATCCCGGAGTCTTCGATCAAAAATCCGTCAAGCTTGCCCATCGCGTACCCGTCGCTTGTTTTAACGGCGGTTGAAAAAGCTCCGTCATATTGAGTTATGAGATCGCAATTCAGCTTAAATTCAACTTTATTGGCGTTTTTAGGAGTAAAGCTTATAGACTTGACGTAATCTGGAAGTATCACTCCGTTCGCGACCGCCGTTGCTGTAGAATCAACCTTGCCGACGTTATTGAAAATCAGAAGCCCGGTTCCCGAACCGACTATCGTGTCATTGGCTAGTTTTAATTCAGTGGCGGTCGGCGTCGTTCCGGCCGCGGGATTGTTCTGAAAATATTCCTTCATAAGCGCATCGTTCTCATCGAGCGACGCCCTGTACGCCCATTTTCCCGCTTCGACCTTTTCAAATTGCATATTCATCGTATGCGACTGACCGCTGCTATCATAAATGCTCATGGGAACAGTGTGAACGGCGCCGGGCGTCAGAGTGACCGAAACGTCGGAACCTGAAACGCCGCCTGAATTCACCGTGAAATCAGCGCTGTATGAATTGAGGGTAGGAACGTTTATTTTAATGTTGTTGGCGTTTCTTTCATTGGTCGTGGTTATGGTAGCGGTACCGGACTGAAAGTTCGAACTGTTAAGTATTATTTCACCTATATTTGCGTTTCCTATTATCTGGCCGTCCTTTACGTTGTTATATTTAAGCTCGACGGAAGCTCCTCCCGCCGCGGGAGTAAACACATCCAGCATATTAAAGGACTGTTCACTTCCAAGAACCGTAGTGGGAGTAGATGTTCCTAATATCGAATCATTTATCGTATAAGTCGATGAACTGAAAGCGGTTGGAGCATCCGTCATAGCCGCTGTAGCGGCGGGATAAGTGGTGGCCGAACCCGGAACCGTCGGAATTATGCTTATATTCGCCGCGGAACCGGTGATGGATCTTTTCACTACAACGCGATCGCCCTGCATTTCCGCCGTTACACCGCCAATCTGACTGTTTATGGCTTCTATAAAATCCGATACGGTCGAACCATCGGTACCATAAGCGACGGATTGCGTCGAACTAAATCCAAGTATGGCGTCGGCATTCTGGATATTCACTTTATATGTAGCTCCGCGATGCGTCTGCTGTATTGAAAGTTTGTTGGTAACGGTATCAAAAGTAGAGTATGCTATATTCGGATTAGTCGGATCCGTAGTTTCAACCGTACGGAACAACGTATTTATTTTGTTTGCGACGAAATTTCCCATCTGACCCTGAGTGAGACCTGAAACGTCCGCCGTATCCCATGAAACAAGATTTCCATTTATTATTATGCTTCCGGCGACGTATCCTCCGGCCGGCGGAGCGGATATCGCGTTCGCGCCCGTAAGCGTTCCATAATTTCCGGAACTTAAACCCGAAAGTTGCACGGGCGTTTGGCTATCTATAGATATCTTGAAATTAGTTACGTCTCCGATATCCAGATCGGCGAATGTGGTGAATCTCGAAAGACCCGTTTTTACGCCCGTTATATTTGATGAAGTGGCGGCGATCTTTGTTACCGTTATCGAATGAACGCCTGATTGCACCGTTCCGCTGGCCGCGGTAAGCTGCGCAAAACCTCCCGCCTGAGCCGGCGTCGAAGTCGTCGTCGTTGTGACTCCGGGAAAAGTAGCGGCCTTTGCGGCATTATTAGGATTCACAAAATTGATCTTGATGTCCCTTAAAATATCCTTCGTTCCAGGTGAAGCGTCGGTAAGCTGTATCTTTCCGGTCGTCGAATTATAAGTCGGCACCGCATTCGGAAAGAAGGTCTTCAGATTTTCCATAAGCGTCGCGAGCGTCATGTCCGGACCTATGGGAAGAGTTTTCTCGGCTATCGCAAGTCCGTTCCCGTCGATACCCGATACAACCAGCGACTCGTCGCCGTCAAGGTTTCTAAGATCAAACTGCGCGCCAGCATCGGCATTCGTATTATCATAAAGTTCCGACAATTTAGTGGTCATATCCGTCACCGCTACGCCATTCTTGGAAAGCGGATATGCCGAGGCCCATGTCGAAGATTCAAGCGATTTCAACGTAGCGCCTTCAATATTTGCGCTATTATTGGCTTGCAGGGTCGAAGTCGGAGGCGTTCCCGTCGCGCCGTCCGGATCGAACGTGAGCACCGGCCCGCCAGTTGAAGTGGTGATCTTTCCGTTTTCATCGAAAGTCAGCTTCCCGGTGCCGACCTGACCCTGTGTATCGTCGATGGCGGTCCAGAACCAGTTGCTTTTATCCAGTTTGGCGAATTTTATCTTAAGCGTCTGCTGCGCTCCGGTATCGTCATAATAAACCATCTGACGCTCTTCCGGAAGATTTCTCTCAGCGGCCGAGTTCTGAAGGTTCGACGCGAATTCTACTATCGAAGTGGAAGCGGCGGGCAGCTTGGTATATTCAGCGAAATTTATCGTGCTAAGCTTGTCGCTCGTGTTGATCGTAAGAGCGTGAGTCGTATCATCTTCCTTGGCGGTCCATCCCATTATCTTGGTGGACGAGCCGGAATGAACAAGATTTGACGCGCTGTCCAGATCGAGCGTCCCGGTCCTTGTATAATACTGGCTGGTTCCATTGGTGGTCACCAGAAACCCTTCACCCTGTATCGCGACATCAAGCTCACGCCCGGTATTTTGAAGCGCGCCCTGCGTAAATACATTATCGATGGATCCGATTTTAACGCCAAGGCCGACTTCCATCGGGTTAATTCCACCGAGGTTTCCTATCGGCGCCTGACCGTTAGCTATGGTCTGGCTTAATATATCCTTGAATATTACTCTTCCCTTTTTATACCCGTAATTGTTAACGTTCGCTATGTTATTTGAGATTACATCCATTTGCGTCTGATGTGTCTGGAGACCCAGAACGCCAGAACTAAATGTTCTCATCATAATATTACCCTCCCCTGGTTTTTAATTCACTTCAGCCGATATCGCTGATATTTGCCGCTTCAGTCATTCGGCGGCGGGAGGGCCCCCTATCCGTGATGGAAGTTATGCGCCATCGCATTCGTCTTCACAGGAATCGGTCCGGCCCGTTATTCGTCTTATGCTATTACCGCACTGTCAATATTAGTAAACACATTGTTCAACATATCGTTTTTGTCAAGAACTGTAACTACCGTCTTGTTTTTTACGGACATCAGAAAAGCTTTGTCATCAAGCATTACCAGAGAATCACGCGCGCCTTTCCCGGCCAGCTTATCGTAAGCGGCGTTAAGCCTTTCATAATCAGCCTTGTCAAGATTTATTCCCCTGCTTTGCAACCTTTTTGACGCGTGCGCTGAAAACTCAACCTTTGAACCTTGTTTTAAAACATCGGACAGTATCTCACCGAAACTTTTCGAGGCTTTCGACGTAGAAACGGCGTCAGCCTGATTTAATTTTTGAGTTCCGGTCCTTATGCCCTGGGCTACGCCCGCGAAGCTTCTGTCAAAATTCGCCGTCTTTAAGGTCTCGACGGAAATCGAATTGGCCATTGGAATCACCGCCTAACTTGCAGTACCACCTGAAACATTGGTGATGTCACTCATTTTAACTTCTTTATCGCCAACTTTGAACACATACTCGTTGTTTGAAAATTTAATTGAAGTGACTTTACCTTCGAGAAATTTCGTGCCTTCTTCGTTTATAGGTAAGGTCGTGGTTACGGTCTTGCCAATAAAATTAACCGCGCTCATCTGCGAAGACGTCGACTGCTGCGCCAGAAAATTCGTAAATGAAGTGTTGAGGTTGGTCATCTGCTCGAGCGACGAAAATTGCGCCTGCTGCGCCACAAGCTCCTTGTTATCCATGGGCGACGTAGGATCCTGATATTTTAACTCGGTCATGAGAAGTTTCATGAATTCGTCCTTGCCCAGCGTTTTAGTAGCCGCGGTTGTAGTAGATTTAGTGGTATCCGCCGTCGAGTATTTGCTTATCAGATCATTCGTGATCTGTTGCGAACTGTCCGTAGCACTTGTTGTAGTAGACATTTTAGGGCCTCCTTTTTTTAACAGGTATTTTTTCAATTTTTGTTTCATAGCCGTTAGATCCTCATATTGACCGCCTGGTCATCTGAAACCAGGGTTTGTCCCGATGCCGGCCCTTCGCCGCACGTTATTGAAGCCTGCTCATTGACGGCGACTCCGGCTCGCTGATGCTCGTCGAATCTTCCGCTACCGCCGTCCCCGGCCATGTTCCGGTTGAAATTCTGCCGGTCGCCGCTTAAATTTTCTCCGCCCGCGAAAAGCGAAGCGTCTTTTGAAAATTCTATCTTCGCGACCTTGATGCCTTTTTCGCCGAGCATCTCCTTAAGCTGATCCGAAGCCGCGACAAGCATCTCGTGCGTCTGAGCGTTCTCCGAACCGAACTTGGCCGTCACTCCGCCATCGTTTAAAACGATCTCGAGGCTTATCCTTCCAAGCGCTTCAGGATTAAGGGACATCTTAATGGCGTATGTGTTTTCAGCAGCGCCCGACTTCAAGCCGCCTACATTGTTTTTTATCTGCTCAATAACCGAAGCCTGGTCAATTTTTGAAGGCGCCTTGACCTCAAAAACTTTTCCGGTCGCATCGGCCTGTTGATTCTTCGAGTTTAAAGAAACTCCGGCCTGGCTATTTTCGGCGGTCTTCTTCTGGCCGCCCTTGTTCAAAAGCGTTTTGGCCGCATTTTCACCCGAGCTGATCTTGATGTCGCCTTCGCCTTCATTCACCCGCTTACCGGCCAAAGCTGAATTTTTCAAAAGAGATATCTCGCTTTGCTTGCCTTTTTTTCCGTCAGCGCGGAGATTATCCTTTGCATTCACATTTTTGCTTTTTTGAAAGGATTCGAGTTCGATCTTAAAATCCGCAAGATTTACGGCTGGAAATTCCTTTTTTATAATGTTCTCTATCTTGGTCATAAATTTTTCGACATTAAAATTACCGGTATTTTTTAATTTAAGGTCTATTTCTACCTTCTTATCAGTTCCCGTCTTTTTTTCCCGCGGAGTAACTTTAAACGTCAGCTGCGACGAGAATGTTTTATCGAGAAACGCCGCCATAGCTGAAGCATCGGTTTCTTTTTTGGTTGCGTTTTCCACTTTTTCTTCGGCCTTATTTTCAGTTACGGTTTCGGTTTCATCGGCGGACTCTTTTGCGGACCCGGTTTCTCTTTTTTCATCAATTACGGTGTCTTTTTCTTTTTCAACCGGATATTTTTCCTCCGGCTCTGACTTTACGACATCATCGATTTTTAAGGATACATCGGTTTTATAATTTTCCATCGAACGTAAAGTAAGGGCCCTGGGCTGAACATTGAGCGACTCCGATTGAAGCTGGGACGCATTGCTCTGATTACCAGCTTCCGGCTGGCCTAATTTCCCTATCAGAAGTTGCATGAAATCCTTGCCGCTCTTTTCAGATGTTCGTAAAGAGCCGTTCGAAAGTTGGGTCGATGTTGAAACAGACTTGTTTTCATCGAATTTACTTATGGCTACCATAAATCACCTCGCTTTTTATATTTTTAAAAAATCCTTCTCTAACTGTTTTATCGGCATTTTACTAATAAAACTTGATATTTTTTTATTATCGCGAATATGAGATTCTTTTACTCTTTTAAGCTTTTTAAAAATGAAGCTAAGGAAAAGTAAAAAAATCTTTTATAAAATTATAAAAGATTTTTTTACTTAATATTTTTCTTTTATTCAAGAATATATTATATTACTTAGGGCTTGTTGGCACCGACTTCATTCGTAGAAGCGCTGGCTGTTTCAACCTCTGAAGTGTCGCCAGCCGATCTCTTCGGCAGCATCTGGATTCGTTCTGTCAGTTTCGTGATTTTGTCAGCCGGCATTTTTTCAAGTATTGCAGCGCTCTTTTTTTCTTTCATTTTAGTGAAAATTTTTATGAGCATCTCATCGTCGATTTTTGATAGCGCATCAGCCGCCAACTGCGGATCCATACGCTCATATACCTTTGAAAATTGGTCGAGCGCTTGATCAGCGCCTATCTTGAGTTTCTTTTGTTCTTCAAATTCATTGACCTGTTTCGCTAATGCGGTTTCTTTTTGAATTAAGTCAAGTTCTCTATCGCGAAGTTCTTTTTCCCACATCGACAACTTCACTATTTTTTCTTCAACAGTCACTTCCTGATGTTTTAATTTATCTGAAAGCTCTTTGTACGAAGAATCCTGTTCTTTAATAAGCGACTTCAGCTGGTTTTTCTCAGATGTTTTAATCATGTTCGCATCTCGAATGTAATCTTTAACATAAGGATTTTCAACAACCGATTTAGGAAGAAGATCCCGGACATTTATTATTCCGAGAAAATCAAAAAGAATAACAATAACCACAAGCAGAGATGTAAATATAAAAGATAAAAAAGCGATAAGTATCCAGGTGAAAAAAGTCTGAGTCAAGCCCGGACGAGGAACTTTAATCTGTTTTGATATAGCGGGAGACGGCTTGGGTTTGCCTTCTTCTTTTGGTTTTGGCGGAGCCTGAGGCGGCGCCTCCGGCTGTTTTTTCTGAGTAGCCATATTTTATCCTTTATGCCCCTGACGGCTATTATTCATTTCGTCCATGGTAATATTGTCGCTTTTATTAAATTCATCGCGATATTGCTCAAATTTATTTTCTTTCAATTTTTCAATAATTTTTCTTTTTTTCATGGCTTCGGCCAGCCGGTCTTTTATTTTTAAAATTTCCTCGTCTTTTTTTTTAACATCCGCCTCGGCGGCGACTTTTCTTGTTTTAAGCGATTTAAGATATTGAGTAGCCATTCTTATCACGTTAATGTCTATTGAATTGGCGTATGTGTCCTTAATTATAAGATACTGAGACTGTATCTCGCGATCTAAATTTCCAATAATATTTAATATTCTGAGACGCTCAGCCTGAACTAACGCGAGTTCCTGAGCGATAGCGTCTTCCTCTTTTTTTCTAAGATTAAGTACGGGGTCGAGCTTAAATTTAAATTTTTTCATATATCACATTTGGCCGTCGGGATAACTAAATAAAAATGTTTGCAAGCATCGTCAGCCGCTTGTCATTCAGGTTTCGTAACCGAGATATTAACTTTCTTCGAAAAGCTTTTCAAGATCTTCGATAGCGCTTTCCAATCCTGTTTTTTCCTTAACGGTCTGCTTCATGTATTCGCACATTTTCGGATACAGCCGCTTCGCGTAATCTATGGCCGGATTCGACCCGTCAACGTATGCGCCGATGTTAATTAATTCCTGCGCTTCAATATATGTTGAGAGTGTATTTTTAAATTTACCCGCCAGCGCCAGATGTTCTTTATCTATTATTTCAGTCATAAGCCTTGATATTGAATCAAGTATGGATATAGCCGGATAATGATTCTGGGCCGCCAGCTTTCTCGTCAAAACAATATGGCCGTCAAGAATACCGCGCACGGTATCGGCTATCGGTTCGTCCATATCGTCGCCGTCAACTAAGACCGTATAAAGACCCGTTATGCTACCTTTTTTCGATGTCCCGGCGCGCTCCAGAAGTTTCGGAAGCATCGCGAAAACTGAAGGCGTATAGCCGCGCTGCGCCGCCGGTTCGCCTACGGCGAGACCTATCTCCCTTTGAGCTTTAGCGAACCTTGTTACGGAATCCATCATAAGCAACACATCAAGTCCCTGATCCCGAAAATATTCGGCAATTGATGTCGCGACAAGCGCTCCTTTTAAACGCACCAGTGAAGACTGATCGGAAGTGGCGACGACGACCACGGACCTTTTAAGGCCTTCGGTTCCCAGATCGCGCTCGATGAATTCAACGACTTCACGGCCTCGCTCTCCAACGAGCGATATTACGTTGACATCGGCCTTTGTATTTCTTGCTATCATGCCAAGCAGCGTGGATTTCCCGACGCCGGAACCGGCGAATATACCCACACGCTGGCCTTTGCCTATGGTAGCGAGTCCGTCCAGGCAGCGAATACCGGTGACAAGAGGTTTGACGATGCGCGGCCGGCTCAGTGGATTCGGCGGCTGGTTATAAGTCGAATAAAATGTTTCCGGATTTAATATCGGTGGCAACGAATCCATCGGCTCGCCCAGCCCGTCTATTACACGGCCCAGAAGTCTTCGGTCAACCGCTATTTTAAGAGGCGCTCCAGTAGCTATTACGTCACATCCGGGGCCTATGCCGCTTGACTCGCCCAAAGGCATAAGCTGCACCTTTGAATCTTTAAAACCTACGACCTCGGCTACTATCGCCGGAGAATTTCCGCGGGGCTTGATCACGCACATTTCACCCATGCATACGTTGGGACCAAGCGATTCTATGACAAGCCCGACAACCTGGGTCACGCTTCCGTTTATTTTTATTGGATTGGCCCTATCGATTATCTGCAAATATTTATTAAAATTAAACTCCATCTTCCTGCCTCATAGACTCTTCTAAAAGTTTTTCTATTTCAAGCATCTGGCTGGAGATGGTGGCGTCGATATTTCCCATGTTGGTGACTATAACGCAGCCACCCGCTTCGATATTGTTATCCTCTATTATCTTGACGTGCGAACCGATCGGAAGGGACTTTAATATTTCATCTTTTTTCTGGGTAAAAGTATTTATATCGCGAAGGCTCATATAAATATTTATGGTGTCCTTATCCACAATCTTTGAGATCGCTTCGTTGACGGAATAAAAAATTATGTCGCGGTTCATCGCGACTTCACATTTTGTTACCTTTTTTGATATAGCGATCGCCAATTGAACGATCTGCTGCTCGGCTTTTTTTATTATTTCATCCTTTTGCTTCAAAGCCTGCTGAAGGACCTGTTCCAAACTCTGTAATATCGCCTTCGAACGTATCGCCGCATCTTCCTTGCCTTCCGCATAACCTTTATCAAAAGCTTCGCGCCGCGTATCTTCCTTGATCTCCTCGCAGATCACTTTAGTCTTTTCTATTTCTTCGGTTTTGAAACGCTCGACTTCGGTCCTTATCTGCTCTTCCTGAGCGCGGGCATTCTTTATAACATCCTCCGCCTCTTTTTTCGCTTTTTTCATTTCATTATTGAGACGGTCCACGTCCTGTTGCAGTTTCACGAGAACATTAGTAGTTTCGACTTTTTCCAGAGTTCGGGAAGTGTCGATTATAATGGGTTTATTATCGAATTTAAAGCTTTTTACGACACTACACAACTGTTTCTTCAGCTCCTCCGCGTGAAACTATAATCTCACCGGCATCTTCAAGTTTTCTGATGGCGTTGACAATTTTCTGCTGAGCGTCTTCGACGTCGCGCAATCTTACCGGCCCAAGAAGATCTATATCTTCAACGAGCATTTGTCCGGCACGCTTGGACATGTTCTTGAGGAACTTGTCCTTGACCTCGTCGGTCGAGCCTTTGAGCGCAAGAGCGAGATCCTTGATCTCGATTTCTCGTATAACGCGCTGGATGCCGCGATCGTCGATAAGTATGACGTCCTCGAAGAGGAACATTCTCTTCTTGATCTCTTCCGCAAGTTCCGGCGCGGTAGTTTCGAGATTTTCCGTGATCTGTTTTTCAGTGCTGCGATCGACGAGATTCAATATTGAAACGGCCGCGTCTATGCCGCCGACGGTAGCGCTTCCTTCGTCAACGACAAGCGATATCTTCTTCTCAAGTATTGCCTCGACTTCACGAACGTTTTCAGGCGATGTGCGTTCCATCTGGGCGATCCTTTTTAAAACTTCGGGCTGGATATCGGGCTGGAGCATTTTTAATATAGCTGAAGCTTTTTCAGCCTGCAGATAACCCATGATCATGGCGATAGTTTGCGGATGCTCGTTCTGGATAAGGTTAAAAAGCTGAACGGGGTCCGCGGTCCGCGCGGTGCTGAACGGACGGATATACTGCGTCGAAGTAAGGCGCGCCATTGCTCCTTTTGCCCTTTCCGGCCCTAAAGCCGATATGAGTATCTCTTCCGCGGTCTTTATACCGCCGGTAGCCAGAAACTGGTTCGCTCTTATCATTTCAAAATATTCGTTTACAACGTCGTCTATCGTTTCCTTATCGACGTTCTGCATTCTCGATATTTCGAGAGTAACTGAATCTATCTGTTCCTCGGTCAGATTCGGCAATATCTTGCCAGAAAAATCAGAGCCAAGAAATATAGTGAATATGGCTGCTTTTTGACGGCCCGTTAACGCTTTGGCTTTATCGCCCATAAATCGATCTCCATGTAATCAAATTTATCTACAAAAATTTAAATTCCGGGTTATTCGGCAGTAAGCCATATTTGAAGCAGGGATGCCGCATCTTTCGGAGAGCGGTTGACAAAATCCTTGATAAGTTCGATCTTATTAGAGCGCTCGCGTATTTCAGCGGGCACCGATTCGTCCTGGCCGGCTTCTTTTCTGACTTCGATAGGCTTGAAGTGCATAATAATAAGCTCTTTGTTCCTCCATACGAACCACAGAACGAAAAATATCGTCAGAGTCGGAATTATAACAAGCAGAAGCTGGAATATCATTTCTTCGAACTTAGCTCTCTGTATCTGCTTTTCCTGACTGGAAATTATTTCCTTATTGAAGGCGATTTTTTCCACGACGAGCGTATCTCCGCGTTTCTTATCGATTCCGCTGGCGGAAAATATGGCGCTTTCAACTTTAGCGAACTGTTCCTTATTTATAACGTCATCTAAAACGACGGAAATATTAAGCTTTTTAACATCGCCGACGGCATATACGATCTTGGCTTTCTGTTTGTTCGTATCGTAATTTTTACGCGTCTCACTGTGAGCGTACTCGTCCTTGCCATCCTTAACTTCAGGATAGGTAGGAATATTCGACTGAGTCCCCGGAACTCCGGCGGGCTTCTTTCCGGTACCGCTGAATTTCTCGGTTGAAAGTTCCTCCGAGATAACGATACCGCCTTCTTCGCCTTTTATCGGCGGCTCGATTTTCTCGTCATATACTTCTTTTTTATCGAAGTTAAGCTCCGCGTTAACATAAACTCCGGAAAGATTAGGCGCGCCAAGTATCTTATCAAGCATTTCCTGAAGTTTGCTTTCTTTTTCAGTTTCAAACTTACGCTGGAGTACGAATTGATCGGCCGCCATTGTCTCGTCCGTCCTGCTGGAACGCAGGTGTTTGGTAAGATCTATAAACTTTTCGTCAAAAACGCGCACGTTCTCATCGGATATGTTGGCGCCGTTCGCGACGAGATTTCTGATGCCCATTATCTGCTCGTCCTCGAGCTTTTTACCGCCTTTTAAAACCAGGCTTACGACGGCCTTGTCTTCTTTCTGGTCATCTTTAAAAACGCGCTCGGGAGCGTAACTTATATGAACGCGGACGCTGGATACGATCCTGATGGATTTTTTTATCGTGGTTTCAAGTTCAGCCTGGAGGCCGCGAACTATATTGAGGTCCTCGATCTTTCTGGAATTTGAGAACGGACTGGTTCCAGTTCCGAAAATATCCGCGTATCCTTTACTTCTGTCAGGAAGCACATTATCCTTGGCAAGTTTTAAAAGCGCCACTTCCCTTTGAGAGCTCTGGACCATTATCGACGTGCCATTCTCCGTTATCTTATATTGATAGCCGCCTTCATCGAGCTTTTCTTTTATATTCGCGGCGGTTTCGAGATCAAGCCCCCTGTATAGCGTGGTATAACTTCCGGAACTGTAAAAATAAGCCGCGCCGATTATTCCGAAGAACACGAGCGCGGAGATAGCTCCGATCGAGACCTTCTGCCACATTGCAAGCTTTTGAAATTGTTCGTAGAGCATTCTTAAATATTCCATATATTAATCAACATCCGCACATATAAATATTTTTTATAACTGCATTCTCATAATTTCTTTGTAACCTTCGATGATCTTATTTCTGACTTCTATGGCAAGCCCCAGACCCAGCTTGGATTTTTCCATGGCTATCATAAGGTCGTGAACGTTTTCGAGCTTTCCGCTGGCCATCTCGTTGATTTTCGTGCTCGAATCTTTTTCAAGCGCAGTAAGATCTTCCATCGCTTTTTTTAGGACGTCGCCGAAAGTCTGGCTCATTCCTTCGGCCTGATTGGCCTGGGCCGGCTCCTTAATGATCTTTTGAACCTGAGTGAAGGGCTTTACACCCGACGGACTGAAATCACTTATATTCATTTTTCCCCCAAAGTACACTTTATATTTTTTTATTAATTATATTCCCAAAATTCACCAAATTTTAAGCTTTGGCGCCTATTTCAAGAGCGCGCAGCATCATGTTTTTAGCGGAATTCATCGCCGTGACGTTGGCTTCATACGCGCGCGAACAGGTTATCATATCAACCATTTCACGCACAACATTAACGTTGGGATATGAAACGTATCCGTCAGCGTTGGCGTCGGGATGAGCCGGATCATATACCATTCGCGGCTCCGAATCGTCCTCATCTATTCCAACGACCGAAACTCCAGAAGGTATAGAGTCGTTAAGGCTTTTGGACGCAAAAAATCTCGCGTTGACATTGCGGACGGAAAAAACCGGCATCTGGCGCTTATAAGGTCCGCCATCCTCAGTCCTTGTCACGTTGGCGTTCGCGATGTTGTTGGATATGGTATCCATGCGCAATCGCTCGGCGGTAAGGCCCGAACTCGATATATCGATAGATTTTAAAAATCCTGCCATGTTATATTATACCCTTCCGGCCTTGGTTATGGCCTGGCTTATCTTGGTCAGTTCGCCTTCCATGGCGCTCGAAAGAGCCCTGTAAGCGACGGTGTTTTTGGAAAGCGTAGCCATTTCTTCGTCCACATCGACGTTGTTTCCGTCATTTCTCATCGAAGTGCGGCCGTTCATTGTTATTTTGGGCTGGATCGAATTTATGGAACCGGCGCCAATGGGAATATGCCGGGAATTGGTAATCCGGCCTTTAAAACCGTCACTTGACATGGCAAGATTAAGTTCGTCCTCGAAAGTCACTTCCTGCTTTTTGAAATTGGGAGTGTTGACATTGGCAATGTTATTCGAAATGACGCTGTGACGAAGCATCGCGGTATCCAGCGAACGCTTTACAAGCGACATCTTGGTGTTCGAAAATAAAAAATCGGATATCATTTTACCTCCCTGGATTTTTTTAAAATTACTATTTAATTTAAAAATCTTATAAAAAATACTTGTGAAGATCTTTGGCTTTTATCAAATCTCCAACATGATTGTTAACATACTCCGCGTCTATTATGACCTCTTTTATTTCAGGCGCCGGAACGCTATATAAAAGCTCTTCGAGGATTTTCTCGCACACGGTATAAAGCCTTCTAGCGCCAATATTTTCAAGCGTAGAATTGAGTTCGAACGCCATATCCGCGATTTTTTCAATGGCGCTTTCGGCAAAAATTATGACCACGTCTTCGGATGCCAGAAGGGCTTCGTATTGCTTTATAAGGCTGTTTTTAGGCTCTTTGAGTATCCGCAAAAGATCTTGTGGCGTGAGTTTTTTCAGTTCGACCCTTATAGGAAACCGTCCCTGAAGCTCGGGAATGAGATCCGACGGCTTTGAAACGTGAAAAGCGCCCGCGGCGACGAAAAGGATATGGTCGGTCTTTATCTGGCCATATTTCGTAGTGACGCTGGTGCCTTCTAAAATAGGCAGAATATCGCGCTGGACGCCCTCGCGCGAAACATCCGGGCCTCGAGTTTCCGGCGCGCCGGCGATCTTGTCTATTTCATCTATAAAAATTATTCCGTTGTTTTCCGTTTTGACGAGTGCCTCCGATATTATGGCGTCCATATCCATAAGTTTCGCAATTTCTTCGTTGTACAATATGGTTCTCGCCTCTGAGACTGGAACCGTCTTTCTTTTTTTCTTTTCCGGAAAGATATTTCCGAGCATGTTCTGCATGTTAAAGCCCATTTCCTCCATGCCCTGGTTTGAAAAAACCTCCACGAAAGGGACCGGAGAATCCTTGACTTCTATCTCGATAAGCTTCGATTCAAGCTTCCCTTCATCCAGCATTTTTTTCATTTTATCGTACGTGGAATTATAATCTTCCTCCAGTACTTGCGATGCGGCACAACTTCCGCCCGCCCGCTCGGCCGCTTCCTTGCCGTCTATTGATACGGCGGCGCCGCGGCCACCATGCCCGTCTTCGCGTTCGTTATCAAAACCGGTCATCCCGGCCGTTTTAGCGACAGCCTGAAAAATATTGGCCAGCGGATTGAATTTTGATTGTTGCGGCTGGCCGGAGTTTGGAAGCAGGATATCGAGTATTTTTCGGTTGGCGTTTGTTTTGGCTTTTTCATCGAAGCGCTGGGTATATTCTTTTTTTACCATGTTAACGGCCATTTCCGCCAGATCGCGAATCATGGATTCAACGTCCCGGCCGACGTAACCGACCTCGGTATATTTCGAAGCTTCGACCTTTACGAAAGGCGCATTCACGAGTTTGGCGAGACGCCTGGCGATCTCTGTCTTTCCGACGCCGGTAGGCCCTATCATGATAATATTTTTAGGCGTTATCTCGTCTTTTAGCTCTCCCTTTACCAGCATTCTGCGATAGCGATTGCGCATAGCAACGGCCACGGCCTTTTTCGCGTCATCCTGGCCCACTATGTATCTGTCAAGATATTTCACTACCTCGACCGGAGTTAATTTCGACTCGTCCGCCAATTAAAGTTTCTCCTTTAAGTTCATTTTTTTAAGGTTTCCACCGTTACTGAAGTATTTGTAAATACGCATATTCGGGACGCTATTCCAAGCGATATTTTAGCTATTTCAGGCGCTTCAAGCATCGTGTTTTCCAAAAGAGCGAGCGAAGCCGAATAAGCCATCGGGGCCCCTGAACCTATTGCGATAGCATCGTAATCCGGCTCGATTATGTCACCTGTCCCGCTTATCAAAAATATCTGACTGGAATCCGCGACCAGCAGGAGCGCTTCGAGGCGCCTTAAGTATTTATCCTGCCGCCATTCCTTGGCCAGTTCGTATGCGGCGCGAGAGATCCCGCCCATATATTGTTCGAGCTTTTTTTCGAATTTTTCGAAAAGCGTGAAGGCGTCCGACGTGGCGCCGGCGAAACCGGCCAGAACCCGGTCTTCATACATTCTGCGGACTTTTTTGGCCGTAGCTTTCAAGATGGTGTTATTGAAGCTCACCTGCCCGTCGCCAGCCATAGCGGTAACGCCGTTTCGTCTAACCGCTATGACCGTAGTGCCTCTAAAATTAAATTCGTTATTCGCCATCGTATCGTTACCGCTCATTTTTTCCTTTTTTTATTAACGTTTCTTTTTACCGGTAATTAAATGCCGCGCGTCCGAACTACGCACGCGGATGAGCCTTGTTATAAACCATTTTCAGACGTTCCTGGGTGACGTGGGTATATATCTGAGTGGTGGAAAGACTTGTATGGCCTAAAAGCTCCTGCACCTGGCGGATATCGGCGCCATTCTCGAGAAGGTGAGTAGCGAAGCTATGCCGCAGAACGTGAGGACTGACCTTTTTCTGGAAACTGAGTTTATCGAAACATTCCGTTATTATGCGCCTGATGCTTCTGTCGGAAAGACCTTCGCCTGAAGGGTTTATAAAAATATGAGGGCAATTCGGATATTTGACGCCATTTTCATCTATAAGGCGCCTGAGATAGCCAAGGGCAATGTCGCCTATCGGTACCTGACGCGGCTTCGAACCTTTTCCGATGAACGTAAGGGTTTTTTCCGCAAAATCAATATTCGCTACGATTAAATTGCATGCTTCGGATATGCGAAGCCCTGAAGCGTATATCACCTCGAAAAGAGTCCTGTTTCTTAAAGTTTCATAGTCGATAGGGACTATGCTTTCAAGAAATTCGCTGACCTGGTTGTAATAGAGGAACTTCGGAAGATTTTTTTCCGTCTTCTGTCTGGAAACAGTTGTAAACGGATTGATATCGAGATAATCGTTCTTCAGAAAATATTGAAACATCGATGAAAGAGATGAAAGTTTGCGGTTTATGGTCGTTTTCTTTTTATTTTCTTTTGATTTTTCCGAGATGTAGCGACGTATGAGGAAAACATCTATGTCTTTGACCTTTTCGAGAAGATTTTCCTGGCTTATGCCGTAATTTTTAAAAGTGAAAGCAAAAAAGTCCAAAATATCTTCTAAATAAGACTTTTGAGTATTCTGTGAAAGATTAGACACAGAAGAAATATACATCAGATATTCGCTGACAATGTTCATAAAACGTACACCGTTATTGCCTTTTGAGTTTTTAAGACAATAAAAAATAATTGCGCCGGAACAGGCGCACCCCAAGTCACAATTCTATTTTAACATAGAAAAGAACATTTGACAATATTAAATTTATTTTTTTATAAAATTTTTAATGTGAGAAGTAAGATTTCCAATTTGAGCAGCTGATTCAATGGAGAGTTCTTCTCGTGATATTATGGATGTGTTTAAAATTCCAAAATTAGCATTCATAGGAACGAATTTTTTCATTGGAATGATACTTTTAGTGAGGTATATGACAAGTGACCCGATCATGGTTCTTTCATAATCAATGTGCTTTAATACTGATTCGTGATCGCCGGTCTTTATAGACTTGATTATATTAAGAGCGGCAATTTTCCCCGTCGCTATAGCTTCGGTATAGCCTTCCGATCCAAGAAGCTGACCAGCCGCGAATATCATCGGATTTTTTTTCAGGCTGAGATTAAAATTAACGCATTCGGGTGAAAAAATATAATGGTTTTTATGTATGACGCCATGCCTTAAAATTTTAACATTTTCAAGCGCCGGTATCAATGAAAGAACTCTTTTTTGTTCCGGAAAAGTCATCTTAGTCTGAAAGCCCACCAGATTGTAAGAAGAAAAAAGATTGTCCTCGGCGCGCAGCTGAAGCACGGCATAAGGCATACGGCCAGTGCGGGGATCGTCGAAACCCTTGGGCTTCATTGGACCGAAGCGCAGCGTGTGCCTCCCGCGTCTGGCCAGTTCTTCTATCGGCATGCAGCTTTCGAAAAAGATCTCCTTTTCATTATCCGCCGGAGGAACCGTTTCAGCGTTTATCAGCGCGTCATAGAATATGTCGTACTCTTCCTGGTTGAAAGCGATATTCAGATAATCGGGGGTGCCTTTCGCATAACGGTCTTGCCAGAAAGCGCGCTGCGTATCGACCGATGCGGCGTCTATTATCGGCGCTACGGCGTCATAAAAATAGAGCCTGGCTTCCAGAAGCTTTGAAAGTTCAGCAAAAAGCGTTGGAGTCGTAAGCGGACCGCTCGCGAAAAGAATTATGGCCCCTTCGCCGAATTCGGCCAGCCCCTTCACCTCGCGGCGTATCACGGTAATGCCTGGATATTGCGATATCTTTTCCGAGATCGCGGCCGTAAGCTTCGCTCGATCGACGCATAATGCCTGACCGCCCGGGACCGAACATTTTCCGGCGGCGTCGAGTACGAAAGAGCCGAGCGCCAGAAGCTCGGATTTTAAAATCCCGGGCGCGCTCTGAGGATTTTGAGACCCCAGCGAATTCGAACAGACCAGTTCGCAAAGGCCTTCAGTTTTGAATATATCCATATTCAGCGAAGGCCGGCATTCGAAAAGGTTTACTTTAAAACCGGAATCGGCGAGGGTCAAAGCCGCTTCGCAGCCGCTAAGCCCGCCGCCGATTATATTTATCAGAGGGTATTCAACAGTATCGGTCATTACAATTATTCCGCCACTGGAGCCGCGGCGGGTTCTCTCTTATATTCGCATTCCTTGTTCGAGCACAATACCTTATCGCCTTTTTTCGAAACCTTCACGACAAGATAAGAATTGCAAGTCGGGCACAATTCGCCGTTCGGACGGTCCCAGGAAACGAAGTCGCACTTGGGATATTCGGTGCAGGAGTAAAAAATCCTGCCTTTTTTTGATTTTTTAACCGTTATCTTGCCCTGGCAGTTTTCTTTCGGGCACGGAATGCCTATATCTTTTTTTATGGGTTTTGCGTTTTTACAGTCCGGATAGCCGGAGCACGCCATGAACTGTCCGAAACGTCCGTTCTTTAAAACCATGTCTTTTCCGCACTTTTCACAGGTGCCCATAATCTGTGGAGTCAGGCCTTCCTTGGTGGTCTGGTTCTCGGCCTCATATGCGTCAAGGCGGTCCTTGAATTTTATGTCCGTAGTCGTAGCGAGCTGGAACATGCCGGTATTGAAAACCGTGAAATCCTGGGGAATATTGCGCGTGCTCTTGCAGCGGGGGTATTTCGAGCAGGCCAGGAATTTTCCGTTAGCCGAAAAAATAAGCGCCATCGGGCTCTTGCATTTTTCACAGATAAAATCGGTCAGAAGGTTCATTCTTTTAAGCTTATCATAAGCCTGCGAAAGTTTTTCATGGAAAGGTGAGTAGAACTCGGCAAGGACCTCGCGCCAGTTCTTTTCGCCTTCCTCGATCTTATCGAGTTTTTCTTCCATTTTCGCGGTAAATTCGACGTTTATAAGATCGTCAAAATAAGAGTTCAAAAGCACCGAAGTGGCTATGCCGATATCGGTTGCGTAAAACTTCTTTTCGCGCAGCTCGACGTAATTTCTGTCAAGGATGGTATTGACGATCGTGGCGTACGTCGAAGGCCTTCCGATCTTGAGCTCTTCAAGCGTCTTTATAAGCGTAGCCGTGTTGAAGCGGGGCGGCTCTTTGGTGAATTTCTGAAGCGGGGTTATCTCTTTGAGGTTCAGCGGTTCGTTTTCCGTGAACTTCGGAAGCCTTCCTCCGACGAATTCATTTTCCGAATCATCCTGCCCTTCCTTTTCGGAATCGGGCTCGGTCACTTCTATGTCGTATAACGTTAAAAATCCCGGAAATTTAAGCGTCTCGCCGACCGTTTTAAACGTGGCGCGATCGGAACCTATCTCAACCGTAACGCTGTCGAATACAGCATCGGCTGACTGCGACGCCACGAAACGTTTCCAGATCATATTATAAACCTTATGCTCATCGGCGGTAAGGAATTTTTTCAGCTTTTCGGGCGTGTTGGTAACGTCGGCCGGCCTTATGGCTTCATGAGCGTCCTGCGCCGTGTTCTTCGTCTTATAAACGCGTTCGCGCGCCGGAAGAAAGTTTTCGCCATACGTCGTTTTTATGAAATTTCTGGCTTCCGTGATCGCTTCGGGAACCACGCGATATGAGTCGGTACGCATGTAAGTGATCAAACCTATGGTATTGCCTTTTTCGATCTCGATGCCTTCATATAATTTCTGCGCCAGCTTCATGGTTTTTGAAGGCGGAAAATTGAATATCCTGGAAGCCTCCTGTTGAAGCGTAGAGGTTATAAAAGGGCCTGAAGGCCTTTTAAGCTTTTCCTTGTTCGTTATCTTCTGAACGGTGTATGAGGCGTCACGGCAGGCCGCAACTATTTTCGATGCCTCTTCCGCGTTTTTTATCTTCGTGGTCTTTCCGTCAAATTTCGAAAGTCTGGATTTAAAGGAATCAACGTTCCCCTGCTTCTGAAAAATACTGTCGACAAGCCAGTATTCTTCTTTTTTAAAGCTCGCGATCTCTTCCTCGCGCCTGCATATCAAAAGAAGAGCTACCGACTGAACGCGGCCGGCTGAAAGGCCTTTCTGAAGCTTGCGCCACAAAAGGGGCGACAACTCATAACCGACCAGGCGGTCAAGCACCCTGCGGCCCTGCTGAGCGTTGACCTTGTCGATATTTATCGTTTTCGGATTTTGAAGGGCCTCTAAAACTACCTTCGGAGTAATGGAATTAAAAGTTATTCTCATCGGCGCGTTCATATCGAGTCCGAGCGCCCTTGCAAGATGCCATGAAATAGCTTCCCCTTCGCGATCAGGATCGGGTGCGAGGAAAACGTTCGTGGCTTTTGCCGCTTCCTTTTTAAGCTCTTCTATGACCTTGTCTTTTTTGGGTATCACTTCATATTTCGGTTCAAAATTATTCTTGACGTCGACGCCGATATCTTTTTCAGGCAGGTCGATGACGTGGCCCATGGAGGCCTTTACTTCGAAATCGCTTCCGAGTATCTTCTTTATGGTTTTTATCTTACCGGGTGACTCAACTATTATAAGGTTTCTGTGGCTGTCTTTACTCACGCGTTATCCCCCAAACAAATATTATGTATTTTGAAAAAATTACTGCAGATATCTGATCTTGAAATCGATGTTATCTTCAGAACCGTCCCGCGATGATATTTCAACGGACCTGAAACCTATCATTATACTGTGAACCTCTTCGACCGATGCGTCGTCGATAAAGTATTCGGCGAGGACATCAAATATTTCCTCGACCTCTTCCAGAGATATCGCGTTTACGTATAACATTTCGGTTATATAAGCGCGTGCTTCGGCTGACAACCGGCGCTGCTCTTCAAGCGTGAAAAAGCGGAAACTTTTCGGCGAAGGCGGAATAAACGCATCAGCCTGTTCGACCGCGCGTCCGTTCTTGTGCATTTCACCAAAATACCATTCCAGCGTCGATTCTATTTCCTGAAGGGAATAGCCTTCATTCAAGAGTTCTATCCTGGCCTTTTTAAAGTCCCTGTCGTTTTCATGCATGATATTCATGAATTTTACGAATATTTCAGCAAGTCTATTCATTTTACGGTTTCGTACCTCTTTCCAAAAAATGTATTTACAATTCCCTTGATTTCAAGTTCGGCTAGCGTTGAAAAAATCTCATTCGGCCCCGAAAATTTTTTAATATCTTCCGCGTTCCGGTTTATAAATTCAAGCACTTCGTCAATGGAAGGCTGACCTCCTTCGGCCACGCCTTCAAGCTTTACGAGCGCTGAAAACACTATCTTCTCGAGCTCGTTCAATTTACTGAAAACAACTTCGCGAGCCGCATTTTTTTTACTTCCGCGGACCTTTTTAATGGTCGGCAAATCTTCCGATCTTTCTTTAAAAAAACCCATCTCCGATAATATATCGGCATCATTTACGGCAAGTTTCGCCATACTTTTTTTAATCAGTTCATGAGATCCTTCAAAATCAGTTCTTGTCACGTCACCGCAAAGCGCGAAAACCTTACGGCCGTTTTCAAAAGCGTTCCTCGCCGTTATCAGCGCTCCCGAACGGTCGCCCGCCGCTATTACGAGCGTGCCGGGAGAAAAGCCGGCTATTATGCGGTTTCTAGCAGCGAAGTTATTCGGCTCGCCATGCGCCCCGGGCAGGTATTCCGATACGAGCGCGCCGTTTTCAATTATCTTATAATAAACGTCATCGTTGGTCGGCGGATAGCATATATCAATTCCAGTACCGAGAACGGCATAGGTCCTCCCGCCGTTTTTCAAGGCCGTTTCGTGAGCGCACCTGTCGATGCCGGCCGCCATTCCGGAAACTATCGTCAGGCCTTTTTCCACCAATGCTGCCGCGATCTTCTCGCATTCGCGAAGCGCGTAGGGTGACGGGTTTCTGGTTCCTACAATCGAAAAATTTTCCGAATCCCGGGAGAATTTTTTCCCGGCAATGAATAAAACCAGCGGAGGCGTTTCGATTTCCCGGATAAGCGACGGATAATTTTCTTCAAATATAGAAACCGCCTCAAGGCGCACTTCATTTCCGTATAGCCCTTGAAGCTTCGCGCCGAATTCCTGAAACTTCCGGGCGCAATCTTCAATCACTTCGGTTTCGCCCATGGCTTTTTCAGCCCTTTTTATGATCGCTTCAATCGCTTTTATGTCAAACTGGTCATGAGCCTTTTTTATTAACTTGCCTTCGCAAAGGTTATAAATATTCGCGAAATAATCGCGGATCTGCGGGAACGTTACGCCACGCCGCGTAAAAATATACATTCGGGCCGCGATCAGTTTATATCTTAATTCTTTATCCGTCAAAAGCATCCCTTTTTATAAACTAAAATTTTAAAATCCACGAATTATCGTTCCAACGGCCTGCTTTTACAGCGCCGGTTTCTTTTCGTAGCTTCTTGCTACCTTTACAAGCCAGAAACGGACGTTCTCGTTATCCTCGGTCTCCATTACAGCCTGTACTTTAGCTTTTCCTACTTCACCCACGGCCATTATAGCTTTCGCGAAAGGCTCCCTCTTATCCACCGGGGCGGCGCGCAGAGCGGCCACGAGCGAATCTATGGCGGCCTCGCCGCAATATCCGAGTGCTTTGGATACCTGAGCCTTCGTCTGATCGTTCGCGCGGGGCAATTGAGCTATAAGCGCTTCATATTCGCCGAGTTTTCCGAGCGACATTATGGCGTATTCGCGCACCCAGTCATTGCCGTCGATCAAAGACGCCTTCAAAGGTTCGACGGCGGCCTTATCTTCCATAAAACCGAGGGCATAAGCCGAATTATAGCGCATCTCATTATTTCCCATGCGCAAATTTTCTAAAAGAACACTGAAAGCCACGCTCTTGATATTCTTTAATATGCGTATAAGCCCGTCCCGGACGTCTTCTTTTGGATCTCCGAGCGCCATTATTATTTCAGGCACGAAAGGCTTCCCATATTCTATTAGAAGCGTAAGGGCGTTTTCGCGCACGAAGTAGCTTTCGTCTCCAAGCATTTTTATCAGCCTTGAAACCATTACCGAATTCATGTAAGTCGTAACGGCGCAGGCGAGGGATATTTTAAGGTTTTGAGGGATCGGCTGCTGCCTGTTCTTCAATTCCTCGGGATTTTTCATATATATAAGGACATGTTCGCTGTTTTTTTCAAAATCTTTGCAGAGAGCTTTTATAAGCCAGTGCATCTGATTTTCGGCGATGACGTTCTCCGGTTTTTTCATTTCAACCGCCAGGGCGTTATCATCGAGCATTTTAACGATAGTATAAGTCGCTTCTTCAAGGTTATGACACAAATATTTATAAGCGCTTTCACATACGTAATAGTCCGAATCGTTCAAAGCCGCGATTATTTTTTTAATTGTTTCGACGTCGTTTGCGAACCTGAGAGCGTATGGAGCGTGGCGGCGAAGCGATAACGTCGGCGAATCAAGACATTCCATGAGAATCTTCATGGAAGGCTTCCCTATACGGTATAAAACTTCCATCAAAATGCCGGCGATTCTATCGTTACAGTTTTTAAAGACCTTCTGTATCATGGGCAGTACATTTTCACCGTTTTCAACGAGCGAATCTATTACGAGCAGATCGATGTCCGGCTCATCATTTGCCAGAGCCTTCACGAGAGAAATGATGACTTTATCGTCGTTTCTGATCTTTCCGAGCACGTAAGCCGCGATAATCTTCATCGGAGTAGTCCCGCTTTCAATCATTTTCAGCATCAAGGGAATATTGACGTCCTCCATATTGCGGATGACTCGGGATATCCTCATTAAAAGCGTTTTATCGTCTATGGCTGTAGCTTTTATAAGCGGTTCAATGGCAGGTTTTCCTATATTTATAAGAGCCAGCTCGGCCTGCCTTTGAAGGGAGTAATTTTTATTTTGAAGATAGAGTATCAGCTTATCAATAACGTCCTTATTGCCGTTCCTGCCAAGAATGACCGAATAAATGAGACCGAGCTCGGATTTAGGGTTCTGATCAAAAAGGTTGGCCAGCTTTGAAGAATCTTCAGGCGATATATTGTTTGAAAAAAAATCTATCGCGTTTTTCTGGACGATTTTATTTTTATTGTTAAGATCGCCTAAATTAAATTCTGACAATTTCAACCACCTTTACCTTATTTATTGAAATATAGCCTTGCAAGATTCATTTTCACTTTCACGAGCTTTTCCCAATGACGATTCTTTTTTAAAATAACATAAAAGCTATCGCGTGTCAAGTAACCCTGATTTATTGAGTTACTCAACTAGCGGGGCGGTTCGACATCCGGTTTAAGCTTTATGTTGGCCCGAATTTGCGCCGGCTTTATGTCGACGTTTATCGTTGAATCATGAATATTGAGATCGAGCATGACCGGCCCTGTTTCCAAAGGCGCGGCCGGAAGCTCCACGTCAAGTGAAAACTTGGCCGCTCCCAGCTCCACGAGCTTGAGAACCGGAGCGTTCACTTCTACATCAAGCGCGTTTTTTTCGAGAGAAATTTCATAATTTGCGGGCATTTTCGGAACGTTAACCGCGACATCACGAAATCTTTGAGTTTTATAGGTCTGTTTCAAAGTTATGGTCACGGTAACCTGCTTGTTGTCAATGGTAAAATCTGCGGCTTCAGCGATATCAAGTTTCGCCGTCTGGGTCAACCCCTGTCTTGCGCCGGTGATATCTATCATTTCCGTCTTTATCTCATTTATCTTTTCTATCTTTTCGGCGGCGCCTTTCACCATAATCGTCTTAGGCTCACATTCAACCGTATCTACGGAAAAACCTGCGGCAACTTTTCCGCTGACGACCGGAACGACTTTAGCCGACCTGGAAGGCAGCGGCGCTATGCTCACGGCGATATCGATTTCCTTCGGATTTATTGAAATGTCGTTATTTTCATTCGCGGTGATCTCGATAAGCCCCAATGTCTGCTTGGCTGAAAATCCGGCATCCAGGCCGTCCACTTTGATTTGAGCCACAAGATTTTTAATGCCGCTTATAATTTTTTTGGGGCCGCGCAGCCTTACCTTTTTATGGCTGAGTTCATAACTTTTGACGTAATATCCCGGCTTGGGTTCGCCTATCGGCTTAACCAGCACATCAACTGTATTTTCTTCAATAAGGATCGGAGTAATATCGAGCTCGCGCGGCTCCACGCTGACAAGCTCTATCCCACGGGGCATTACAACATTCACGGGTATTTTATTCGGCATGTCGGAAACCGCTTTCGAAACGTTCGCCGTAGCGACAAGTTTTGATTTAACGGGATAATAGTTTTCGATGATATCGCGCCGGCCGCCTCTTATGAATACGTTGACTTTTTTCGGGATATTTTTATAAGAGCAGTCGCTGCGGCGATCGGTAAGCAGAAGGTCGGTTTCAAAAGGCCTTTCCGTCTGTGGATTGACGATTATGTTAACGTAGAACCAACCTATCACGGCGACAAGCACCGAGAGTATGCGCAGGGAAAAATTTTCGAAAACAAAATATTTCATATCAGCTCACCATAATTAGTCGATAGTCATTAGTCGTCGGCCGGTATCGGACCGATATCTATTCACGATTATTTATCAGGCCATTTGCCGTTAGCCTCCGGCTGATGACCGCTTGTTTTTTTCATTATTTAGGCTTGAACATATTTTTATTTTGAAGCGGGCTGAGCATCCTTCTTAAATTTCTGCTGAGTTCCTCGCCGTCGAGTTTTCTATTGATTATTCCGTTAGCGGCGATCGATATTATGCCCGTCTCTTCGGAAACGATCACGGAAACCGCGTCCGATATTTCAGTTATGCCGATAGCCGCGCGATGCCTGGTCCCAAGTTCCTGCTGAAGTTTCGGATT
>CAZJFS010000045.1:0-26721 GCA_964545075.1 uncultured bacterium
TATCCACAAGCTTTACGAAAAGTTATCCACAGCTTTATCAACATTATCAACAACTCAATTTGATAATAACTTATTTATAATTTTCTCAAGATCGCTTTGCGAATTACAGAGTATTTCAAGCCTGGAATTCTTTTTTTTCATCTTAATGCTTACTTTGAGACCGAGAACTTCTTGAAGAGATGACTCTATTTCAACTATGTGCTCATCTTTTTCTGTTATTCTGGCTGTTTCACGTGAAACACTGGTGGATATTTTATGCGCCAGTTCTTCCGCGCCTCTGACGGACAGGCCGCCGTTTAATATTTTTTCACAGAGTTCACTCTGAAGTTCGGGCGTTTTGAGTGAAAGTATCGCCCGGGCATGACCTTCTGATATCTTACCCTGATTCACATAATTTTTAATAGCATCCGGAAGTTTTAAAAGCCTGAGAGTATTGGATATGGCGACCCTGCTTTTTCCAATAAATTTAGCCATTTCATCCTGCGTGAGTTTATGTTCGGATATGAGCTGGCTATAGGTGTTGGCCTCTTCGAGCGGATTTAGATCGTCTCTCTGAAGGTTTTCAACCAGCGCCATTACAAGACCGGAACGATCGTCAAGTCCGTGTTTTATTATCGATGGAACTTTAGTGTAACCAAGCTGCAAAGCCGCTCTGAAACGGCGTTCACCGACCACAAGCTCATATTTATCGCCCTTCGGACGCACAATGATAGGCTCGAGTATTCCATTCGATTCTATTGATTTAATCAATTCGTCCAGCTTGTCTTTATTGAAATTTTTTCTGGGCTGGTTTGGGTTTTGAGTTATTAAGTTAACATCGATTTCGGCTACTTCAAGCATAGGGTCCTTTTTTTCATTTTTTCGTTCAAAAAGGTTAAGATCATCTGACTTTTTGGGTCTGACCAGTCTTTTTTTATCAACCATAATAACTCCGGCAAATATAATTAAAGCGCGCTGAGCGTGCCTCTCATATATTATCGTAATTATATCAAAAATATTAAATAAAAGTTATTTCAAAATGAGATTTTTTTTGTATTTAAATGAGACATGGATTTTTATTTTATATCGAGCGTGACTTCAGTCGTTCCAGCGGTCAGCTCTTTAAAGTTCATACAATCGCCGGAAAAACTCACATTCGAATCGGCGCATGAAGCGTCAAACCGGGAGTTTTTAAGAAAAGAGGCGTTCGCGAATGATCGCGGTGAATTTATAGTCATAATGAGTTTTTTTCCTTTTTTTACTGATGAAAACACGACCCGATCCCTTTTCATCCAGAACGCGCCTGCATCCCGTATGGTCGTTTTCCAGCAATCCGGCGGAAGCGATTTAATAAATTTTTCCTCGAATTCAAGGTCTTTATCCTTGCCTCTATGCGCCGTGAGGTCGGGATGAATCAGAACGCACGTCACGCCGCCGTTATTATGTATCTTTTTAAAAAGCTCCAGCGCGGGCCCGACGCTCTCAGACAGGTTCCACAACTCATCCTCTATCGCCAGCGGGATTTCACATATATAGCTTTCCTTTTTATTCTTGCCTTCTTCCTTTATAAGCCTGAATGGAAAATAGGAAAGCATATCGTTAGCCGAAAATGACGATGAGCAAAGATATCCAGACGCCTCGAGGCATTCCGGCAGCCGGCCGTGATATTTCAGATGCCCGGGCCTGTATGAATCGACCGGCACGCCGTAAGAATTCAATATCATTTTCGGGACCCTCACTTCGCCGCATAAGGAAGCGGTACCATATATATATTTGTCGCTTATTATCTCCGGCCTGTATTCCGGATAACGTTCTTTCCCGGTTCCGTACTCAAAATCGGTGAGAAGCTTCGAGTGAATGACCGTATGGCTGCCGATTTCAAAGCCTTTGTCATTCATGGTCTTCATCAGTTCTATCGCCTTCGGCGTAAAAAAAGCGTCGTCGTTATAATCCGTGATATATTTCGCCTGAATGAAAAACGTAGATTTTATTCCCAGCTTTTCTTCCAGTTCGACGAATTTTCTTGAATTTTCCATTGAATTGTAGTAATCCACGTCATGCGACATTATCATCGTGGATTTATATCCGGCGGGCGCAGTATTAATAGTAAATCCAACCGGACATGAATTTTCATATATCGCTTTTATAACGAATAAAAAAATATCGGACATAGGCTCAAAATCGTTGACATATCGCTTGAACGCCTCATAATGGCGGCCCGTCAGGTTTCTGATATATACGTCATGCAGCGAAACGCCTAAAAGATACGCGGCCCCTTTTCCATAAAGGTTTTTGGTAATCGCCGGGGAATTATCTTCAAAAACGGCTACCGGTTTTGATTCGCCCGTTACTATGGCTTTGGTCCATATCGTTTCGCCGGCATCTTTTGAATATGAAAAAACCGTTTCCAACTCGACCGTCTCGTCAAGGTAGCGGTTTTTATAGTCTGAAGTGAATTTAAGTTTTTTTCTTGTTTTTTGAGCGTCTATACTTTTCCAGCCAAAAACATCCTTCAACTGGCCGTTCTTTAAATAAAACGCGCCGTCGCTTATTATCGTTCCGCCGCCGGAAACGAATTTTTTTATGGCCGAAAGATCGCCGTCGCTCAACAGGATTGATTTATCGTCTTTTCTGATAAGAACAGCCATGGGACATTCAGAGAGTCCGGCGGCTGATGAAGATACAAAAAAAGGTATTCCGGCCTGTTTTAAAACTATACGCCATGAAAATAATTCATCATTTTCCACGCCGTCAGGATTTATTATACAAACGGCCGAATCCGCCGGAATGACTAATTTTCTTTCAGGATCCGCGGCATAGTTTTGTAAAACAATATCAGTCGATTTAAGCCCTTTGACGAACCTGACGCCGCCGGAGGATAAGATCATATATGAAACCAGAAATAGCGTCAAAAAAAACATTATCGAGGCTATTATCAAATGCTTTTTCCCGTTCGTTAATAACTGCATATATTATTTATACCAAAACTTTCAAATTCATAATATTTCCCTTGATTATCAAAAAACTGGCATATCCCGGATCCATCGTACCGTCAGATGAAATATATATAACTTAATCAGGTCTTTGATCTTGAAATTTTATATCAAAGGCATTTTTTTCGGAATGCCGCTTTTTCTGGGATATTTTTTTGGAGTCTGGCCGGTCTTGCCGATAATCAAGACGCGCCTTTTATATTGCATACCCTCGATCTCGTAAACGTAATCTTTTATATACCTGGCGTTTAATACCTTGACCGCTTTGGCCGCGGAGGTTTTTTCGGCCTCTATGTCCTCGCCCTTCATAAAAAGCCCGAATCCTGTAACTTTCATAAGAGGCGCCGCGTATTCAAGAAGGACTGGAAGCGACGCCAGGGCGCGCGCCGTAACTATATTGAATTTTTCACGATATTTCGGATCGATGCCGGCGTCTTCAAGCCGCATATTCTCGCACCTGACGCTTTTTTCGATCCCGAGCGACTTCACGCATATCTTCAAAAAATCAGTCTTTTTAACGGAACTTTCAAAAAGCGTCATTTTTATGTCTTTTTTTCCAATATTATAAACCAGGTGGAAAAAAAGAGGAAACGCCGGAAATCCTCCGCCGGTGCCTATATCGGCTATAATATTGCCGTCGGAAAAGACTTTTTCATCGGCGGCCGCGGCCTCGACGAAAACGCTGTCGATATAATGCAGCAGAACCGATTCCCCGACGCCGGTTATGCGCGTAAGATTAAACATTTCATTGTATTTGACCAGAAGTTCGTAATGTATGGCGCAAGCTTCGACGAATTCACGCGAAGGTTTCGCGCTAAAATATTTATCGTATTTTTCTATTAAAAGATCTTTAAATTCCTGCACTTTTATCTCCCTTTAATAAAACTCCGGAGCTCTTAAAGCCCGGTAACCTCTTTGATTCATTTCCGTTTTGCATGGTCGAACCGGCTCATTACAGTTTTAAAATTCAAAAACTGAAAAGCGGAAACTAAATAACTTTTTTTGTTTCACGATCGCGGTAGCTCAAATACATGAAAAGCGACATCACGTCGGACATTGAAACGCCCGATATCCTCGCCGCCGCGCCTATGGTCATAGGCGCATGCTTTTTAAGCTTCATCTTTCCCTCGGTGGAAACGCTCGCCACGGCGTCATAGTTAAAATCAGCCGGTATTGGCATTTCATCGTATTTTTTAACGCGCTCGATCATATAATTCTGTTTTTTTATATAGCCGTCGTATTTAGCCGTGGTCTCAAGATAGGTCAGAAATCCGGTATCCGTTTCGTCTAACTTATCATCGAGCTTTTTAAGCTCGTCTATCATATAATTTATCTTTATTTCAGGCCGTTTTAAAAGCCTGTAAAGATCGATGCGCGAATTTATAGCCTGCGAACCATATCCGGCCAGCTTCAAATTAAATTCTTCCGACGGCATTATAAAATAATTCTTCATTTTTTCGGCAAAACTTTCGGCGCGCCGCTCTTTTTCTTCGACGGCCGCCATCTCCGATGAATCGATCAATCCAAGGTCGAACGCATATTTTGAAAGCCTGACGTCGGCGTTGTCCTCCCTCAGATTAAGCCTGAATTCGGCTCGGGAAGTGAACATTCTATAAGGTTCGTCTGTGTCCTTCGTGACCAGATCGTCTATTAATATGCCTATATAACTTTCAGTCCTGCCCAGTATCAGGGGAGGGCGCTTCATCATGTATAAAGCGGCGTTTATTCCGGCTATCAGCCCCTGGCCGGCTGCCTCTTCATAACCCGAAGTTCCGTTGATCTGGCCGGCGAGAAAAAGGCCTTCGATTTTTTTAGTCATCAGATTTCCGAAAAGCTCCACCGGATGAACGTAATCGTATTCTATGGCATACGCGGGACGGACTATCTCCGCTTTTTCAAAGCCTTTCAGGGTCCTTAAAGCCCCCAATTGGATGTGCTCCGGAAGCGACATTGAAAACCCCTGAAGATAGGTCTCATATGTGTCGATACCCTCCGGCTCGAGAAAAAGCCTGTGCGATTCCTTGTCCTTGAAGCGCACTATCTTATCCTCGATAGACGGGCAGTATCTCGGCCCGGTGCCGCTGATTTTACCCGAATAGAGCGCCGAATATTTTAAATTATTTCTTATAAATTCATGCGTTTTTTCACCTGTACGCACCAGATAACACTTTTCATCGATATTTTTTATATTTTTTTCCTTCGATGATTTTGAAAAATAACGCCGTGCGGCGTCCGAACTCTCAGGCGAAAGCGCGTCCAGATCCACCGTGCGGCGGTCTATCCTCGGCGGCGTTCCAGTCTTCAACCGGCCCATTCTAAACCCGAGCGAATTAAGGCATTCGGAAAGCTTGACGGATGGTATATCGCCTAAACGTCCTCCCGGCATGGATGTATCGCCTATATGTATGACGCCGTTTAAAAACGTTCCGGTGGCTATGACCACCGCGCCGCACTCGAATTCGGCGCCGTTATGAAACGATACGCCGCGTATCCTTCCGCCTTCGAAATTGATCTTTTCCACGATACCCTGTTTTATCTCGGCGTTCGGGCATTTTTCAAGAAAAAGCCGCATCTTGTTCTTATAAAGCCATTTATCGTTCTGCGTTCGCAGCGACCATACGGCGGGGCCTTTCGAAAGATTGAGCGTCCTGGTCTGGATAGCCGTCATATCGGCGATCTTCGGCATAACGCCCCCAAACGCGTCGAGTTCGAAAACTATCTGCGATTTGGCCAGCCCGCCGATGGCCGGATTACAGGACATCTGGGCAATATTGTCTATATTCACGGTGACGCCCAGCGTTTTCATGCCCATTCTTGAAAGAGCGTAAAATGCCTCGCACCCGGCGTGCCCGAGCCCTATGACTATGACGTCGTATTTTCCTATATACATTTATTTTTTTCCCTCTTAGAGCTCAGATATACCATCAGAAGGGATATCTCGGCAGGCGTAACGCCCTGAAGCCTCGAGGCCTGCCCAAGATTATGAGGGCGGTATTTCATTAAAAGCTCCCGGCTTTCCTTTGAAAGCCCTTTTATTTCAATGTAATCGAAATCCGGCGCTATCAATATTTTTTCGATCTTCTTCATGCGTTCTATCTGGCCCAGTTCGCGCTCGATATAACCGCTGTATTTTACGTGGACTTCTATAAGCTCTATCATATCGGCATTTTCAGGTTTTTTCAGGGCGCATCTGAACCCGAATTTCGAAAGATCGGAATAACTCACTTTTTCCCGCATCAGCACTTCGAACGCCGAAAAAGGTTTTTTAAGATGCGTTTCGCCTAACGAATCAAGCGCCGCGTTATTTTCGTTCGTAGGGTTCACCCTGAAATTTTTAAGCGATGTTATTTCCCTCGATACGATACGCTTTTCAATCAATATCCCGCCGTATTTTTCGCGGCTTAAAAGCCCGGCGCGCCGGCCGATGCCTGAAAGCCTGAAATACGCGCTTTCGCTCGATAGCATAAGCCTGTGTTCCGCCCTCGACGTGAACATTCTATATGGCTCCAGAAGAGGTTTGGTAACAAGATCGTCTATCATTACGCCTATATATGAAGAGCCGCGAGACAAAATAACGGGTTTTCTTTTTTTTATTTTAAGAGCCGCGTTCATTCCCGCAATTACTCCCTGACCCGCGGCCTCTTCATAACCTGAGGTCCCGTTTATCTGGCCGGCGCAGAAAAGCCCTTCCATAAGCTTCGTTTCAAGAGTGAGCGAAAGCTGGTCGGGCGGCATGAAATCATATTCTATGGCATAGCCGTACCGCATTATCTCTATATTTTCAAGGCCGGGTATGGATCTTAAAATCGCCTGCTGAACGTCGGGCGGCATGGATGTGGTAAGCCCCTGAAGATACATTTCGTTGGAATTTTCGCCTTCGGGCTCGATGAATATCTGATGATTCGCCTTATTCGGAAAATTTATGACCTTCCGGTCAATGGACGGACAGTAGCGCGGGCCGTTATTGGTAATATTTCCTATGACAAGCGGAGACCTGTGTATATTTTTTTTTATTATCTCCACCGTCGCTTCATTTGAAAATGCCAGATAGCAGTCATCCTGGACCTCACGCGAAAGGGGGCTTTCAAACGAAAAACATCTCACGCTTGAACTATATGGAAGCGTCTTGAATTTTGAAAAATCTATGGTCGCGCGGTTGACCCTGCAAGGCGTCGCCGTCTGCAGGCGCTCTATATTGAAACCGTATTCGATAAGTGAAAGAGAAAGTTCGTCGGCCGATATATCGTTATGCGGGCCGCCTTTATATTTTATTTCGCCTATTATTATGTCGGATCGCAGATATACTCCCGTGCATAATATGACGCTTTTGGCTAAATATCGCATTCCGTTATTGGTTTCAACGCCATAAATCCTGTATTTAGGGCATGAGCGCGAATTTTCATTTTCGCCGGAGGTTTTTTCAGCAAGAAGCTTTGAAACTATGCCGGTTTTAATGCTTATATTTTCTTCGCTTTCGATGAGCTTTTTCATCTCCAGCTGATATTTCTTCTTATCGGCCTGAGCGCGCAGCGCCCGAACCGCCGGCCCGCGCGAGTCGTTTAAAACCCTTATTTGAATGTAGGATCTGTCGATGGCCCGCCCCATGATCCCGCCGAGCGCGTCTATTTCACGTACAATATGGCCTTTCCCTGGGCCCCCGATCGAAGGGTTGCAGGGCATGAGCGCGAGATTATCCAGATTTAACGTCAAAAGAAGCGTCTTCATTCCCATACGCGCCGAAGCCGCGGCCGCTTCGCATCCGGCGTGACCCGCGCCCACGACTATTATATCGTATTCACCATGAAAACTGGAATGTTCAGACACAAAATTTCTCCGGCTAAATAAATAGGCCGACCGCTTTTACGGGGCGCTCTTTCCCTTTTACCTCGATGCTTTTTTTTATGATTTCAAAACCTTTTAATAACTTCCCGTCTATCCTGTCGAAAGCGTCTTCCGATATTAATACCGCGCCGGGTTCGCAGTTGGATTCGAGCCGCTGGGCCAGATTCACCGCGTCGCCTATCAAAGTGCTGTCGCGCCTCGTTTCTCCGCCGACGTTACCCGAAATAACGCGACCGCCGTTTATTCCGATCCTTATTTTAAAATGATCCGCTTTCAGGTTCCTCATGAACTTCTGGGCTTCAAGCGCGGCCGAAAACGCCTCGTTTTCCGTTGTAAATACCGCGAATATGCAGTCGCCGATAAATTTATCTATATCTCCGCCATTAGAATAAACAATATCCGTCAAAGGATTGAATATGACGTTTATGGCTTTTATAACATCCGCCGGAACGTGTTTTTCCGCGTAAGAAGTAAAGCCTTTAATATCGATAAACATAAGGACCCTGAAAAGCTCCTCGTCCGGAATCTCATATCTTCCGGCTTCAACCGTTTTTCTTGCTTTTTTCCATACGTTATGCGGAGTATATTTTTTTATTATATCCTGAAGTTTTTCATTCTTTTCGTTAGCTTCGATAAGTTCGCCGTTCTTCTTCTGAAGCTCGACCGTCAGCCTGTAATGCTCGCTGTTGATATTTTTAAACGCCTTTTCGGTTTCGGATATTATCCGTTCCGATTTTTTCAGCAGCGATTCGTTTTCTTTTAACTTCCGGTTAAGCGCGGCAACCGAAGTTTTAATCTTCTTATCGGCCCTTTCATATTCGCGAAGCTTTTTATAATAATTAAATTCCGTTTTTCCGGCCGGCTCCGGCTTCGAACCTATGACCATTATGGATATTGAAGTGGACAGCTGTTTTGAGCCGCTCAAAGGTTTTTCCGATCTCGTAACGTCTTCATAAGAGTTATAGAGCGGGCCGTATTCCCCGGCGCAATAACAGCCTATTATGGGTACTTTTTCGCCGAACACTTTTTTAACCATGGCAACCTCTTCGCCCGTCCTGGAATGAAGCACGCGGTGCCTTAAATGACAGCTGAACATGAAGACGGCTTCGGGCTTAAATCCCGACAGAGCGTTTTTTGCGCTTATGGCGGCTCTTTTTACGCCTTCGAGCATTTCATCGCGCCCGAGATGCACGAGCTGTATGGTTTTACCGCGCATATCCTCGTTCGGAAAAAACTCTACGGCGCCGGTTTCCGGGTTAAAATTCCCCGGCGTCCTTATTATATGCTTCAACGTTTCGCCGTCTTCGAGTATTTCAATGAACGAATATTTATAAGATGTTACATTTAAAGAACTTCCAAAATCCTTACCGAGATAAGTCTCAAGATAATCATGAATCGGGCTTTTGTCAACCTCATAGACAACGTTACCTTTCGTTCCGGTGCATACGACGGCTTTCGCCACCGGCGTCCAGCTGCTTTCGGAAGCGTAGCCGAATTTTATATTCCCGGTTCCCGAGGTTTTCATAAAAAGCATGCTGACGTTATCCGACATGGCTTCGTTTCCGCAAAACTGCCGGCCCTTAAAGAATTCGAGGTTGGCGTCATCGGCGTAAACTCCGGCCGATCCGCCGCCCGTGACCGGAAGCGGGAATGGGAACGAATCTTTTATCCCGTCCAGATATCTCGATCCCTTAAAATGCAGTTCCGTTCCAGTTATAAGGCACGTAACGGCATCGTTTTCAGATAAGGAAGAGCTTTCAACGTATTCGGACGATATGGATCGCGCGGCTTTATAAGGGTCTTTTCCGCACTTTTTGAATCCGATCTTAAAATCGATCGCGTCCGAAGACATAAGCAAAACAGCCACCGAATCGCTTTCAAGCCCCAGATTCGACATTTCGAAATAAGAAGAGGAACCGAATACCGGTATATCCCCTATAACTCTTCTAACGCCTTTTAACACAAGAGACGCGTCGAGAGCGGCTGAAGCGAAGAGTATGGCCACGCCCGGATTTTTATTCCGGCCGTACGCCCGCCTTGCGGCTTTCAAGCCGGCATTATAAGGATTTTTATCAAACGAGACGCCCAGGCCTTTTTTTATATACATTCAGATTCTTACCTTAAGTCAAACGCTCTATCTCGCGCCCTCGCCGCCAAGAACAACGAATATGGTCCTGAACAATATCCAGATATCAAATAAAACATTCATTTTTTTTACGTAATAACGGTCGTAGCGAAGTTTCGTTTCAATCTGGATCTCCTGCCTTCCAAGGACCTGTGAAAAACCGGTGATCCCGGGTTTTACGCCCAGAACCTTTTTCTGCCATTTGTCGTAATGGCACACTATGTCGGGAACGTCGGGACGCGGGCCTATAACGCTCATCTCGCCTTTCAATACGTTGATGAAATTAGGTATCTCGTCTATGCTTGTCTTTCTTAAAAATTTCCCTATCATGGTCCTTCTGGGGTCGTCTTTTTCCGTAAGCAGCGGACCTATCTTGTGGGCATTTTTAACCATGGTGCGGAATTTATACATCTGAAACATCCGGCCGTCAAGGCCGACCCTGATCTGCCTGAATATGACGGGGCCTTTCGAGTCGAGCTTTATTATAAGCGCTATTACAAGCCACACCGGCATGAACGGAACTATTATCAACAGTGAGAACACTATATCAAAAAGGCGCTTCAATTTATTAAATATCTTATCTTTCATTTTTTGTTTTCTTTCGTATGGCATAAATTCATAAAGTAAACATTCGTTTGATCCGGCCGGATCCGCTATAATGCCAGCGCTGTTCATTCCGGAACTTTTGTTTTTCCGGCTAATTTAATTGTTGCGTTATACATTTTATATTATTTTGTTTTCTTTGTCAATCAAAACCCGCATTTTTCATCACAAAACTAATATATGATAAAAAGAGTCCAATTTTGTTTTCAAAACACTTGATAATAAATATCCAGTATGATATAATCATTTTTTAGAACCTTATAAACGCCAAAAACATTATGAAGCATAAATAAAATTGAAAACTAAATATTGTGATAAGCGATCAAGTATGAATTAAACAAAAACTGAAATTAAATGAAAGCCAGGTGATTTTTTATGTGGAATTATTCAGGCAAAGTAATGGACCATTTTCATAACCCCAGAAATTACGGTGAAATTGAAAGTCCCGACGCGGTCGGCGAAGTAGGATCCATGGCCTGCGGCGACGCCCTGAGGCTGACCTTAAAAGTGGATAAAGATAAAGATACCATAATAGACGCTAAATTCCAGACATTCGGCTGCGGCTCGGCAATAGCTTCATCTTCCGTAATGACCGAAATGATAAAAGGCATGAAGCTCGACGAGGCCGCTAAGATAACCAACGCCGACATATCGAAACAACTCGACGGCCTGCCGCCTGAAAAGATGCACTGCTCGGTTATGGGAAAAGAAGCGCTCGAAGCCGCAATCGCTAATTACCGCGGTTATAAGATCGAACACGGCGAAGAGGAAGGCCGGCTCGTATGCAAATGCTTCGGCGTCACCGAGGATAAAATAATAAAACTCGCGAAGGAAAACAAGCTTCATACGGCCGAAGATATTATGAACTACACGAAAGCTGGCGGCGGATGCGGCGCCTGCATACAGGACATACAGGACATACTCGACGGCATATGGAACGCAAAAAAAACGAAAGACGACGTTTCCAAGCCGGCCGGACCGCCTAAAAAGCTGACGGTCGTTCAAAAAGTGCGCTTAATAGAAGAGACTATAGAAAAAGAGATAAGGCCTTCGCTCAATAAAGACGGCGGAGATATAGATCTCATCGACATATCGGACAATAAAGTTTACGTCCGCCTCCGCGGAATGTGCGCTCATTGCCCGTCATCGTCTTTTACGATAAAATCCTTCGTAGAAACCAAACTCAAGGAATTCGTCGCCAACGATATAGAAGTATTGGAGGCTGAAAATGATTAAGGACCCTATATACGTCGATAATAACGCTACTACCAGCGTAGCGCCTGAAGTTTTCGAGGAAATGAAGCCGTTCCTGACCGATTTTTATGGAAATCCTTCATCGATTCACACTTTTGGCGGGCAGGTAGCCCATAAAATAGACGAAGCGCGTGAAAAAACAGCGGATTTGATAGGCGCCATTCCGACGGAAATAGTTTTTACCTCCTGCGGCTCGGAATCCGATAACGCCGCCATAATGGGAATACTGGCGTCCAACCCCGCGAAACGCCATATAATAACCACGAAGGTCGAACATCCCGCCGTTCTTAATCTTTGCGGATACCTTCAAAAAATAGGATACGATGTCACATATCTTTCGGTCGATAAAAAAGGCCGTCTGAACCTCGACGAGCTTCGCGAATCGATAAGGCCCGACACAGCTATAGTATCCGTCATGTACGCGAACAACGAGACCGGCGTAGTTTTCCCTATCGAGGAAATAGGAAAAATAGTCAAGGAACATGACGCCATGTTTCATGTTGACGCGGTACAGGTGACAGGAAAGATACCCCTGGACCTTTCAAAATCGACCATAGACCTCATGTCCGTGTCCGGCCATAAGCTTCACGCCCCCAAAGGCGTCGGAATTTTATACGTCCGCCGCGGAACGATGATCCGCCCTTACCTGATCGGCGGCCATCAGGAACGCGGAAGACGCGCCGGCACCGAGAACGTCGCATCGATCTGCGGCCTCGGAAAAGCGTGCGAACTCGCTAAACAGCATATAAACGAGGAAAACACGCGGGTAAAAGCGTTACGCGACAGGCTCGAATCCTCCATTTTAAAAAGCGTCAATAATACCTTCGTGAACGGCGATACCGAACACAGGCTTCCTAATACGACCAATATAAGCTTTGAATTCATCGAAGGCGAAGCCATTCTTTTGATGCTCGATAAATACGGCATATGCGCTTCATCCGGCTCAGCCTGCACATCCGGATCGCTTCAGCCGTCGCACGTTCTTCGGGCCATGGGCGTTCCTTTCACCGCCGCGCACGGATCGATCAGGTACAGCCTCAGCCGTTACAACACCGATAAGGATATCGATAAAATAATAGAAGTGATGCCGGCGATAACCAAGAAGCTCAGAGCGCTGTCGCCTTACACTCCAAAAAGCGTTAAAACCGTTTAAAACTTTAAAAACCGGCATTTTCCGGGTTTTATACCGAACATTACGTTATTAAATATAAGCGGGTAATGGAAAATAAAGAATAGTTGAAGTTGCCGCCTTTGTGCGCCGGATAACAGCTATTCTTTATTTTTTTGTCTCGTTTCCGCATATTCCCCTGCCGCTTTATTTTTGATGAACATATTTATCCCGTAAATTCAATAACGACAAAAAAAGACTTGTTGATTTTTTTTCGTTTTTAGTTTATATTTTATAGTATAGGCCAAATTTAAATCAAGGAGTGATCATTATGCAGGTAGCTCACACGGAATTACCACCCCACACCGGTGAAGGAAAACCCAAAGTAAAAGACGAACACAACGAACACAACAAAAAACATGATATTCATCACCCCGACATAGACCACAAAAAAGAGCTTCTTGAAAAAATGAGAGAAGTAAAACCCAAATAGTAAAAGGAAACAAATTGTCGGAAAAAAACAAAAAGAAGTTCAGACTCACAAGCCTTTCCGCTTGCGCGGGCTGAGCTTCTAAATTAGGTCCGGGCGACCTTAAAAATTTAATATCGAAAATTCCGCTGAAAAAAGACAAGAACCTTCTCGTCGGATTCAAAAATAGCGATGACGCCGCTATATATAAAATCGACGCTCGAAGGTCACTTGTGTTTACGGTTGATTTCTTTACGCCGGTGGTCGACGACGCTTATCACTTCGGAATGATCGCCGCGGCAAATGCCATCTCAGACGTTTACGCCATGGGCGGAGAGCCGTTCCTGGCGTTAAACGTCATGGGGTTTCCGGTCAATGACGTTCCGGCGAAGGTTTTAAGCAAGATACTTCAGGGCGCGGCTGAAAAGGCCATGGAAGCGAATATCATCATCGGCGGAGGCCACTCGGTAAAGGACCCCGAGTTAAAATTCGGAATGTGCGTTCTGGGATTCGTAGATAATAAGTCGATAATAGATAATTCCAGGGCGAAACCGGGTGATCGAATTTTTCTGACTAAACCATTGGGAACCGGAATCATTACGACTGCGCAAAAAAGAACGAACAAAGTGCCCAAAAGCGTTATGAACGAAATAATAAATTCCATGGAACGCTTAAATGGCAATGTTCGAAACAAACTGGTCAGATATGGAATAAAAACGGCTACGGATATAACCGGATTCGGTCTTCTGGGACACATGCACGAGGTCGCCAGGGCATCCGGTGTGAATATAGACATATACTCAAGCCGCGTGCCTTTATTTACCGAAACATGCAATTACGCAAAAAAAGGCTTTGTCCCCGGCGGAACTTTTTCAAATTATGACTATCTGAGTTCAGAGGTCGAATATGATGACGACGTACCTGAATATATTAGGCTTATCATGTGTGACGCTCAGACATCCGGCGGTATGCTTATTTTTTGTCCACCTGAAAAAGCCGATAAACTCGTTACTTTATTAAAACGTGATGAGATATGCTGTGAATTTATCGGACAGGTAATGTCAACCGGTAGTGGAAAAATAAAAATAAAATAAAACAAATATTTATTGACAACAGCGAAGCTTTATATTAAAATTCACAACTAACCGCTTAACTTAACCGAGCTGAAAAAACCGTTCCCTAATATTAATATATATTTTATTTATTAATTATTATCTATTATACCCTGTTGACAATGTGAATATGTAGGTTGATAAGTGATTTATACAACGGTTTTAACTGTTGATTACTCTGTTGACAATGTGCAAAAGTAATGAACACTTTCCACAGAAAAAGAAATATCCCTGCTTACGACCCCTTTATCCACATGTTATTAAAAAGTTATCAACAAAGTTATCAGACTTTACCCAGAAGGTTCGAATTTATTGATGCAAAGTTCAAAAGACATATGGAAAAATATAGTTAATTCGCTGCGAAAAAAGATGGATGATCCGGATATTTTTGATGGATTAATGATTAAGACGCGTGAAATATCGGTAAAGGATAACGTGCTTAACGTCGAAGTGGAATCCGATTTCGTGCGCGATAAGATAACTGAAAATTACATGAACGATATGCGTAAGGAACTGTCCTTGACTTTGAAGGCTGAAACCGTAAAGATAAGGTTTTTAACCGCCGAGAAAGGCACTTTCGAAAATAACAACGAACTCATCGACCATCAGGCGGCTCCCAAACAGGCCAGGCCGGCGGAAAAATCTATCGAGCAAAAGCCCGTCCAGATGGCGCTTATCAATGAACCGGCGCCGGCGAAGGTGGAGGACGATCTGGAAAAACTCCAGCGCGAGCACGAAATGCACGCGGCTAAAGTATCGACGAGCGGCCTGCATCCTAAATATACCTTCGAAACCTTCCTTGTAGGAAAAAGCAATCAGCTGGCGCACAGCGTATCGGTCAACGTGGCGAAATATCCCGGAAAACAATATAACCCTTTATTTATATACGGCGGTTCCGGACTTGGAAAGACCCATCTGATGCAGGCTATAGCGCATCACATAATAAAAGCCAATAAAAAAGCCGGAACGATATACGTAACGTGCGAAACATTCCTGAATGAAATGGTCAACGCGATCCAGAACAACAAGCTCCAGAAATTTCGTGAAAAGTACCGCAGCACAGACCTTCTTTTGATCGACGACATACAGTTCATATCGGGAAAGGAAGGCACTCAGGAAGAGTTCTTTCATACTTTCAACCATCTTTATCAGAGCGGAAAACAGATCGTTCTGACATCCGACAAACAGCCCAACGAGATCCCGAGGCTCGAAGAGCGCCTCGTTTCGAGGTTTCAAAGCGGCATGGTGTCGGACATTCAGGCTCCCGATCTGGAGCTTAGAATGGCCATACTCCAGAATCAGCGCGATATGTCGGGAAAGCCTATATCAAACGAGATGATAGCCTACATCGCCCAGAAGATCGAGGGCAATATAAGAAGGCTCGAGGGCGCGCTTATAAAGGTCATCGCGGTCGCTGATATAACCCGCCGCGAGATAAATGAAAATCTTATAGACGAAGCGCTTTTTGACATGAGCCAGGCGGGGACCAGAAAAGTCACGATCGAAAGCGTTTTAAAGATGGTAGCCGAATACTATAAGATCAGCGTTCACGACCTCAAATCGAAGAACAGGTCGGCGAAAATAGCCAAACCGAGGCACGTCGCCATGTACATATGTAAATATCTTGTAGATGACGCCTCGACGCCGATGATTGGCAGGGAACTCGGAGGCCGCGACCATTCCACGGTTTTACATGGAATCAAGGAAGTTGAAAATAAGATGATGGGGGACGTTTCGATAAGTAATGAGATCGAAGGGCTCATGCAGAAAATAAGAAAAAAATAACATATATAAAGTCCCGGTGTACGTTTATGAAGATAAAAAATTAAAATGCGTGTTTTAAGTGTACTTTTAAATGATTTTCGTAACATTAAATACTTGGAGATATCACTATCTCCAGGTATTAATCTTTTTTACGGGATGAATGGCCAGGGAAAGACCAACATTCTCGAATCAATTGAAATACTTTCAACCACGAGGTCTCAACGGGCGTCGAAGGAATCCGAACTTGTCCGTCATGAGGCGTCAGATGCAAATATATCCGGAAAGTTTCAAAAAAATGGCCTCGACTTCGAGATTCTCATAAACCTTCATAAAGATAAAAGAAAGACATGCATGAAGAATGGAAAAGCCGCGTCCGCCGATTCGGTGTTCGGTTCGGTCAACGTGGTTAAATTCTTTCCGGACGACGTGGAGATAATAAAAGGGCCGCCGCTGCTGCGAAGAAGATATGCCGATATGGAAATATCGCTTACGGACAGGCTCTACTATCAGGACTATAAAAACTACACGAAGCTGATAGACGCTAGAAACCGCGTATTAAAGGCTATCTCGGATTACAGACCCCAGAGCGTCGAATACGCGGACGCGATGAATACGATCGTTTCCTATGACGAGCTTATACCCGGGTACGCTTATTCGATATATGCCGGCAGAATGAGGTTTATAAGCGAAATAAGCGAGGCGGCGAACCGCACTCATTTGAACATATCCTCGGGCGCCGAGAAAATATCGATGAGATACGTCCAAAATAATTTTGAAAACGATTATGAACAAAGGGTTTTAAGTGGGCCGGAATTTAAGGAAAAACTCATATTTTTATTGAAAAAAAACTTAAAAAATGATATACTTAGAAAGCTTACCGGTATAGGTCCGCACCGCGACGATATTGAGTTTTTGATAAGCGGAACGAGCGCGAGATCGTACGGTTCGACCGGACAGGTCAAAACGCTCGCGTTATCCCTGAAATTGGCTCAGATCGAATATGTTTATAAAAAAGTTAACGACTATCCCGCGCTTTTGATTGACGATCTGACATCCGAATTCGATACGGAAAGGCTTTTTAACATAATAAACGGCATATCGGGCGATATACAGGTCATGGTGACGAGCACTAACCAGCGGGTATTTATAGACGCTTTTTCGGGGCGCGAAGCGGAATATTTTGAAATAGCGAACGGGGATTTGAGGAAGCCATGAGTAAAAAGAACAGGACAAAAATCCCGGCGCTGATCGGTCCGGTAATAAATCAGGTGCTTATGGAGCCTCAATTCACCGAATGCAGAAAATCGGCGGACCTGAAAAAGATCTGGAATGAAGTCGCCGGCGATTTCATAGCGTCCAACGCTTCAGTGAACGATTTTAAAAATGGCGTCATTACCATATTTACAAAGGCCAGCGCCTTCGCGTTCCAGTTGAAGTCGCTGAAAGCCAGCTATATTTCGGCGATGAACGCTAAATGTCCGGGGCTCGGGATAACCGAAATATATTTTAAGGTCGGCAGGATAACCGAAGAGGTCCATAAAAAAACTCATGTTGAGGAAATAATCGAACTGGCGCGCGAAGAGGAACTCGCTCATTATAATATTGAAAACATCGAAATTCCCGCGGACGTCGAGTCGGCGATAAAAGATTTCGTTAACACGCTTAAAATATCGGACGAAAAGCTTCTGGAAAAAACGCTTGAGATAATGCGAAATGTTTACAAGGTGTCGCAGTATAAAAAACGCAACGGTTTCATTGAATGTAAAATATGCGATTTTTTGCATGAAGCGGCGAAAAGCGTTAACGGCCTGTGTGATTATTGCAAGACCAGGATGGAAAAAACGCTTTCGGCCTGCCGCGCGAGGATAATAGAAAAGCCTTATGAAAATTATGAAAAATTTTCGGAATTTTATCAGGATATAAAATACCGCGAGTTCAACTATGTAAAACAGCTTGAGATCGAAAGGATAAAAAAAGATCTTACGGGGCTCGTTGAAAAATATGTCAGGGAGGAATCCCGTGAAGTCTTCTCGTTGGTCGAGAAAAGCGTAAGGACGGCCATGTCGCTTTCCGAAAATGAAAATTATTTTGAAGTGAGCGAATTCGGAGAGAAAAAACTTCAGAGGATCGCCGAAGTTCTGGGCCCTAACGCGCGTACGGTGTTCGCGAAGGGAATGTTTCTTTCAAAGATATTATAATAACTTATTTCGGGAGAATGAAAAATGTATCTTCATATATGCGACAACGAAATAATATCGAGCGAGAATATAGTCGGTATATTTTCGTATAAACAGCTTTTAAAATCCAAAGAGAACGTGATAAATTATAAAAAAATGAACGAGGCAAATAAAATCAACAGGCCGTCGAAGAGAAACACTAAATGCGTGATAATTCTTAAAAACGGCGAATACGTAGAATCTTCGATCTCCGTATCAACATTAACCAAAAGACTGGGAATTTATAAAAAAATTCAAGGTGGGATGAATAATGACAAGTAGTGGACATAATTACGATGCAACCAAGATTAAGATATTAGAGGGCCTGGAGGCCGTCAGAAAAAGACCCGGCATGTATATAGGCGGGGTAAATATTCAGGGATTGCATCACCTTCTCTTTGAAGTCGTTGATAACAGCGTCGACGAAGCGATGGCTGGCCATTGCAAAAATATAGAAGTGACGATGCACCCGGATTTCAGTATGAGCGTTAAGGACGACGGCCGCGGTATTCCCGTAGATATGCACGAAAGCGGCGTTTCCGCTCTCGAGGTCGTTATGACCAAGCTTCACGCCGGCGGCAAGTTCAGCGACGATTCATACGCTTATTCCGGAGGTTTGCACGGCGTCGGCGTTTCCGTAGTTAACGCACTTTCCGAATATCTCGAGGTGTGGGTAACCCGTAACGGCAACGTTTACTATCAGAAATACGAACGTGGAGTGCCCGCGGGCGAATTAAAGATAGTCGGAAAGGCGGAGGGCACGGGAACCAGGATCCATTATATGCCCGACAGTACCATATTTGAAACCATCGAAGCTTCATTCGACGCTTATTCCAATCGTCTTCGCGAACTGGCGTTTTTGAACAAGGGTATAAAAATCACGATAAAGGAAGAAAAATCCGAAAAGGAACATATATTTGAATATGAGGGCGGCATAGCTTCGTTCGTCGAATATCTGAATAAAAATAAAACCCCTCTTCATCCCGATATAATATATTTCCAGAAGGATAAGGACGAAGTTCAGGTCGAGGTCGCGTTAAGCTATAACGATAGTTATACGGAAACGCTGTTCTCGTTCGTTAACGATATAAATACCGTTGACGGCGGAACCCACGTTACGGGTTTCCGTTCGGCCCTGACTAAAGTCATAAACGATTACCTGAAGGATAAGAACCTGCTAAAAGATAAAGAATTCAAGCTTACCGGTGACGACGTGCGCGAGGGCCTCACCGCGGTTATTTCCATAAAAATAAAAAATCCGCTTTTTGAAGGTCAAACTAAGGGAAAGCTCGGCAACACTGAAGCAAAAACGGCTGTCGATGGCGTGGTTTCAGAAAAACTTTCGATATATTTCGAACAGAACGGCATTACCGGAAAAGCGATAGTCGAAAAGTGCATAATGGCGGCTAAAGCCAGAGAAGCGGCAAGAAGAGCCCGCGAATTGACGCGCAGAAAATCCGCCCTCGATTCATTCTCGCTACCCGGCAAGCTCGCCGATTGTTCCGAAAGAGACCCCAGGCTGTGCGAATTATACATCGTAGAAGGTAACTCGGCAGGCGGTTCGGCCAAACAGGGCCGTGACAGAAAGACGCAGGCCATACTTCCGCTCAGAGGTAAAATATTAAACGTCGAAAAAACGAGGCTCGATAAGATGCTCGCCAACGAAGAAATAAGATCGCTCATAACGGCGTTCGGAACGAATATAGGCGAGGATTTCGATATAGCTAAGCTGCGCTACCATAAAGTATTCATAATGACCGATGCCGACGTCGACGGAGCGCATATCAGGACCCTTCTTTTGACGTTCTTTTACAGGTATATGCAGGAACTGATAAAAGCGGGAAATATTTTTATCGCCCAGCCGCCCCTCTACAAGATCCAGAAGGGAAAAACCATAATATACGCATATTCAGATGACGAACTCCAGAAGCGCCTTACGGAGCTTGGAAAGGCGAAGGACGAGGTCTTGATACAGCGATACAAAGGTCTGGGTGAAATGAACCCCGAGCAGCTGTGGGAAACTACTATGAATCCCGACACGAGAACGACGCTGCGCGTAACGCTCGAGGATATGGTCGAAGCCGATAATATATTCTCGGTGCTCATGGGCGATCAGGTCCAGCCGCGCAAGGAATTCATCGAACGCTACGCCAAGGAAGTTAGAAATCTGGATATATAGCATCGATACTTTTGAATATATGAACTTTAGAATTTATTTAAGGGAGACACATAAATATGGCAGATAATCCAATAAACTTGGAACCTATTGAAAGAAAAATAGTTCCTATTTATATCGAAGACGAGATGAAGAACTGTTATATCGATTATTCGATGAGCGTTATCATAGGCCGCGCTCTTCCGGATGTTCGCGACGGTTTGAAACCGGTTCACAGAAGAATACTTTACGCGATGAACGATCTGGGCAATTCATCGAAAAGGCCTCATAAAAAAAGCGCGAGGATCGTCGGCGAAGTTCTCGGTAAATATCATCCGCACGGCGACGTCGCGGTTTATGACTCTATAGTCCGCATGGCCCAGGAATTCAATATGAGATACCCCTTGATCGACGGGCACGGAAACTTCGGTTCCATCGACGGCGACAGCGCGGCGGCGATGCGTTATACGGAAGCGCGCCTTCATGCCTTCGCCGAGGCGCTTTTGGACGATATTGAAAAACAGACGATAAAATTCATGCCCAATTTCGACGGAACGCTCGAGGAGCCTACCGTGCTTCCGGCGAAGATTCCGGTTCTTCTCGTAAACGGTTCGGAAGGTATCGCGGTCGGTATGGCGACGAAAATTCCGCCGCATAATCTTACCGAGATCGCGAACGCGGCGATCGCCCTTATAGATAATAAGGATATCGCCATCGACGAACTTATAAACATAGTGCCCGGCCCTGATTTTCCAACCGGCGCTCATATAATAAATCAGAAGGAAATGGGCGAAATATACAGGACCGGCCGCGGCCGCGTAGTTATAAGGGCGGTCGCTGAAATTGAAACGGATGAGAAAAGAAACCGCGATTCCATAATGATATCCGAGATCCCGTTTCAGGTCAACAAGGCGAAACTCGTAGAAGCCATAGCCGAACTTATAAACGAAAAGAGAATAGAAGGAATTTCTGATATACGCGATGAATCTAGCCACGAAGGCATAAGGGTAATAATTGAACTGAAAAAGGGCGAGGAACCCGAGCTTGTATTAAATCACCTTTATAAGCATACCAATATGCAGACTACTTTCGGCGTTATCATGCTCTCGATTGTTGATTCCAAGCCGAGAGTGCTTAATCTGAAGGAAATGCTCGAATTTTTCATAACCCACAGATTCGAAGTCGTAACGCGCCGCACCCAGTTCGAACTCAAAAAAGCCGAGGACAGGCTTCACATATTGGAAGGCCTGCGCATAGCGATCGAAAATATCGACGACGTCATAGCGACCATCAAGGCTTCAAAAACCCAGGATGACGCTAAAACCGCCTTGATAGCAAATTTCGATTTTTCTGATATACAGGTCCAGGCGATAGTCGATATGAAACTTGGAAGGCTGACCGGACTTGAAATTGAAAAGGTTGAAAAAGAATATCAGGAACTTATGAGAGTCGTCGCTGAATTACGCGCGATCCTCGCCGATCCCGTCAAAATTTACGCGGTAATAAAGAACGAACTCATCGAGATCCGCGATAAATTCGGCGACGGTCGCCGCACGAAATTTGTTGACAGGACCGAAGACATAACGAGAGAAGATCTCGTAAAAGAAGAAGACGTTATGGTTATAATCACCCATTCTGGATTCGTAAAACGCATGCCTTGCGATATTTACCGTTCACAGCATCGCGGCGGAAAGGGATCGACCATGGGTAAGATGATAGATGAAGATTTCGCGGCGCATATATACGTCGCGTCGTCGAAGGATTATATTTTCTTCTTCACCAATATGGGACGGGCCCATTCGATAAAAGTTTACGAGATACCCGAAGCGACGAAACAATCCCGCGGCAGGGCGCTTGTAAATGTTTTAAAACTCGAGCCAAATGAAAAGATAACGGCGATAATACCCATATCGAAATTTGAAGAAGGCAAATTCCTTGTTTTCGCGACCAAGTACGGCGTCATTAAAAAGACGGCGCTCACTGATTTCAAAAACTCGGTATCGCGTGGATTGATAGCTATTAAAATAGACGATAATGACGAGCTTATAAAGGTCACTATGACGGACGGCAACTGCGATGTTATGATAGGAACGCGTTTCGGACAGGCCGTTTGGTTCTCTGAAAAACAGGTAAGGGCTATGGGCCGCTCGACCAGAGGAGTTCGCGGCATCAACCTTAAGGACGGCGATTTTGTCATCGATATGGAAACGGTCAATGAAAAGAGTTCGCTTCTGACGGTCACCGAGAATGGTTACGGAAAGCGTACTCCCGTCGTTAAATACAGAAAGACCCGCCGCGGAAGCTCGGGTGTTATAAATATCAAGATAACAGAGGATAACGGTCCCGTAGTAGGGATGCTGGAAGCGGACGCGAACGATGAGATAGTTCTTCTTACGCTCACCGGTATGATAATTAGGACAAGCGTTTCTTCGATAACCGAAACAGGAAGGAACACGATCGGAAGGATACTCATAAGACTCAATCCGAACGATCGCGTTATCGGCGTATCGCATATCGAAAAAGAGATCAGTCAGGATGAGATGTATAAAAAACTTGAAAATCCTGATGCGTTCGTAGGCGAAGCCGCTCCTGAAGGCGACGAAGTTATAGTCGAGGACGATATAATTGAAGAACTTCCGGACGAGGATGAAGTATCTTCCGAAGATAAGGTTGAAACTCCGTCTGAAGGAAAAGACCAGCCGGTAATATCTGAAGACAAACAGAAAAAACCGAAAGGAAAAAAGACTAAATAATTAATATGCTTGGCGACTTTTTTTCGTTTAAGGTCTCTAGAGAATTTATAATTCTCATGTTTTTTATGGTAGCGACGTTCTTCTTCTTTCTATATGAAACGGAACAGATGGGCGTAAGCCAGCTTTACCTTGAAAAAAATGAGATAGAGACTAAAACGAGAATGGCCAGGCTTGAAAACGAACGCCTTAGCATGGAAGTTGAAGATCTAAAGACCGATATAGGCGTTATAAAACTTGCGCGTGAAAGGCTCCGCCTCGTTTTTCCAGGCGAAATCGTCGTTAAGGCGGTATCGAGCGAAGAGGTTCAGATACAAAAACTTCGAAACCTTAACGCTATAGCTAAGAAATACGAGGTGAAGCCGGCAAGGCGCGAAGAGATTTCATCCGGTCCGTCTCAGGAGCAGACGGCGGATGAAGCTGAGTCGGAAGCTATCGAACCCGACGAAACTATTATAGATGATTCCGCGACCGGCGAAGAGACGGAAGATAATGCCGCGGGCGACGAAACAACTCCCTGATGCCCGAAGGCGAAGGATAAGGCGCAGAATTTTGAAGTCAAGAAATAAAAAAAACGTACTGACGGATCTTCCCGATGTTCAGTCGGAAGCGGACCTTCGTGAAATGCCGATAGACAAGGTCGGAGTAAACGGGGTTAAATATCCGGTTACGGTCCTTGATAAGGCCGATAAAAAACAGAGAACGATAGCCGACATAGATATGTACGTCGATCTGCCCAAGTGTTTTCGGGGTACGCATATGAGCCGTTTTCTTGAAATATTAAATGAGCATCGCGGCCTTATAACCATGCTCAATGTCGACCGGATATTAAAGAAAATGCAAAAGAAATTCGGCGCCCGGTCCGCCCATTTTTCAATGAAATTCACGTATTTCATTGAAAAAATATCTCCAGTTTCCAGAATAAAAAGCCTTCTGAATTATGACTGCGAATTCATATCGAGTTATACGGACGATCTGGATTTCGTTCTCGGCGTTTCTATTCCGGTGAACACGCTTTGCCCGTGCTCGAAGGAAATATCGGCGTATGGAGCCCATAATCAACGGAGCTTTATAAACATACACGCGCGCTTCAATGATTTTATATGGATAGAAGATATCGTAAAAATAGCCGAAAGATCGGCTTCTTCGCCTATATATTCCCTTCTCAAGCGTTCCGATGAAAAATACCTGACCGAGATGTCATATCAAAATCCTCGCTTCGTGGAGGATGTCGTAAGGGAAGCGGCCGTCGAATTAGACCGGGATGAAAATATAACATGGTTCACCGTTGAGGTGATAAATATGGAATCGATACACGCGCATAACGCTTATGCGATAATAAAAAAAGATAAGAGAACGCGTGTCAAATAAAATCGATAATTTATTAATTATTGCTTTAAGCGATAATATCCGTTATTTTTTGAAAATTTGATAAATCAGTCTTGTAGGAGTGAATTTTATGGAAGAAGATCTCTTAAAGGAATTCCTGGTTGAGACTTATGAGAACCTCGATAAACTTGACAGCGACCTTATTACTCTTGAAAAAAAGCCCGATTCAAGAGATGTTCTGGATAATATTTTTCGAGTTTTTCATAGTTGTAAAGGCGCCTGCGGTTTTTTAGGGTTTTCAAAGCTGGAATCCGTGGCCCACGCCGGAGAAAATCTTCTGTCCTCCATGCGTGACGGCGTTATAAAACTTAACGCTGATATCACGGGCGCCCTTCTGTCATTGGTGGACATTATCAGAAAAATACTTTCTACGATTGAAGCTACCCAAAAAGAAGGGGATATAGACTGTTCTTATATCATAAAAAATCTTAATAATCTCAATTCCTCGCGAAGCACTCCGGAAAAAGCAAAAATTTTCGAAACTGAAAAAAAAGAAGCGGCGGAGCCGGCGAAATATGTTGACGAAAACGATGTCACCATTCAAATAAACAAATTTTCATTTGAAGAAAAAGAAGAATTTGAAAGGCTTGTAGGGGAAGCTATAGATTTGAATGGCGCTATAGTTTCGACGGATCTTGAGGCCATAGTCGCGAAGTGCAAACAGATTCCCTCGTCATCCGGCGGCCCGACGAATAATGCTATCGCGGATACGGTTAAGGAAATCTCTGAAAAAACGCCCGTCCCATCTCAAATTTCTAATTTATCCGAAAAAAAGACGGAAGCTATTGCGGCTGACGTTAAATCGAATCTTACCGACACTAATATACGCGTTAGCATAGAGCTTCTTGACAGGCTTATGAACCTCGTAGGTGAACTAGTCCTGGTCAGAAATCAATTCCTTCAGCAGGTGAACGCCAACGAAGACAGCGTTTACGCCGGCGTATCCCAGAGGCTTAATCTGATAACGGCGGAGCTTCAGGAAGGTATAATGAAAACCAGGATGCAGCCAATAAATAATATATGGCGCACTTTTCCGCGAGTGGTCAGGGACCTTTCCACCTCTTTGAACAAAAAGATCAGGCTTGAAATGGAGGGCAAGGAAACGGAACTTGATAAAACCGTAATGGAGGCCATTAAGGACCCACTTACGCATATCGTAAGAAATTCCGTGGACCATGGAATAGAGGATCCGGAAACCCGTTTGGCGGCTAAAAAACCTGAGGAAGGATGTCTCAGCCTTTGCGCTTTTCATGAAAGCGGTCAGGTTAATATAGAAATCACCGATGATGGCGCCGGTTTAAATGTCCATAAAATAAAGCAAAAGGCGATCCAGAAGGGAATTATAAACGAAACTCAGGCGGCTTCAATGAACGAGCGGGAAATATTTAACCTTTTATTCATGCCTGGATTTTCGACCGCGGAGAAAGTGACGAATATTTCCGGGCGCGGCGTCGGAATGGACGTTGTTAAAAGGAACATCGAAGCTATAGGTGGATCGATAGATCTCACGAGCATTTATGGAAAAGGCACGACTATTAAAATAAAAATACCTTTAACTTTGGCCATAATACCCGCAATTATAGTCACATGCGGAGTTGAAAAATACGCCATACCTCAGGTAAGCCTTCTCGAAGTCGTCAACCTTAAACCCGAAAAAGCGGCTAAGAGCATTGAAGATATACATGGGACGCCCGTTTACAGGCTTCGCGGTAAGCTTCTCCCGCTGATTTATCTCAACGACGAATTAAAAGTCGCTCGAAAAAACATTTCCGAGACCAGCGAAGACGCATCGGTTAATATAGTTGTTTTACAGGCCGCCGGAAAACAATTCGGACTTATCGTCGATAAAGTGAACGATACCGAGGAAATAGTAGTCAAACCGTTAGGCAAGCATCTTAAAAGCATATCCATATTCTCCGGAGCTACTATCCGCGGCGACGGAAGAATAGCTCTCATAATTGA
>CAZJFS010000046.1:0-25881 GCA_964545075.1 uncultured bacterium
GAAAATTATTTTTACCCGGCGCAAGCGAAAAAACAAGCCTGTGGCGCTAACATGAAAACAATCGAAAACGCCGCCGAAATGTATATCATGGAAAATGAAAATAAACCTCCGGCCTCTCTGGAAGAGCTTTTTTCAAAAAAACTGCTGTATTCGATCCCGAAGTGTCCGGGCGCCACCTTTCGCAATATAAGCTTTCTGAAATCAACCGATTACGCCGTTAACTCTCAACGGCCTTATGAAATGATACCGTATCAGGATGATAAAAAAGAATTCCACGTGGATGTCAAATGCGACATTCACGGCCTCTTATCGAAGCAGGAAACGGATGATAAATATACGGGCGCGCCGAAATACGCGATGCATTATTAACTATGATATTTTAAACGAGGAAAGTGAGTTTAAATGAAAAATCGTGTTTTTAGTTTTTTCTTTTTTTTGGCGTTGATATCGTTTTCGCTTAACGTTGCGTTCGCCGCGACTTTTGATGGCGGCGGTTTTCCGATGGACAAAAAAGCGAGTTGGAAATACGGCGGAACCGTATCCAGAAGCGAAGGCGGCGAAAAGGTAAAGGAATATAAGATTGAAATTAAAATGGAGATCCTCGAGATCATAGACCGCGGCAACGTGACCGCCGCCGTTATAAAAGGCCATCCGTTCGATTCGCTGTCCATCGATGAAAAGGGCGAATGCGAAAGAGGAAACTATATTTTAATAAGATCCGGGCGCGATAAATATTACCTGATATCGGGCGAAGCGTATCCTGAAACGCTCAAAAAACTCAAGGACGGGGAAGATGTTTTAGCCGGCATAGTTAAGGAGGGCGATATATTCCTCGAAACGCCGCTATATGAAGGGAAAAATTTCGGCGAGGCCGAACAGATAACCAGGTCGGACAACTCTTATTGCTGGTACGTCGAAACAAGCTCGGAGATCGAGCTGAAAAATATAAAGGGCGTTGATACCGCCGGAAAAATTCGTCAATTTGAAATAAAATACAGGACGAATCCGGACGTTCAAATAATGAATTTCGCGCCCGGTTTCGGGATCACCGGATATTCGTACAGTCATAATGGTACGCCGCATAACGTCAGCTTGAAGCTCGTCGAATATGAGCCGGGAAAAGCGTCTGAAAAAGGGATTTTATCAAAAGAAGAAGCCCTTAAAATCGCCGAATCCGAATGCGCGAAAAAAGGATACGAATGGAAAAAGCCGAATTTGATCGATAAAGGCGATTTTTACGATATCACCACGAATTTCGGATCGCTTGGAAATAACGCTTACGTGAAGGTAAACAAGGCCGACGGAAAAGTGCTGGATATACGCCGCGTCGGGCCTTAAATATTAGCCGAACCATTTAGTTTTATAAATCGTTATTTAATATAAAAAAATTTATGATTATGAAAAGGCGGCTCAAATGATTAGTAAAATGAAACTTGGAATGAAATTGATGCTTTCAATGTTTGCTATGATGTTGGTTATAATAATGATAAGCAGGGCGGGCTATAAAGGCATCGGCGACGCGGCTAAATACTATAACGTGATAGTGGATGTCAAAATGCCCGGCATTGAAGCGTTAATGACGATAAAGGAAGGGCGGTCGTCGGTTATAATTGGAGAGCGCGCTATAATCTACAATAAGTTCATGGCTGATTCCAAGATCAGGGAAGCCCAGGCTAAATGGATTGAGGGGGCTTTCGATCGCATAGATAAGGCGTGGAAAAAATACGAACCGCTGCCGCAGACCGAGCTCGGGAAACGGATATGGCCCAAATTCGTCGATGAATATAAGATATGGAAGGAAAAGCATCTTCAATTGATCAAAATAGCCGACGAGAGAAACAAGCTTTATGACGCGGGCGTAGCGCTTGCCGACCCTAAATTTTCGGAGTTTGAGGACCGGCTGGTAAAGGCGTCGCTCGAGGCCAGGACTGAGTATTTAAACTGTCAGAAGTTTCTTGACGAGTTGATCGAGGAAAATAATAAGGACGCGTTGGAAGCGGGTAAAATCGCCCGCAATACCGGTGAAGACGTTTTGAGCTCGATGATAAGCTATATTATGTTAGGCTTGATTATAATGATAATAATCAGCGTTCTTTTATCGAAAAATATTAACGATATTATAAAATCCGTCATATCTGAAGTTGACGGCCTTATAGCCGCCGCTAAAATTGAAAAGTTTGAAGTACGCGGCGATCTGGAAAAGGTTAATCATGAATTCAGGCCGGTTATCGCTGGAATTAATGAGGCATTTGACAGCGTCGTCAATAAAATATTCTGGTTCGAGCAATTGCTTGATTCGATCCCATTTCCTATATCGGTCACCGATAACAATATGAGCTGGACATTTATAAATAAGCCGGTTGAGCAGCTTTTGAGTATTAAAAGAAGGGACGTTATTGGAAAGCAATGCAATAATTGGGGCGCGGGAATATGCAAGAGCGATAACTGCGGCATTGAGAAGCTCAGAAAAGGCATCAACCAGACCGTGTTCGCTCAGCTGGGCATGAATTTTCAGGTCGATACATCCTATATCAAAAATATAAAAGGCGAAAATATAGGCCATAGGAAGTCGTTCAGGATATCACGGCGCGCGTTAAATCGATGGATTACACGAACGCCGAGATTGACAGGCTGGCGGGTAATTTGAGACTTTTAAGCGCGGGTAATCTTAATCTTGATTTTAGCGTGGCCGAAGGCGATAAATATACGGTAAATGAAAAAGCTAATTTTATTAAAATAAATGAGAGCATGAAGCAGGTTAAGGATTCGATCGAGCATTTATTAAACGACGCGAATATGCTGGTTGAAGCTTCATCCAATGGCGAACTTTCGATAAGGGCGGATGTCTCGAAACATCAGGGAAGCTACAAATTGATAATAGAGGGCATGAATAATACGGTAGGCGCGATTGTAGGCGCTACTACGGAAGTAATGAGATGTCTCGGCGAGATGGTCAAAGGAAATCTCGATATTGAAATGAAAGGCGATTTTCAGGGCGATTTGCTGGAAATGAAAAATTCCATGAATTCGACGTTAGATTCAATAAATGAAATATTAAATCATGTTTCAACGGCTGTAGATCAGGTAAACACCGGCTCGAGGCAAGTCTCTGACGCCAGCCAGTCGCTTTCACAAACGGCTACCGAATCCGCAAGCTCGCTTGAAGAAATCAGTTCATCTATGCAGGAAATTAGTTCCCAGACGGGTCAGAACGCTGAAAACGCTAACCAGGCAAAGTTACTTGCGGATGAAACTAAATTAATAGCTGAAGAAGGAAGTTCGCAGATGACGCAGATGACCTCAGCGATGTTTGAAATAAATGAATCGGCGTCCAGCGTTTCGAAGATAATCAAGTCGATAGACGAAATAGCCTTCCAGACGAACCTTCTGGCGTTGAATGCCGCGGTGGAAGCGGCACGCGCCGGAAAACACGGAAAAGGGTTTACCGTCGTCGCCGAGGAAGTCAGAAATCTGGCTCAGAGAAGCGCGAAAGCGGCCAAAGAAACCGCTGAAATGATTGAAAATTCAATTAAAAAAACCGACGCCGGAACTAAAATAGCTAATAATACTTCCGACGCTCTTAATGAAATCGTTAAAAGCGTTACGAAAGTTACCGATCTTATAGGCGAAATAGCTTCGGCTTCCAGGGAACAGACCAGCGGCATCTCACAGATAAATCAAGGTCTCGGCCAGGTAGATAAGGTGACCCAGCAGAATACGGCTACCGCCGAGGAAGCGGCCGCGGCCTCCGAGCAACTTTCAAGTCAGGCCGTAGAATTAAGAGGCATGCTTGAGAAATTCAATCTGAAAAATGAACGTTCCGTGAACGCTTATGTTACAAAAAATTAAGTATTAATCTGAAAATACAATTAAAATAGATATAGCCCGATTGTCAACTCTCAATTGAGTTTTGGCGGTCGGGCTATAAATTTTTGGATGCGGCCGGATTGCGTGGCGTCCCCGAAAAATCTTATTTATGACGGCAATATAAAAATTTTAAAAAAATCAAACAAAATTAATTTTAAATGGATATTCCTATCAATTGATCAGTTTTGTTTTGTTTATTTTTTTATAAAATGCAGGGGGAATATTAATGGCGAAGAGGGGTAATTTAACTGTTTTATTTGCGATGATCATGCTGATTTTAATGTCGGGTAATGTTTGGGCCGGAAAACGCGGAGGTTCCTTCGACGGTTGTAACGATGCCGGCGAACCAAAAGCCATTAAAGATTGGACGGTTCTTGTATTTTTAAATGCCGATAACGATCTTGACCGCTATGGCGTAACAGACGTTAATGAAATGGAAAAAGTCGGCTCGACCGATCGTATGAATGTCGTAGTTCTTCTTGACCGTCAATACGGAGTCGCCCGGAAGCTTTATATCACAAAAGATAGCGATGAAAACAATATCACTTCACAGGTCGTTGAAGAACTCGGCGATTACGATATGGGCAGTTATAAGAATTTAGTCGATTTCGTGGCATGGGGCGTCAAAAACTATCCGGCCAAACATTACGTGGTCGATATCTGGAACCATGGTTCGGGCTGGTGGAAAAACAGGGCAATCACGATCAAAGGCATTTCTTATGACGATCAGTCGGGCAATCATATTACGGTACCCCAGCTTGGCGAAGCTATGGCTTCAATATATCAAATTCTTGGCAAAAGGCTTGACATTCTTGCGATGGACGCATGCTTGATGCAGATGGCTGAAGTTTGCTATGAATTTAAAGATTATGTGCGCTTCTGTTCCGCGTCGGAAGACAGCGAACCTTGCGATGGATATACTTATGATGATTTTCTCGGCGCGCTGGCCAAAGACCCTTCGATGGACGCTTCCGTTTTAGTGAAAGTAATGGCGCAGTCTTATACAGCTCACTATGCGGCTAAGAATGAATCCTGCACGCAGTCGGTTTTAGATCTTACGCAGCTTGACTCATTCATCGCTAAATTAAACCAGCTATGCGCGAAACTCAACGGGCTTATGCCGGATAAAACGGTCGTTGCCGCTATTAGAAACCAGGTCCGGGTTAACGCACAGGCTTTCTACTTAAAAACAAATATCGATCTCGGCCATTTCTTGACGTTAGTTCAAAACAATGTTAAAAACGTCGAAGTCCAGGCTCTCGCTGCTGAAGCGCTCGCGCTTTATGGCGCGGGTCAGAACCCGCTTATATCAGGTAATTATATTAACGGCGCATCGATGAAAAACGCCACGGGCCTGGCCATACACTTTCATTCGACCATGATCCCTGGAAAAGACTACGAAACAAATAAATTTGCCCGGGAAACCAACTGGCTGCCATTCTTAAAAACATACATTACGGCTGCCGCGTCGTATGACTGGTATGAAAAACATTAATAAGCTCAAAAAAGATTTATAAATTGAGTATGCCGATTATTATGCGCCGCCCGTATTAAATGGAAAATAGCGCCTTGTTTTAGCTTTATTTGGTTACGCTTCCGGATTTAAGCTTCAGGTTCATTTCATTGATCCTTAAGCTCTGTAGAGGTTTCCCTGTTTTTTTAGACGTTCTGACGGCCTGAGCGGGAGCTGTTTTTGAAGTGAGTTCGACCGGCGCCGTCGATGAGACTCCGGCAATATGATCTCTGGCGGTTCTTTCGGCAAGGCCCGCGTCGCCGGCGGCGAACATGAACGCTCTTATGCCGGATATTAGTTCGGATACTTCGGTCATACGGTTATTATTAGCTCGGACCTGCTTGATGACCAGCGCTTCGATCTCTTTGTTGGTGTCTTCTTTGAATTTCGCGTAAGCTTGCGGGTTTTCACGCGCGAATATTTTTAAAAAAGTTTCGAGGCAGGGAGACTTTATGAAATCGGGGTTGGATTTCACTTTTACAATCGCGCGGTAGCCTTCGTATGGATCGGCATAAGACATTGCCACCCTGTGAAGCACTTTTGCTATAAAAAATTCGGTGTTTTGAAGCTCCGTGGGCGATTTGAGGATTTCGGTCCATGTGAGTTCCGCTTTGACCTCGACGCTGTCTTCGATAACTTTATAACCCATCTTGGTGGCCTGAAAATCGTCGTCCGCTATACCGTATGCGTCATGGGTCGGCGACGTGAAAAAGCTTCCCGAGAACTCGGCGAACCCTTCCTCAAAAGCGGTCTGAGAATTCGTCGTCTTTCTAAACCAGTGCGAGGACGGCATCGGATCGCCTTTACTTACGAATTCGACGACCTTGCTGTCATTGGCTATGGTGCCGTCGATAACGAAATAAGGGTTTGAATCTTTGTAATTGGTGCTGACATTGCGCAGGCCGGTAGTGTTATCGCTTATCATATGGCCGGTTTCGTGGGCCAGGGTGATGAGATTCCACAATTTTTCTTCGTTTGTGGCGATGCCTTCGAGCGTTGATTGCTGCATTAAAATAGAGGCTGGAACGCTGACGGTTTTTCCGTTTTTATCTTTATATTCGAGCGTCCATGGCTGCATGCAGCTTGTGGTTTCGTTCGGGTTCTGGCCGATTATTATCGTTAAAGGCGGTATTTTTTGAGAATCTATTTTCTGTATCTCGGTTTTAGCGTAATTTATCGTGGCCTTTACCGAGCGTGACGGAGATTTTCCGGGTTTTACGCTGGCTTCGGCATCGGCTATTTTTTTTACAAATTCGGCTTTTTGAGCTTCGAATCTCTGGCGGTAACTTTCTTTATAAAATTCAATCATTTTTTTGAATTCGGCGTTATCCTGAAGCATCGTATAAGCGGTATTTACTCCTGCGAGAACCTTCGGATTTCTGACCTTTTCGGTCGAGGCGATGCTGTATTCGTTATTCGCGCCTTTTATGACGAAAGCAAAATCATCATTTGCGAACGTGACGGAAACGCTCTGCGTTTCGGCGTTGTCTGAAATGCGCTGACTTTCAGCGTAAGATATCGAGAGCGGAGAAGATGAAAGAGTGAAAACGAGAACGAGCAGTAATAAAAGCGGGGAAAATCCGGTTCTTCTATCTTTTATCATAAATTATCTCCATAAATTATCGAATGATAATGCCGTTATTCATTGAGGCGGCGCTTTTGAAGTGGTTGACATATTCCGGATTTCTAAGCGCTTTTGCCATCACGCCGGCGTTATAACAAATATAAGCGCCGAGCCTTTTTTTTAAAGTTTCATCAATTTTCTGTGCGTTAATTATTTTTATAAATTCGGCCATTTTATTATAAGCCTCTTTTTTATTGCCTTTTTTGAATTCATTTATATAAAAATAATTAAAATACGATACCATGTTTATCAATGTGCTATTAATATTATACCTGATTATTTGGAAATTGGGCTCGGTTTTATTAAAATTGTTTAAATATTTTATCTGCTCGAATAATAATATTGGATTTATAAGGCTGATTGGAACATATTTGGCTTGACTGTTTATTTTTTCATCAATAACGCATTGCGCCAGCAGAAAATTTGAAAGATCGACATCATAATCGCATTTTGTATTTTTTATAAAACTGATAAACTCATCAATTTTCATTTCGAAAATTTCAAGGTATCGCATCTTGAAAGATTCAGAATATGTTTTAGCTTCATCAATATTCATAGTGATTTTCAATATGAATAAATCACTTGAATTTTTTTCAAAATAACCTTGGGGATTCAGGGCGCATTCTGAATTTGTTACAAACAGGTTTATCGGGACCGATGAAGTATACTTTTTATTCTTCCGGGTGATCATTTCAATCATTTTTTTACTTTCAGAGAGTTTATCACTATATTTTCTGGTCACAATTTCAACAAGTTTTTCAGCCGGATATGTTGTGGTGAATTCTATGTATCCGTTTTCGATGGTTTCTTTTGTTACGCTGAAATTGAAATCGGCGTGGACGGGTTTCATTTGTGAACTTTTAATCGCAACGGTTTTTTCGCCTGTGATCTTAACGGTTTCAGGCATGACTATTTTAGCCGTGACTTCGAGATCGGCGTTCATCAAGGGTTTGAAAATGAATCTTATCGTTCCGGTCTCGTTTATTTTGCATGGTTTTAAAAGCTCGGTCGAAACGAAATACCAGGCCGGTTCGGGAAAACCGGGCATCGTAGCCGCCGCCCGCGCCGGCAGGGAAATAATGAGACCTATAATTATCAAAACAATCATATATTTGCTCATGTTTAGATCCTCCATTAAAAGATTCAGGCGGCCTATTTTGCCACCTGAATTGATTTTTATATAATTATATTAAATATTTAGAATCGTGTCAAATTAAATGTGAGCCTGGCGTCTTGCGGGCTAAAAATAAAAATGAAATTTAAATGATCTATATTTTTGTTTTATAAAGTATGTTTAAATTTTTCGGAAAGCTCGAGTGCCGCCGCGTCGGGCGATATATTTTTAGCGTTCGCGTATTTTTTGAGATCGTCATATTCAGGTTTGGCGTTCAATACGATTCCTTTTAAAAAGGTCACCTTGAAGCGGACGTCGCCGTGATCGGTTTTTAATATGTCCGTCCTGCGGTCAAGTATGAGCCTGCCCGTCCGCTGAACGCGCATCCCGATAGTAGTGCTGAGTTTGAATATTTCTGCCGAGAGCGTCGCCGTTTTTTCAGGCTGGCACATAACGCTCAGCTGATTCGACGGACGGCCTTTTTTCATTATGACGGGAGTTATCGCCGCGTCAAGCGCGCCGATGGATATGAGTTTTTCAACAAGAAAATCATAATATTCAGGGCGCATATCGTCAATATTGGCGGTGATCATGTCGATCTGATCGCTGCCGCATCCTATCTTTTCGGCTATGCTGTCTATATAAATATCGCCCTGGCGGGTTATTTCACCCTTTTTTTTTTCGCCTATCATTATGCGCAATACGTTCGGGTGCTCAAAATCGTGATATCCGGCGCCGTATCCTATTTTTTCAAGTTCAATGTCCGGCATTTGAGAAGACGCTTTGCACAATGTTTTTAAAATAGCCGCGCCAGTTGGCGTTATAAGCTCGCGGTCTATGCTCATTTTGTAGAGAGTGAAGTTTTTAAGAAGTTCGAGCGTCGCCGGGGCTGGATTCGGCCAGAGGCCGTGTGAAAATTTAATGTAGCCGAAAGATACGGGGACCTTTGAAACGTAAAATTCTTCGATCTTAAAATGATCGACGCAGATGGCCGTACCTACGATATCTATTATAGAATCTATGGCGCCGACCTCGTGAAAATGGATGTGATCTATGGGGATATTGTGCATCTTCGATTCGACTTCGGCGATATTTTGAAATATTTCACATGAAAGAGCTTTAACCCTCGCGCTCAATCCTGAATCGTTAATGAGTTTTTTGATTTCGTTAAGGCCGCGGTGATGGGCGTCGGCATCGTGTTCATGGTTATGCGGCATAGTATCGTGGCGGTGGTCGTGCGAATGCGCGCGGCCTTCTTCGTGTGAATGGAAATCGAAGTGTTCGCGTAGCTCTTCGCTGTCGTGCGGCAGGAAGTGTTCACCGTCGCTTATATCATGGTCATGATCGTGGCGTTCATAGTGCTCGTGATGAAATTCAGGTAATTTTTCGATGCGTTCCTGTGAATGGTCGTTTTCATGGTGCAGGTGCGGGCCGCCGGCTTCGTCCGGCCGTTCCGGGTGATGATGGTCATGATCGTGCGGATGCACATGCCCGTCATGATCGTGCGAATGTTCCCCGGGAGGCATATTCCCATGCGAATGTTTTTTATGGCAGTGTAAAAATATGGGAGCATGCCCGAAAATATTGCCTTTTTCGTCCATAACGTTAAATTTATGCGCCGCGAGGCCATTTTTCATCACCGATTCGCATTTAAGCGAATACCCGGCAAGATTTAATTTTGAAAGTTCGTTCACCAGGTAGTTCATATCCATGCCGGCGTCCAGAAAAGCGCCGATCGTCATATCGCCTGACATTCCGGAAAAGCAATCGAAATAAAGAACCTTCATAAAATTACCTCCGCGTTAAGTTAAATATTTATTATCAATTAAAATTTTACGTTGATGTCCGGGTCATTTGTTAAAGCCGTATCTGAATAAAGTTTTTCTTTCCAATATTTAAGATCTGACGTATTCAGGTTCCCGACTTTTTTCTTTTCTTCCAGTTCATATAATTTTCTTGCCGAAAAATAATGAGCAATTTGAAATTCTGTCGTAGTAATTTTAAAATCTTTTACTTTTTTTAAGTCTTCAAGTTTAAATGCCAGATATAATAGTTTTTTGTACCATTTAAGACCTTCACTTTTAGAATAATTATACGCAAATTCCGAACGATAATAATAGTATTGAAATTTATAGTCAATATCCGACTTCCAGCTTTTACTGTGAGCGTATATCAAATCAAGGCTTTTATTTAATTTTTTAAAATAATCAGAATCTTCAATAAAAGTCTTATGAATTATTTTAGATTTATTATCCGCTCTATTATAAGACACAAATACATAAACGCTAACGGAATAATTTTCAAGAAATTCAATGTCATTAACTTTACTAAGTATATAATCACAATCGAGGTCGTCAAATGACTTTGAGTCGCCAGAGTAAACGATGTCAAAATTTGAAAATATTAATAATAAAATGACTATTAACATATAATTATTTTTCATTTTTTTCATCCGCAGGTTCAATAGGCATTATTAACTCCTGTTATGAGAAGTATATTTTATTTTAAGAATATTATTGGTTTGGCTTGATCTTTTTGGCCGGCGTCTCCGCCTTGTCCGTTTCACGGGATTGAAGATTTATCTGGGACGCGAGATAGCCAGCGCCGAAACCGTTATCGATGTTTACGACCGAAACTCCGGGCGAGCAGCAGTTGAGCATCGATAAAAGCGCCGCGAGGCCGTTGAAACTCGCGCCGTAACCGACGGATGTAGGGACCGCTATCACCGGGACTGACGACAGGCCGCCGACGACAGACGCAAGAGCCCCTTCCATGCCGGCCGCGACTATTATCACGCGCGCGTCAAAAATATGGTCTATATTATTGAAAAGCCTTTTGATCCCCGCCACGCCGACGTCGTAAACGCGCGTGACGCTCGAGCCTGAAAGTTCCGCCGTGACCGCCGCTTCTTCCGCTACCTTTATATCGGATGTTCCGGCGGTTAAAACCGCTACCTTGCCGTAAGGTTCGGCCTGTTCGCCCTGCTTTAAAAACACGAGCGACGAGTGTTTTTCAAATACGGTTTTCTTATATTCTTTTTTTATGATATTGTAGGCCTTTTCCGAAACGCGCGTCGCAATGACGTTTCCACCGTGTTTTGCCATGTTTCTAAATATAGCCACGACCTGTTCGTCAGTCTTTCCGAGTCCGAATATGACCTCCGGGAAATTTTTAAAGATGGACCGTTTATGATCGACCTTCGCGAAATCCATATCTTCGAATTCGGAAATTTTAATGAAATTGAGGATATCTTTTTCGGTCGCCTTTCCGTTCTTGAAATCGCGCAGGCGCGCCTTTAATTTTTCTGAAAAATTGTGTCCCATCAGTATTTATGCTCCAAATAAAATTTTTCTGTTAGTTGAAAGAGCCGGACCTGAATCCGTCTATATCGATAGTGACGAATTTGAAACCGGCTTTTTTGAAACCGGCCGATATATTTTCCCGGTTTTTTATCAATAATTCAAATTCCGATGGTTCGATCTCTATCCTGGCGACCTCGTCATGGCAGCGAACGCGGTATTGTGAAAATCCTATTTCTCTGAGCTTATCTTCGCATATTTCTACCATGTTGAATTTATCTTTCGAAAATTCGACGCCGTATGGAAAGCGCGAAGTGAGGCAGGCCATCTGCGGGCGGTCCCAGGAGGATAATCCCATGTCCTTTGAAAGCCATCTTATTTCGAGTTTTGTGAGTTTGGCCTCCATCAGCGGCGACATAATTCCGAGTTCTTTCTGGGCCGCGAGGCCGGGCCTGAAATCGTCAAGGTCGTCAAAATTAGCGCCTGAAAATACTTTTGATATATTTTTATCGTCGGCCAGTTTTAAAAATTTTGTGAAAAGTTCTTTTTTGCAAAAATAGCAGCGGTTTTTCGGATTTTTCCTGAATTCGTCGATGTCGAGTTCAGACGATTCTATGAATATCTGTTCGACGCCGAGTTCCGCCGCGAATTTTTTAGATATTTCTGATTCATGCCTGGGAAATGTCTCGGATATTGCGGTCGCCAGAATAACTGAAGGGCCGAGCGCCTCTTTTGAGACAGCCGCCAGAAATGAGGAGTCCACGCCGCCGGAATATGCGATAAGGGCGGAACCGCATGATTTTATTATGTTTTTAAGCTCGTCTAGTTTTTCAAGAGCCGATTTTTTATCAATTTTCGAAAAATCAAAATTAGCCAAAATTATCTGCCTTTCCTGTAATTTTATGTGGCCGTAGTATATAATAAAATCAGGACATTGTCAATCGGTTATGGGAGGGGTATCGGGATCGCCGTACCTGTGTTCCGCCCCTGTCTTTAAGACGGCCAAGCGTTTATATTCAGAGACGAATGCCGCGGGTCGGTTGGCGGGCATAAAGTTAATTTGATGAGAAGGTGTAGTTGTGAAAAAATAAAAAATGAATTTACTTATGATTTATGATAAAATAAATGTATCAATATTAAATTTTTTGCCGTCACCGGCGGATGGGTTAAGATGTCTTTTTTAAAATCAATCATTTTTGAGATAAAAGAACTTAAAAATCATATTTTTATTCTGATATTGTTCAATGCAATTTTATTGTCCGCGGCTTTTTTCGGCGTTATCGGTTTTTTCAGCCCCGCGATGTTTCTGGTCGGGCCGATGATGTTCTATATGCTTTTAATCGGCCCTTTTATATTCTTAAAAGGTATTTTTAAACCGGGCTGGAAATGCAAGTTAATAAATGTTATTTTGGGCGTTTTGATCACATGCCTCTATATTTACGCCACCATGCCGGGCTATTTATGGCTGCATGAATATGGCATAGAGATCAAATTTAAACGGTATAACGATCAGCTTACGGCCATGTGCGAGAAAATATTGAAGGAAAAAAATAATGACAAAGAGAGAACGGCTTTCTCTTTAAGAAATTATAATTCTTTCGATATATGGCCGTCTTTTCTGTCGCCGACTAGAAATTACGGACATATACGCGGCGGGTTGCTGCTTTTGAATTTTGAAGGCAGCCCCGACGGCGGAAAGGGAGTTATTTATTATACCGGTGATCCCGGATGCGGCGATACCGCTTCCGTCACCCTCAAGAACTTTTCAGCAAGGCATATGTTCGGGCCATGGTACAGGTTTGAATTTTATTAAGAATTGTATTTTTAGTTAATATCATTAAGTTCAATTACGGCTGGTTTATATCGCCGTATTTGAAAAAATTGATAACGGGTCCGTCATCGTCGGAACAAAAAAATCGCTGGACGATAGCATTAAAATGACAAGGATTGGTCTTCATGTTTAAAATATTTTCAAAAGCGTTCGATATTTTCAAGAAGCTTCATATAGGCCTTTATCTGTATTTTATTATTTCGATAATAGCGGTTGAATACCCGCTCGCCATGTTCGAGTCATATTCTCTGGTAGACTCTAAAAACGTGAAGAAACTCGTCGCCGAGGTCGTTCAAAAAGCCCGCGAGGAAAAGCCCCGTGTCGCGCCGGCCGGCGAAACCAATAAGCTGGTCATAAGCGATAATAAAACGATATTGGACGATTATAAAGATGGAATTGAGTTCACGACCAGGGGCGGCCTCATTGACGTACTTATTTCACGCCATGATAAGAACGGCGGGGTTTCATTGAGGCTGGAAAGGCGGTTTGAGAATAAGATCGCCCTTAAATATCCGGTATTTTCAATTTTCAATAATAATATACTTTTACCCGTTCTGGCGATTCTTATATTGACATGGCTATGGCCTTATTACAAATTCAGTTTTTTGCGATCTTGCGGGGATATAGATACGGCGGAAAAAAGAGTGATCGATCTGCCAGTTTTCATACTCGCGCTCATATGGGTTTTCGCGGTATTCAAATTCGCCGCTAAATGCGCCGCGTATTACCTTCTGGTCGATGAATTTTCCGTTCTGATATTTTTGATGTTCTTCGTTTCATTCCTCGTTTTTGGGACGATAACAAGCCTTTTGAGCCTCGGTTTCATTCAGCAATACATCAATAATAATATCGCGGCGCCTTTTTTCAAGGATCACGAGCCGTTCAAATTAAGAAACGGCTATTCCATCAATCTCACGCTGCGTTTTATTATAATAATATTCTGCGTCGGCGTCGTGCCGACCGCGCTGGGCGTATATCTTCCGCTTTCATTTAACACAGGCATATTAAACGATACCAACGATATGCTTAAAATGCTCGATAACTTCGATAAGATCGTGCCGGTCGTGACGATGATGTTCTTCGCTTTTTACTTTTTGATCATGCAGGCTATGTCGGTCTTTTCATTCAGAAAAAATATCATAATCCCCGTTAATAATTTAGTGAGAAGGATGAAACTTGTCTCGAAGGGCGATTTCAACTGCAAGACCTCCGTTCTCTATGTCGATGAGATAGGCCAGCTGAAAGGACATTTCAACCTCATGCTGGACGGGCTTGTTGAGCGGGAGCGGGTAAAAGATACTTTCGGCAAATTCATTTCGTTTGAAATAGCGGAAAAGCTTATGAAAAACGAAAAATTAAATTTAATGGGCGAGGAGGTCGAGGCGACGATATTATTTTCCGATATAAGAGATTTTACGCCATTGAGCGAAACCCTCACGCCTGAAAAACTCGTCGAATTTTTGAACCTTTATTTCTCGCACATCGTCGGCCCGATACACAAGAACCACGGGATAATAAACAAGTTCATGGGCGACGCGGTAATGGCTATTTTTTCGCCGCTCTTCGGAGAATGCGATCATGAGCGGGCCGCGGTCAGGGCGGGGCTTGAAATGAAGCGCGCGCTCGAGGAATTCAACGGTCTTAAAAAATATTCTCCTATAAAAAGCGGTATTGGGATCCATTCGGGAAAACTCATCGCCGGAAACATAGGCACCCAGGAGCGGATGGAGTATACATTCATAGGCGATAACGTCAATATCGCGGCGAGAATAGAAAGCGAAACGAAAAATTTCAAGACCGATATTCTGATGAGTAAAACCGTTATCGATAAAATAAAAAAAGAGGATTTTCCCGGCGTCGATTTCGTAGAGCACGGCCCCGTTATGATGAAAGGAAAATCCGTGCCGCTGATACTTTACGGAGTATCGTTAAAATAAATTGTAAAAGGAGTGGTTTTAAATGAAAAGCACGATTTACTGTTTTTTATTAATGAGTATCGCTATTATTTTTTTTATCGCGCTGAGCATTATTGATTTATCAGTTTCATTCGCCCAGGGGAAATCAAAGACTCCGGTCCCTCAAAAACAAGTATCTATTCCTCCGCCGTCTGAAGTAATAAAGATGAATCAGCGTCAAAATTATCAGCCGTCAAGCCATGAGCCTCCCGTTGCTCCGCTTACTGAAGAAGAGATCGGTAAATATAATGAACTTATTGGCCGGATCGATCGCGATATAATCATTTCCGGCCTTAAATTCTCATTCAATATTTTCTCCGGCGCCGTCAAGCAAAACGATAAACCGAACACGTTCATTTCGCCATTTTCAGTTATGCAGGCGCTTTTGTTGACATATAACGGCGCCGCCGGCGAAACGAAAACCGCCATGGAAAAAACATTTTACCTGGAAAATATCGATTCTGAAAAATTGGCCGCAACCAATATCGCTTTCAACAAACTGATTGAAAACATCGATCCGAAGGTAGAAATGAGCGTCGCCAACTCTGTTTGGACGAAAACAGGCCTTGCATTCAGCGAAGAATATTTGAAAAAAAATACGCAGATATATAACGCCGAAGTTAAGTCGGTAGATTTTAAAAGCGCGGATGCGGTGCCGGCGATCAATAAGTGGGTATCCGACAAAACCCGCGGAAAGATAAGTCCGGCCGTTGAGCGGTTGCCCGAAAATCTTACGGTGATGCTTATAAACGCAATATATTTCAAGGGCGCCTGGACGAGTAAATTCAACCCTGACAACACCAGGGATGAAGATTTTAACGCGCCCGGCGGCGTTAAAAAAGTCAAGATGATGACGCAGGGCGGAAATTTCGAATACATGAAAAATGAAGAATTCCAGGCCATTAAAATGTATTACGGCGCGAGAAGGCGCGTAGCGATGTATCTATTTCTTCCCGTATCCGGTTCGGGCCTCGACAAATTCATAGCGGATCTCACATATGATAACTGGAATAAATGGCTGTCGTCTTTCAGGGAACTTCCGGGAGCTATTTCAATGCCGCGTCTTAAAATGAGATATGAGATCACTTTGAATAAGCTCTTATGCGCGCTTGGCATGGGCGTCGCCTTTGAGCAGGGCAAGGCGGATTTTTCAAAGATGAGCGCTCTGGCCGAAAAATTAGACTTTTTTATAAGCCTTGTCATTCAGAAGACCTTCGTTGAAGTGAATGAAGAAGGGACTGAAGCGGCCGCCGTCACTATGGTTGGCGTCGAAGGTCGCGGAATGGCTCAAAAGGAGCCGGAGCCGTTCACTATGATAGTCGACCGGCCATATTTTTTTGCGATCGTAAATAATGACACGGGCCATATACTTTTCATGGGAGCCATCAACGACCCGGCCGCCGAATGACGCTTGCTGATGTCATAATTTTTTTAAGGCCGCGATCAAGCGCGAAATTTTCAATAGATATTTTAATAAAACCGTAATGATTTGATTGTTCAGAAAATCGAGGAAATTTATGGATATAGAGATCAGGCAGGAACCAATTGAAATTTTGCCGGAATACGCAAAAATATCGATAGCTTTTCAGATAGAAACGGTATTTGTGGTTGAGGCGATCAAAAATGGCCTTGGTGGAATTATTATGAGGGAAGAGAAGATCGAGAAACCATACCGCAAGAATTATGATGCTATTCCCGGAGAAGGCCCTGCCAGCTGGCCAAAGCAATGGGATATTTCAAAATGGGAAATAATATCGGCTTTTGCCGGCAGAAAACGTATCGGCGGCGCCCTTGTAGCATACGATACCCCCGGGTTGAATTTTTTGGACGGGCGTAAAGATATAGCCGGCCTCTGGGATATTCGAATAGATCAAGAATTTCGAGGGTGCGGCGTTGGATCAAAATTATTTCAGCACGCCGTAATCTGCGCCCAAAAAAAAGGCTGCATATTTTTAAAGATCGAGACGCAGAACAATAACGTTTCAGCCTGCAAGTTTTATGCGCGGCAGGGGTGCGAACTCGGCGCGATAAACAGGCATGCTTACAAAGAACTTCCGGATGAAGCGCAGTTGATATGGTATAAATTTATTGGGGAATAACAGCTGTTCTTAACAAGCTAAAAAAACATAAAAACAGTTTGACTTTTTAAAGTAATTACATTATAATTACTATAGAGGTGATTATTATGAGGGCTAATATAATTAAAATAGGCAATTCCCAAGGCATCCGCATACCAAAAACAGTGCTTCAGCAATGCGATATTCAGAAAGAAGTCGATATTGAAATCAAAGGAAACCTGATCATATTGAAGCCTTTGCATAAAAAAGCACGTGAAGGCTGGAGCGAGGCTTTTAAGCAGATGAAAAAGAACAAAGACGATAAATTACTCATAGATGATAACATCGATTTACAAATGGAGAATTGGAAATGGTAGCAAAGCAATACGACATTTTTTTAATATCCCTTGATCCTACGCTTGGCCATGAAATAAATAAGACAAGGCCATGCTTGATAGTTTCACCCGATGAAATCAATGATAATATAGGCACCGTTATAGTAGCGCCAATGACGACAAAATCGTTTATATATCCGACCAGAATTCCAGTTAATTTTGACGGCAAAAAGGGATTGATAATTCTGGATCAGATAAGAACTATTGATAAAAGACGGCTCGTTAAAAAACTAGGCGTATTAGACAAGGACACGGTTTTAAAAGTTAAAAATATCTTAAAAGAAATGCTTGTTGATTAAGTTCTCGTTAAATCTATCGCGCCATGCTTATCTTTTATTCTCCAAGTTTCCCGGTTATCGAGTCTATTTTTAGTTTTAGCAGCGCAAATTTTTCGTAATTTTTTTCGCTCCATTCGTCGATTTCATTTTTATCTTCTTTTTAATCGACGATCAAAAGCCTGACCCCGTTCACGGTTGATGATCTATGGGCTTCGGCATTATCAGATACTATGTAACACATGCCTTTTGTAAGTTCGTGTTTTCTTCCATCCTTCAGAAGTGTCGTGAATCCTCCATCTAAAACATATACTACATGGCCTTTTTCGCACCAATGATCGGCCGTATAACCCGGAGAATATTCAACTATCCTGAATCTGACGTTCCCCTTCTTGAAGATCTTCCAATAAGCTTTTCCCGTATCTCCGCTATGTTCTTCAGCGACCAGATCATCCGGGGTGAATACTTCAAATGGTATATCTTTAATTTCCATATTTCCTCTCTTTGAATTCGATTTTTTTATAAACGCTTTTTCCGTAAAATTCATCGGCTTAAATCTTTTTCCCGACGACCATAATATGTGAACTCACGACGATAAGCGAAGGTTCGCTCTCCATTTTTTGGATCATGTCCAGTTCTCGTCAACTTTGAAATAATCCACGAACCATTCGATAAGATAGACCGGCGACGAAAGAATGATGCAATCCGCTTCGATAAGGCGCGGATATAGCTTCGTCATGTCATCCTTGTAAAAAACTTACAATTTCAAATTTTCGTTTTCATCGAATTCCCAGAATGGATTAAACGCTACTTCGAATAAATGTCCGTCAAGGTCTCTGAAATATCCGCTGTACCCGCCCCAGAAAACTTTCTGCGCCGGTTTGATGATTTTCGCCCCTAATTTTTCAACTTCCGCCAGGACCTCATCGACCTCTTTTTCCGATTTGGCGTTATAGGATATTGTCAGGCCGGAAAATTCAGAGCGGGTATTTTTTACCGTCGCATCGTCCGCGAGGTCCTGCCTTGAATACAGCGCCAGCGTGATTCCGCCTAAAGCAAACAAAGCAAGCCCGTCCATACTGGATTTTGATTTTTTCCAGCCCAGCCCCTTTTCATAAAAATTTACCGACTTTTCAAAATCATCTACTCCGAGGGTAATCAAGTTTAATTTTTGCCTCATTTTTCCGCCTCCTTAATATTCATAGCGCCCTGATTTATAAATACCAATGTTAAATGCTTTTATGCCCCTTCAAGCCGGCATATCTGAAATAATATCATATTTGAGCTTATATTGTAAACAAATTATGAAACTTTAGGATATAGTAAAATCATAAATCCGCTATTAAAAAACCCTTTTTTATGTTAAAATCAACTGAAAAAACAGGATGAAAAAACCTCCATGATCAAATGCCCTTCATGCGGCCATAAAAATAAAGATAATACAAAATTCTGCCCGGAATGCGGTTTTAAATCAGCCGCGAGCAAAAACTCATCGAGCTTGCCTTCAGAGTTTTCCGTTGCATCTTCCGGCGCCGCCATCGAATCGGAACACGGAAATGTTATCAAATACGAAGGTGACTGCATAATGGCTTCTTTTGGAATAAGTGAGAGTAATGAACTGGACCCTTCTTATTCCTGCTATGCGGCGCTTAAAATGCAGCGGGAACTTTCAAATTTCAGTGAAGTTTTAAAAAAAGCCAGGGGCTTCGAATTAAAAATGCGCATCGGAATCCATACGGGCCGGGCTGTTGTCGGCCTGATCGGCGGCAGGCTGGATATCATGGGCGACGCGGTGAATATTGCCGCGCGCATGGAGCCGAACGCCGGGATCGGAAAGATAATGATCACATCCGATATGGCGAAACAGTTGAAAGGGCGGTTTTTATTAGAACGGCTTGAACCTGTAAATGTGAAGGGTAAAGATGAACCGATCCAGGTTTATAATGTCATAGATAAATCGGAGATCAGATCGCGCCTGATACTGGAGCGCCGGACTGAAATGGGGTCGGGCGTGAAAATGATCGAAGCTTCCGCAAAGGCGGCGTATCCATCTTTACTCGCAACGCTTTATGAAAACTGGGGCGTATTTTACATATATAAGGAAAGGCGAATATGTTAAGGCTTCGGATCATTTTAAAAGGGCTTTTACTCTTGCGGAAGAGATCGGATATCTTTTCTGCATGGGTAACTGCATGAAAGGGCTTGGAAATATATGCGTTCGTGAAGATGATCGCGAAAAGGCGTTAAATTATTACGACCAGGCTTTGAAATTATATGAAAGATCGGGCAGCGTCGCCGAAGCGAATAATTTTAAAAAAATTACCAACACTTTGAATTCCTCGTCCGTCATATTAGTGTAAAAAGTTTTGGAGCGGTAAAAAAATGGTAATAGTCGAAGAATTATATGACAGGTATTATAATCAGTTGAAACGCTTCGCGCTCGGCATAACGCGCGATATGAACCAGGCCGAGGAACTCGTTCAGGAAACGTTCGTAAGGGCCACATCGAACGTCGACTTGCTCAATATCCTGCCCGAATATAAACGCCGGTCATGGCTTTTCAGCGTTCTGAAAAATTATAATACCGACCTTATGCGCAGATCTAGATTCGAAGAGATCTACGATGAGAACCTCGAGCTGGAAAGCGCGTGCGGCAATCCGGATTCAAAACTGGACGCCATGGAAATGCTTTCAAAACTTCCGCAAAACCTTCACGATATCGTTTTCAAGCGGTACTGGCTTGATATGATGAGCGCTGAGATCGCTCAAACGCTTTCTATTCCCGATTCTACGGTGCGCTACCATTTGCGAACCGCCATAAACTTTTTAAGATTAAAAAATAAAATTAATATGGAGGAAAAATAATATGACAAAGCGTAATATAAACAATATAGGCGTACTGGACATAAGAAGCGCCACGGAACAGACGATCGGCGAGATCGGTAAAATTGGAAACGTCGGCACCGTCATATCGAGCCCTGAAACATCTCATTTACTTTCGAAAGTTTCAATAGGAAACATGGGTTCATCGGTCGTATTGACGAAAGATTATGAAATGTTCACCGGTAAATTGGAACTTACGCCCGAATATCTTGGCAAACTTTCAAAACCTTTATATTTATACGTTACCGGCAAAATTTTTATAAGGGAAAACGTCCTTATCGAAGATATAGAAAAAGGCATCGGCGGACTTATAATCACCGGCAAAATTATCTGTCCTGAAAAACTCACGCCGATAGTCCAGTCAAAGATCGTCAATCAGACGGGGAAATTTGTTTCTTATTCAAACAACTCTTCTTTTATAAGCGGCCCGTGCGTTTTGACCGACGCTTTCCTGCGCTCTCTCAAACCGTCCTCGAATCTTTTTATAGACGGTAAACTTAAAGTGGTAGGAAATATTGACAAACAACTTATAGAAGAAAAACTTGATAAGGTCGAAGCGTCCGGCAAAATCATTATAGATGAGCAATATTCGGAGATCATGAACCGCAAGATCAAAGGCGCGGCGAAGTGCGAGATCATGCCGCAGGGCTGTCTTTATCTCGAAGATGAGCTTGTAATTGATTCGGTTTCCATAAAAAAATTCAGCAATGCGAAACTCTATACCGACTTGATGATCACGTTCAAGGACGACGTCAGGCCCGAAATGCTGCAAACTCGTATAAGTTCAATAAAAACGACCGGCGTGATAGTATGCGGCGAAGAGCTCAGGGAATCGATCGTCAATATCTGCGAGGGTTTTTCAACAACGGTCCTTTACCATTCAGGCAAGCACATAATGGTCGAGGATGAATATGAACTCGATTCATCGGAGCTTGAATTCTCGGAAGGCAAAGTTACGATAATGGTCATGGGCGAACTTACCATAGGAACGGATGTGGCCCCGGAATTGTTACTCGAAAAAGTTGAGTTTATCGATAATTTTGGCGAGATAACCGCTGATCCGAGGCAGATCGGGGCAATTAAAAATAAACTGCGTACGAATAAGGGCGAGATAATAAACAACAAAAAAGTTGAAAATACCGATGACGACGTTTTATTATCGAACGCCGGATATCTCAAACTGTAAAAAGCTTATCTGATCGAAACCTCCACATTAATATTAGAATGCGAATTAGTATAAATTTAATTTCAGGAGGAATGAAATGGAAGAGAGATTTTTAAAAAATTATAATGTAGATTCCGGCGGAAAGCTGGAAGTTAAAAATATAAACGGCCATATAACCATAACCGGCTGGGAAAAAGATACGGTAGAAGTAGGAGCGTTGAAAAAAATTTCGCAGGGGGCATTGAGTTCGCTGATCAACGCGTTTGGCTCGCCGATAAATGAAAAAGAAGAATTTGATAATGTTTCAATTGACGTTAAAAACGACCGAAACAATATATATGTTGAAACAAGATATTTAAAGCAGGATTCGAAAGTTTCCGTGGATTATGAAATAAAAGTTCCTTTAAATGTTCTGGTCGGCACGGTCAAAAACATGAACGGCAGAATTTCACTTGAAAATACTTTGGGCGACTCGAATCTTGAAACGCTGAACGGCAAAATAGAAGTGAATAACGCGAACGGGACGATAAAGGCGAGGTCCGGCAACGGCGGGATAAGCATATGTAAAACCGCTGGAATTTCGAGTCTTGAAACTTCAAATGGATTGATAGAGGCTGATGTCAGCGGTATCAAAAACGATATCGACCTTAAATCCAGTAACGGTAAAATAATTATCAACATGCCGAAAAATATAGACGCCGAAATTGAATTGAAAACTTCGGTCGGTAAGATCTCGGTCAGCGGTTTTGAGCTGGAGAAATCTAATTCATCCGGGAATCGTTTCGAAGGGCGCATAGGAAAGGGCGGTCATCGATTAAGGGCGGTCACCTCGGTCGGCAAGGTGGAGCTTAACTGTAAAGGCTAGATCGCCGGGGCGGCTTCAATAATTTGCCCATATACAAAAATACGGGTCATAAAACAAAACCCGCCGGCGTTAATCGCACCGACGGGTTTTATATTATTATATTAGAATGTATTGATCTTTAATCGTGACTTTTAAGTTTAATATCCGTAGTAACCGCAATAAGGGCAGGTCGGGGCATAGCCGTTAGGATAGTATGAGAATTGGCGTCTGCATCTTGCGCAGTGGTGAATGTGCTCTACCTGGCCGTTGTTTGACGGATAGTAGTCGGGCGTGGGGTAGTTAGGATACTGCGGCGGATAGTAGTTCGGCGGATATGTGGGGTATGTAGGCGCTGGCGGGTATGAAGGATAGGTCGGTGTCGGATACGATGGATATGAAGGATGGTTCTGGTGATGGCCGCCATGGTTGTAAGAGCCGCCGCCGGAGAACGGACCGTTGTCGCCGGGCTGATGATAAAGGCCGCCGTTCGGCGATTCGTGTAAATGGCCGGGATGGGTCGGATCGTAGTGTTTGCTTACGTCTTGCAGGTCGATAGAATTCATTATAGCGTTTTTAGGCGCGGGCTGAGCGTTTATCCATTTTAAAAGCGCCGCGGTTCTCGCGTAACTTTCCTGAAATTCTGAAGCGCCTTTTTTGCTGGTGTCAAGCGCCTGATTTTTAAGAGCGTCCGCGAGATTTTTCACGAACGGCTGGAACGCAAAAACGGCCGGGGATTTTTTCGCTTTTATATAAATTAAAAGTTTTTGGACTTTTGCCTGAGCGTCCGCTTCATTCTGGCTGATATCGTTAATCATGTCCTGAGAGAATTTTGAGCTATATTCGTTGTATGACTGGAAGTTTTTTAAAACGTCTTCTTTTTTTACTTCAGGCCTTTGCGCGGCGAAGAGCCAATGTTTGTATTCAAGGATAAACAGCTTATCCTTAACGGCGGTGGAAGTTTCCATTTGCTTGAGCATTTTCGCATCGACTACGGCGGGTTTTTCAGCGGCAAAAAGGGCCATGGGAGCCATGATTGCAAGGACGATTAAGATTGAAAGAAAACTTTTAAGTTTCATAAATTCAGAAATCCCCCTTCTTTAATGTTAATTTTTGTAAACATCTTTACATATATTATACAACAAAAATTGAAATATTCAAGCAAATATTATTGAGACCGGTATCGTTATTTTTAAAACGGATACTTAATCAGTTGCCGGCCGGCTTTAAAAGCGTCTTCAAAACATATTGATTTTCATTTAATTTTATGGTAATATCAGCAAAAAAAATGTTGGGAATCCGTATGAAATGCGCTAAAAAATCAGGAGGAAAAATTTAATGAAAAATTTAGTTAAAATATTATTTATTGTCGTGGTTTTCATTGCTTTATCTTTCGGCTCGGCTATGGCAAAAGAATATAATAATCCTGACAGCGGAATTTCAGTTTCAATTCCCGACGCATGGAAAGTATCCACCGAAGGAAACGTTTTTACTGCAAAAACATCCGATGAAGGAATCAGTCTTACTTTTGAATCGGTTAAAGCCGAAGATGTAGAAAAAGCGTTAGCCGAAGCTCAGAAAGAAATAGAAAATGAGTTGGGGCCATTAACAACCGTTTCTACAAGCGAGATCGAATTAAACGGCCTTGGCGCTTTCGTGGAAGATTGCACGGCCACCGTTAAAGACGCTAAGATCAGCGTATCTATGATGCTTATCATGACTCCCGATAAAAAAGTCGTTCTTATGTATTACTTCGGCACGGACGAATCCGAAAAGAAGTACGAAAAAGAACTTACCGGTATCGTTGAAAGCTTAAAACCCGCAACCGCAAAAAAATAGTTTCATTTATTTTTTCCGAATTTGAAGACGTTGCCTGATTTAGACATGACCAGGCCGTTATTTTCGGCTATTATTTTTAAAGCGGTTTCGTAATAAACGTCCTTGAACTCCACATCCGCGGCTCCTTCAACGGGTTTTTCGAGGACTGTTATTATTCCGGCCACTTTTCCGATGATTTCTATTAAGGTTCTTATGTCGCAATTGCCATTGGTTTTAACGGATACATATTCGCTTTGAGAATCGGTTGCCTGATTTTTAGAAACGATCCGGCCGGTGCGCAAGGTTCCGATTTCAGCGGCCGTAAGGGGTTTTTCGGGTGAAAATATATAGACGTTTCCGCTTTTTTTCATTATCAGTCCGGCCTTTTCAGCAACGGTTTTAAAGGCTTCCTCATAAAAAAAGTCTTTAAATGAAACATTGACTTTATTTTCGCCGCAAGCGCAGAGAATTATGTTTACGTTCGCCTGCTGAGCGATTGTTTTTAAAACAGCGTGAACGTTGGTTCCGCCTTGCGCGGTTACCATACTTAAAAATTCGTTGGGGTTTCCCGTTTGAGCCGTTCTGACGGGCGTATTTCCAATATTTACCGGTTCCGTCGAATTGGCGCCGGCGAAAGAAAAAATATTCGAATTAAAGAATATACATCCCGAGGCGAGCGATATGCAAAGCAATTTAAACGTCCGGTTCATTTTATCCTCCATTATGCTTCTGATATTTCTTTTATCTTTTTTTTAGTTAAGCTGTTTAGCACCAGATCGTATGACATATCTATCATTTGTTTTAAAACGTCATCCGGCACATTTCCGTTTAAATCCAATGAGTTCCAGTGTTCCTTATTCATATAATATCCGGGTACGATATCAGGAAATTGTCCGCGCAGCTCCTGGCCGAAATACGGATCGCATTTTAATGTGATGATGGCTTTTTTTTCTTTGTCCTCGCCGTGCATCGCGAACATTTTATCGCCTATGAGATATCTTATTACGTTCCATTCTTCCTTGAAATCTTTTTTGGCGCCTTTTTTAGAGAGGCAGTATTTATCGAGCCATTTGTATTTCATGTGGCAGCTCCGCTATTTAAAAATTAATTTGATCGCAGCATTTATGTGATCATTATACAATAAAATTTATGATACAACAATAGCTTTATTCCTCCCGCTTCCAAAAATGGCGGTTTGTATTGGCAAACAGTAAATTAATACGATTATAGCTTGTTTCAATCCA
>CAZJFS010000047.1:0-25868 GCA_964545075.1 uncultured bacterium
TGAAGACCTCGTTAAAATATGCAACCAGTACGGCGCGAAGATTCAGGATTCAAAGGGCGTTCCGGAATCAATGATAACGAAGGCGGCAAAAGAATCGCACGTCTGCAAAATTAACATAGACACGGACCTGCGCATAGCCTTTACAGGCGCTATAAGAAAAGTTTTCGTGGAATCGCCGGCCGAATTCGATCCCAGAAAATATCTCGCTCCCGCGCGCGATGCTATAAAACAGGTCGTAATACGCAAGATAAAGCTCCTTGGCTGCGAAAACAAAGCATAATGCTTCCAGGAATATAGAGACATAACACGATTGCAGGGATATTCAAAATATCCCTGCAATTTTTTCGGAGTACGCATGAAAAATAAACGAAGATCGATAATTACGTTTTTATTAATATCCGCCATTTCCATGGTTTTTTTCGTCCCCTGCTCGAATGCTTCGACCGGAGAATTTAACGACGCTTGTTTTTTCATGAAGAGCAAATGGGAAAACGAAAGGCTTGCGGCTCTCCAGACATTTATGGAGTTAGACGATGAACGCGCCGTTCCATTCATATTAAAAGGAATCGGAGACCCGATGCCGGCGGTAAGAGCACGCGCGTCAGAAGCTTTAATAAAACTCGGCCACGTAAACGACCGCATAAGCGTTCCGGCTATATTAGCTCAGATCGCTGAAGAGCCGGACTCAAAAACCCTGGCCGAGCTTATATACGCGCTCGGAACATTCTCGGATTCCGAGAATACCGCCATGAGCTTTAAAAGCGATTTTAAAAATTACAAGCGGGACCAGAAATACGCGGTTGTCGACTCAATGATCCCTCTCATATCAAGGCATCGCCTGGCTTATACGAGGTTTTTCGAAATCGTGCGCACTGCGGCCCTTGCGACTGACGATGACCTTTTAAGGCTTCATGCGGTAATAAACATGGGCGAATTCGGTGATCCGGAGTACGTTCTCAAACCGCTTTTAAGGACTCTCGGAGACAAAAACGACGAGGTAAGGGCCGTAACCTGCAAATACATGGGCCTGATAAAACATTTCGACGCCCTGCATCCTCTCATTCTGCGCGGTTTGAACGATGTTTCACCCGTCGTCAGGCGGGCCGCCGTAATAGCGGTAAGAAATTACAGCCATCCCGATACTTACGCTTTCTTCCAGAAGGTTCTCGCGACCGATATAGACGGGGAAGTACGAGGTGAAGCGGCGCTTTCGTTCATCGACCTCGGGGACAGGCGCGCGATAAGGCCGCTCATAACCCTCGGGCTTGTCGACGCGGCCAACGTAGTCCGTTTGAACTCGGCTTACGCTCTATCCACTTTCGATAGTTCCGCGGGCGAAGGAGTCCTGGTATGGTTCCTCTGGGAACAAAATCTCGCGTCATATCGCCAGCGGGCCGTTTCGGGCCTCGCGAACATAAGAAGCCGCTCCGTCATACAGCACCTTCAAAGGGCGCTTTCGGACTGGGACGATATAGTAAGGGATACCGCGTTTTACGCGCTGCGAAATAAATGGGGATATAACATCACTCAATAAAAAGGTTATCCGGCTCCACTTTTCTCATGCTGGCGGCGAGTTCGATGGCGTTCTTCATTGAAACGAAGTTGCATTCGCCTCCGCGGGCTTTGTCATAAGCCGTTCCATGGTCGGGCGATGTCCTGACGAACGGAAGCCCGATCGTGACGTTCACTCCCGATTCAAAATAAAGCAGCTTGAAAGGTATGAGGCCCTGATCATGATAGAGGGCGACGATTACAGTGCCTTTGTGCTCCCTTAATGCCGCGTGAAAAAGAGTGTCGGCCGGGATCGGCCCTTCGATCGATATTTTGCGACCCGAAGCGAAACTTTTAAAATGATCGCGCATTTTAATTATCGCCGGATTTATTACGGCCTCCTCTTCTTTTCCGAAAAGGCCCTTTTCTCCGGCGTGAGGATTAAGGCCGGCGACCATTATCCTTACGCTTTTCGAACGCGGATACAGCGAATCCATAAGGGCGGCGGCGCAGGAAATTGACTCGCGCACGCGCTTTGCGGTCAATTCTTTTACCGAATCGGCAAGCGACAGGTGACGCGTGGCGAGCACCAAGCGCATTTTGTCCCCGACGAAAGCCATCTCGACGTTTCTCGATCCGGAAAGGTAAGACATCATCTCCGTATGGCCCGGCCATTTATGCCCCGAAAGATTTATGGCCTCTTTCGAAATGGGCGCCGTAACGATGGCGTCTATCTTTTTTTCCATAGCCTCGGAGCATGCTTTTTTTATGTATTCGAATGACGCGGCGCCCGATTCGGCCGAAGCCCGGCCGGGAACGATATCACTGAAACCGGGCGAATCTATGTCGCATATCATCACCCGCGACCCGTTTTTCGAAAGGATATTTCCGCGATCCGAGCCTGAAACCTTTTCAGGACAAAGGCCCGTCCCCAATTCGCGGTCAAGCCGCGAAAGCATATCATAATTTCCGAATATGACGAAGCCGGCTCCGCGTTTGAGCCTTCCGGAAAGAACTTCCCTGAGCGCCAGAAGGCATATTTTGGGCCCAATGCCGGCCGGATCTCCCATGGTGATCCCTATAGTTTTGAACTCGCTCATTTTTCAGCCGCCTCCATTTTCAAATTCCGCCTGTAAAGAAGCGAGGAAAAGAGCGCATCTTCTTCCGTTATCCAGAGGTCGAAAGAAACGCTGTTTAAGGAAAAATTCGAAAAAATCTCTTTTTTCAACTTCACGACGTCCTTGAAGGTCGTCATGATATGATCCGCGCCGAGCGCGCGGGCTTTTTTTAATATTTCGGCCTGGCAATTCAGGCTGTAATCCTTGTGATCTAAAAATCCTTCGCAGAAAAGCTCGAATCCATTTTCAGAAGCTCTTTTCTGCATGGAGGAAAAAAAAGAAGCATTATCCGCAATAGCTGAAAAAAGAAATACCCGGGAGCCGCGAAATTCATTAAAAGATTTTAACGATGCGGCATTTTCAGAATACGCCCCCGTCACGGTGATTCCGCTCGCGTATATTTCACCTGAAAAGCCGTGTTTTTTCAGCGTCGAAATTATACGCGCGTATTTTTCTCCGCGCGCCGCTTCGGGCGACGGGCACTTCGATATCACTACAATGTCCGCTTCGGAAAGCCTGGAAAGCCTGTCACGAAGCATGCCGGCGGGAAAAGTCATGCCGTTTGAGAAGGGATCGTTATAATCGAGCACGACTATATTTACGTCTTTTATAAGCCTGTAATATTGAAAGGCGTCGTCAAGGACTGCCACCCCTTCAAAATCAATACTTTCAAGGTAAGCTATGGAATCCACCCTCTCTTTCGAGGTCATGACGCGGGCGCCGAACAAGGTGGAAAGCTTGTTTTCACCGAACGTGGCATAATTACCGGAACTTCTGGATTTTTCACGCAGAGGCCCGCCCAATCCGCGATTGACCCCTCCGAGAAGCGCGAGGGCCTCCATAAAAGCCTCGTCGGAACATTCGCCGATATCCTTTTTCAGGCTGACGCCGTCTGAAATGATATTAAGCTTTTTAGAAGGCCCCAGATATCCGCGATTTATCACCGCCGTTTTTATGGAACGCTTTAAAAATTCCGACGCTATCCTTATGACCAGGGGTGATTTTCCAGTTCCGCCGACCTTTATATTGCCTACGCTGACTGTAAATATCCCCGTTCTTGCAGGTTTCAATATTTCCTTTTTATAAAGCAGCCATTTAAGGAAATTAAGCGAAAAATAAATTCCGGAAGCCGCAAGCATTAGTATCCAGACCAGAAATTCAATAAATTCAAGGTTTTTGCGTGCCTTTTTCTTTTTATGAATTTCCGTGATATAACGGGCTATTTTTTCTTTCATTTTATAAGGACCGCCATTTCGCGAATGAATTCGTCAAAAAGTTTTCCGGAAACTTCTTCCTTCATATCCGAATATTGAAGAAGATTTTTCGATATAGCGAAGTAATTCACGCCTGCCAGTTTTATCTTTGCGGCGACTTCGGAAGCGATATCGGCCGCCGCCTTAACGCCGTCCAGCGTGACGCAAAATTCGGGCAGGTTCGCTTCACGATAAAATTCTAAGACCTTATCGTCATACGAAATACCTATGCAAGGGACTTTCGCGATAGCCGAAAGCACGGAAAAATGAAACCGCATGCCGATATTAAATCTATTCCGCCCGACGCTTTTAAAAAACGACACGGGATCGGGACAAAACTCCGCGGCGGCGACATTATTTTTATTTCGCTCGCTCACGGATTTCATTATTTCATTATTTAATTCAAGGTCATCCGGATATTGCATCGGATAAAGAACCGCCTTAAGCCCTGTGGAATCGATGACTTTTTCCACGCAGGAAGCCATGTCTTTTCCTGAAAATCCTTTCCATGAACGGAAAGCGAACCCAATTGTTCCCGAATCGCAATAAGCCTCATCATCAGGCGGCATTGAATTTTTAAGCTCCGCGGAAAGAATAAAAACGAGGTCGGAATATAGCGAAGCGGAAACCGGTAATCCGGACCCGGCTTTTTTTAAATAGCGTTCAAAAGAAAATTTATCGCGAACCGAAACGTAATCAAACAAATTTTTAATGCCCCATCGCATAACGTTCTTAAAGAACCCCCGTTTTATACCCGTAAATCCCTGATAAAGAAGGAATACTTTTTTGCCTAAAAATTTAGCGAACGCCGCCTGTGAAAAATAGCACAGAAAAGACAGAATCCCGTAATCCTGAAAAATTCCGCCGCCGGGCACGACAAAACATTCCGTTTTTAAAATGCCCGCGAGGTTGGATATGGAAAGAGGGTTCCGGCTCCGGTCCGTAAATTCGATCTCACGGTCCGGAAATGAGTTTTCATAATAGCGCAAAAATTCATTGCCTGATAATTTTGAGGAAACGATGACTTTTCCCGCGTCCGGCGCCTTCGAAAAAAGCGCCTTCAAAAAACCGGCAAGTATAAGCTCGTCGCCGATATTGTTATTGCCGAAATAACCGTAAACGAAATAACTCTTCATAATAAGCGCCCGGCGGGCTACCTCTTTGACGGAAGTTTAACTTCTTCCGTTTTTACGCTCTGACGCGCTTCCTTCCTGGGTTCCGCGGGCTTTATAATATCTCGCAATTTATAATCGCGTTTAGCGAATTCGGCTGTGACGTCGATCGGATGAACCGGATCGAATATCAATATTTCGATTCTTCTGTTCTTTTTTCGGCCTTCGACGGTCGCGTTCGTATCTACGGGCTTATATCTGCCCATTCCAGACGCGGCTATTGATTCCGGCGGCAGGTTCATTTCCTCCGTAAAATATCTTAGAACGGAAACCGCGCGTGCGCAGGATAATTCCCAATTGGACGGATACAGGAACGAATGCACGTTAATGTTGTCGGTGTGGCCTTCGACTCGAAATTCAAATCCTTGAGTATTAAGTCCTTTGAGCACCGCGCCTACCTTTTCGACTATTTTCAATGAAGAAGGCATAAGTTCCGCGGAGCCGAGTTCAAAGATCATATCGCCCTGCAATATCATCTCGATCCCGCGCTGCGTAACCTTGATCTCGATACTGCCATGCTTTTTTTCTTCGTCGAATATCGTTGTCATTCGGTTAAAGATATCCTTGAAATAGGAGTCGCCCGAGATGCCGCCGCCGCCGGCTTTCGTCTCCTCGGTCTCACTGGCGCCTAAAACGACTTCCTCGGTAGTGCTCTTTTTCGGCTTACCCATCTTGAAATAAAGGTCGCCGCCTTCAAATCCCTTGCTGGCGGTGCTGACGGATGACGTATCCGAACGCGCGAATTTGCTGGCATCAAGTTTTTTCAACGCCTCGACAAGTTTCGGGTCCGTTCCGATATATTTTGATTCCAGCGTTCCGCCATCACCCGAAATATTGACAACGTTGCCAACGGTGGGAAAATGTCCCATGTTATCGATATACGAAACCTTTTTATTGGTGCCTTTTTTGAACGATCCATCATTTCTTTTGATAGGATTGGGAAAAGTTTTTCCGCCGCTGACAAGGCCGGGGGCGCCGGCGGTAACGGCTGGAGGCCCTCCCATCGCTTTCGATATCTCAGCCATGACTTTGGCGGCCGCCTCTTTTTCCATGAGAGTAAGGGCGTACATGATTACGAAGAACGCCAGCAGCAGGGTTACCAGATCAGAGTATGGCAGAAGCCACGCCTCGAAATTCAGTTCTTTTTCCTCTTGCTTTTTCCTCGCCATTTCTACCTCGACTTAAGAATAAAAGTATTTTGAATATAAATGTAAAATACCAATTTGATATTTCAAATTGGTATTTCGGAACATCTTATTTATTTGGCGCTATCTGTTCGATTTCATTGGGGAAGTATACGCGTAATTTTTCCTTGATTATCGCGGTGTTATCTCCGCCCTGTATGGCCAGAACGCCTTCCATTATACAGTATAGAAGGTTCGCTTCCTCCTTGGACCGGCCCTTTAGTTTCACGGATATCGGAAGCCAGACGAGATTGGCCAGCGAAATGCCGAAGAATGTGGCTATGAATGCGCCCGCGACGGATTTGCCGAGAGCGGCGGCCCCGGAAACCTTTCCAAGGCCCTCGAGCATGTGAACAAGCCCCATAACCGTTCCTATGATGCCAAGCGTAGGCGAAAAGGCGCCCGCGGTAGCAAAAATTTCGCTGCCCAATTTTTCTTCTTCTTCGATAAAAGCTATTTCGTTTTCAAGTATCTTTTGTATGAGCTGGGGATCGATACCGTCGACTACCAGCTGAAGCCCTTTCTTAAAAAACAGGTTTTCGACGTTCTCTTTCTCGTCTTCGAGAGAGAGGAGGCCTTCGCGGCGAGCTTTTTCAGCAAGACGAAACAGTGATTGCAAAATGCCGGAAGGATCCTCATGCTTATATAAAAAGGCTTTTCTCAAAAATTTGGGCGCCTGCTTGAATTTTTCTATAGGATAAGACGCCATCGTGGCGCAAAAAGTTCCAGCAACGATAAGGAATATGGAGCCTACGTTAATGAACGAACCGATGTGTCCGCCCTCAGCATAAAGGCTTATTATAACCGTCATTATTGCGCCTACGAGTCCGAATACAGCCGTTACGTCCAAATCTATCTACCTCTTTAAAAATTTATTTCAGTTTTCTTATTTGCCGGCCGGAAGAAGAACGAGCGCGTTGGCTATTTTCCTCTGAACTCCGCCCTTTTCAGATACAGTGTTCAATATTTCGTCCTTGTAAACGAGAGTGGATGAGCCACCGCCGTCTAACGCTATTGCGTCGGTGCAGCCGCAATCGATCATTATCTGAGCTATCTCGTCGAAATCGACTCCGCGATATCCTTTCCCGCGGCCGTCCGCCACAACCATAACAAGTTCGTTATTCGCCGTAAGGCCTACCGCGGTTCTGGGAGCGTCGCCCATCAGATACTGGCCGACCTCTTCGCGCGACTGATCGAACGTGATCTGACCGTCGGTGACAAGGAGCATGCCCGAACCGAAAGCGTCTTTTACCTGATCCCACGGCGACATAAGAGTCTGGGTGAACATTATCTTCGTTCCAGCTTTAGTATTCTGGAATCTGTGGATATGCGCCTCGCTTACCGCGAGGATGCCGCCTTCTTCAGGAATGGATTCTTTACCCTTGAATACTTCCGTGACGACGCCCGCGCCGTCGAATTTAAAGCACAAGCCGCCCTTTGGCGCTTCTATCTTCTTGCCGTATTCGGCGGTATATATGATTATGTCGCCATAGGTCCACGCGCGGTTGATCCCGTCTATCATCGAGAAAAATTCGCCTTCGGGCCTTATTCTGCGGCGGAATTTAGGTTTTCCTATCATTACGCGGTCGTCTTTAGTTATTCCGAAAGTGGTGCGCGCTTTAACTATGAGAGGGGCCTGGATAGATTTTCCGTCAATCATAAGATATCCAACCGCCGCGTGCGTCTTCATATCGAAAAACGAGCCGTTAACGCCTGCTACGGCGCCGTGATTCTTACATATTTCGGTTAACGTTCCCTGCGATCCGAGTTTATCGTTGGCAAGGACTATCTTGGGGTTGACTTTTTTCTGGTTAAGATCGACCCTTATAACATGCACGGGAACGTCGCCTGATTTTTTGGAAAACGTTTTTTCTTCAGTAGCAATGCCGTATTCGTCATATGTTCCCTGCGTCATCACGGGTAATTTCGATTGTTTCTTTTCGACCGCTATTTCAACTTCTTTTTTGGGTTTTGAAGCGGTCTTGGCTTTGGCGGTTTTTACCGCGACTTTCTTTGGCTTTTCCGCGGCCGTATTCAGAGTATCGCCTTCATCCTCGGAAACTTCGGTTGTTTTTGACTCGACTGGTTTTTCCTTTATTTTAAAAAGCTTAGCTTCCGAAACGTCCGAAACGGAAAGTAAAAGCGCCGATACGAGAAAAGTAGTCACGAGGGAACGGGTTGAAATTAAATTAAAAAGCAACTTGAATGTCCTCCTAAAATTATTTTTTTGTTACATTGTTCTTAACTTTAAACTTAGAATAAAAACGATTGAACCCAAATAAAGCTCCGGTTTTATTCGCCTTCGGTAAAACCATATTGTTTGCTGAATTTGCGCAGTTTGAGTATGGCGCGCTCTTCTATCTGTCTTACGCGTTCGCGCGTCATCTGCAGATACTGCCCGATCTCTTCGAGGGTTCTTGGAATTCCGTCATCAAGGCCGAATCTCTTTTTAATGACGATCTGTTCCTTTTCATTAAGCTCAGAAAGAACCCTTGAGATCTGATTGCGAAGCATCTGAGTAAAAACGGTTTCCTCGGGACTTTTGGTATCCTTGTCTTCGACGAAGGAGCCTATGTTCGAATCGTCGTCGCCCACCGTCAGATCAAGTGAAAGCGGTTCAAGCATCAATTCCTTGATCTCGAGTATGCGATCCGGAGTGCATTCCATCTCTGCCGCAAGCTCTTCAACGAGCGGCTCTCGGCCGAATTTATTGAATATTTTTCTTGATATCTTTTTAAATTTGTTGATCAATTCGACTATATGAACCGGCATCCTGATCAGACGGGACTGATCGGCGATAGCCCTTGTTATAGCCTGCTTTATCCACCACGTGGCATAAGTTGAAAATTTAAAACCGAGCTTGTACTCGAATTTCTCGATCGATTTTATAAGCCCGATATTGCCTTCCTGAATCAGATCGAGGAAAAGTATGCCGCGATTAGTATATTTTTTCGCTATCGAAACTACGAGACGAAGGTTGGACTGAATGAGCTTTTTACGCGCATCCTGATCGCCTTCCTCTATACGAATGGCAAGTTTCTGCTCCTGATCCTGCTTTAAAAGATCAAGATGACCTATGTCTTTCAAGTAAAGCTTGACCATGTCGTCAAATTCGGTGCGTCCGGCATCGGAGCTGTTGGTATTTTCGTTAATTACCTCGACGCCTTCGGCTTTAAGCATTCTTAATATCTTTTTAAAATATTTAGCGTCAGCCTGAGCCGCTGGAAAATATTCCTTTACGTAGCGGTTACTGATAACGCCCTTTTCCTTCGCAACGACTAAAAATTCACTGACCTCGGCCGTTACCAATTCGCTTTTTTTCACTTTAGGCGTTTTAACGGACTTTTCAGGAGTCCGCGCAGCAGGCTTGTTTTTTAAAACCTCCGCTTTGCGATTAGCGTCCTTTTTCAAGGGCAATGAAGGTTTCGACGTTTTTGAATGAAGAAGCTTATCCTTACGGACCGCTTTATCGTCAGCCGGCTTTTTTAATTTTTTGGCATCAGCTTTAACGGTTTTCGGAATGGCTGGCGCCTTTATTTCCACCGCCGCCTTAAGTTTAAAAGGCGAAGACTGCTTGCTGCCATTTTTTTTAGTACCACCGGATACGGTTTTCTTTGGTTTATTTTTCTTCATAATTTTCCTAATCGGCAAAAAATTTTAAAACATTATATCTCTTTCACAAATTCCGGAATATATATCGTTAAAATGAAATCGTTTTTCCCATCTTTCTAAATTTCTGATATCTCTTTTCGACTATTTCTTCATCTGAAAAGTTCGAAAGCTCATCCAGATTTTTTATAATGGCCGCTTTCACGTTTTCTAGAGTGCTCTTGTGATCACGATGCGCGCCGCCCGACGGCTCGCTTATTATCTCGTCTATCACTTTTAGCGAATAAAGATCGTCGGCGGTAAGCTTAAGCGCGGCAGCCGCAAGAGGCGCCTTTCCGGCATCTCTGAAAAGTATCGAAGCGCAACCTTCAGGCGATATTACCGAATAAATGGAATATTTCAACATCAGGATTCTGTCGCCGACCGCAAGGGCCAGCGCGCCACCCGAACCGCCTTCACCTATGACGACGACGATGATGGGAACGCGCAATTTGGACATCTCACGAAGGTTTTCGGCAATCGCAAGGGCCTGACCGCGTTCCTCGGCGCCTATGCCAGGGTATGCGCCCTGCGTGTCGACGAATGTAATTATCGGCTTTTTGAATTTTTCAGCGAATTTCATAAGCCGGAGGGCTTTTCTATAGCCTTCAGGGTGCGGAGAACCGAAATTGCGCAAAACTTTTTCTTCCGTGGTACGTCCCTTCTGCTGCCCTATAACGACAACCGGACGGCCTTCGATATACGCCATTCCACCGATTACGGCCGCGTCATTGGCGAAGCACCTGTCACCGCACATCTCCGTAAATTCGCTGAATACGCCGCTTATATAATCGACGGCTAAAGGCCTATCCTTATGCCTCGCTATTAGCGTTTTCTGCCATGCGTCAAGCCCGTCCAGAAGCTGTATTTTTTTTCGTTCAAGGACCTCTACGACCTCGCTTAGTTTTATGCCTTCTTCCTCGCTTATTTTTTTGAACTTTTCTATCTGAGAATCAATTTCGTTTAACTTTTCTTCGAGCGAAGCCAGGTTGGTATATACGTTTTCTGACATATTATTTAACCATCCTTTGACGGGAATTGGTATGATCCAATATAAAGCCGAGTTTTTCCTTAAGCTCGTTTCTTGAAACAACCATGTCTATTATTCCGTGTTCGAGTAAAAACTCGGATCGCTGAAACCCTTCGGGCAGTTTCTGACGTAGCGTCTGTTCGATGACGCGGGGGCCGGCGAAGCAAATAAGCGCGTTCGGCTCCGCCATTATTATATCACCCAGCATCGCGTAACTTGCCGTCACGCCGCCCGTCGTGGGATCGGTAAGAAGCGATATGAAAAGAAGCCCGGCGTCGGCGTGTCGGGCCAAAGCGGCGGACGTTTTCGCCATCTGCATAAGCGACAGTATGCCTTCCTGCATGCGGGCGCCGCCCGACGTTGAAACGATTATAAGCGGAAGCGCCATCGCCGTAGCATGTTCCGTTATAAGCGTAAGCTTTTCGCCCAAGGCGGACCCCATCGAGCCGCCCATGAATCCAAAATCCATCGCGCCTATCGCTACTTCGTTATCCCCTATCATGGCGGTTCCGGTCAGGCAGGCGTCATTCATTTTGAGCCTTTCACGGGTTTTTTTATATCTATCGCAATATTTTTCGGTATCCATGAATTCAAGCGGATCCCCCGAACCTATATTTTCAAACATTTCCTTGAATGTTTCAGGCTCGGTCATAATGTTTATACGCTCATGGGAAGAAAGTTTGAAGTGATATGCGCACTGGCCGCATACCCATAAGTTTTTTTCAAGGTCTTTTTTATATATCACTCTGGAACACTTGGGACATTTTTCCCAAAGTCCTTGAGGAACTTTCGATTTTTCGCGGTCCGGCATTAAAAATTTAGAAAACCAGCCCATAAGATATTTTCCTCCTAAAAAATCCGAATATATACAAACTTTAAAACAAACGCTAAAATGAATTTATTTTTTTATCATAACATGTCGAAAAATCGACCCCAGAAAATATAATCTGATGAATGTTCATTTCAGAGTCCATAAAAACCGGGGCCGGCGGATATGGAGCCGGCGGAAAGCTCATCGTATTAAACATATCAGGCGATAAAGCAAAATAAACGCTGTTCACATCGCCGTCCGCTCCCAGCTGAGCGGTTCCCTTTCCGTCTCCGTCAAGATAACACTCCGCCATATTCGAAGTGAAAAAAGCGAATTTCACGGTATGATTGCCTTCGCTCCATCCTCCCGTCATTAATTTACGCAATTTTGCGCCATCCGGCGAATCATAAAGCTCCCAGGCCGAAGCCGAAAATTTAAAGCCTATCCCTGATTTAGCCAATATCTGGGACTCGGCCCCTATCACCGGAAGGCTCTTGAAAACAAAAGCCATCCCGCACGAGCTTGGCGCATAATTTCCGGTCGTCGCCGACTCCAGAATCCTTGTTTCCATTGTGTTTAAAATGGAATCATCCACCTGGCGCTGCTTATAATTAAAACTGAATTCGATAAGCACTTTTTTGCTCTGGCTGACTTTTATATTAAACGGTTTTAAATTTGAAAGTATCACGGCGTCGTTGGCGTTCTTATTGGTCGCGTCATGTGTCGCAAGCGTAACTTCGCCCGTTTTAATCGAGCAATAAACGTTCGGGGCCGGCGGAATCACCTGATAGAATTTATCAGAAAGCTTTCCGGTTACGAAAGTATCGCTTGTCGGGCTGATATAGGGTTCACGGGATATCTTCTGGTTGAATGGATTTAAAGTATAAACATAATAGAGGTCCGCCCAATATTGATTTCCAAAAGGGCTGCGAGGCATCTTCTCGATAAAGCTGCGTTTAACTAAATATACGCAAGATGAATCGTCCGGCTTTATTTCGCCGGTTCCCGGGAACTTTATTTCACTTATGTCCCGGATATATTTCACGCCTGCGCTTACGCCGGGATCAAATACCTTGAATTCTTTATATTCGAGTTCGCTTAACTTATCAGGCCGTTCATGCCTGACGTTGTTTTCATCCGAAACAAAAGCGACCAGCGCGTTTTTTATCGCTTCAAGATCCTTTTTGGCTTTCTTCTCACGCGCATCCATCTGCATATCCGAGTAATATGTGGAGGCGAATCCTACCAGAATGCTTATTATAAGCATTGTTATGAGCAGTTCGATAATCGAAACGCCGCTTTTTAATATTGAATTTTTGCTTTTAATTTTCATCATCGCATGCTCACATTCAAAAAATTGCCGGTATTTTTAAAATTTAAAAAATAAAGCTCTTATATTATAAGCATAGCATCGCCATAACTATAAAACAAAAAACCATTGTTTATGGCATATTCGTATGCCGATTTCATGTTTTTAATTCCCATGAACGCCCCTATCATCATCAGCAGGGTCGATTTGGGAAGATGAAAGTTGGTTATTATCGCGTCAGTATATTTAAATTCATAACCATCATAAATAAAAATATCGGTATCCGCCTCATATGAATCCGTTTCTTTTTTATATGAAAGCCTGTCAAAACTCTCTATTGATCGAACCGAAGTCGTGCCGCAACAAAAAAGCCGTCCGCCGTTCTTATTTTTTATAAAACCCGATATTTTTTCATACGTTTTTCCGTCAACGCTAACTGGTTCACTATGCATTTTATGTTCTCTTATATCCTTGGACTCGACAAGTTTGAAAGTTCCAAGACCTACATGTAAAACAACTTTTTCAACCGCCACGCCCTTTTTTAAAAGCGCCTCCATAAGTTCAGGCGTAAAATGAAAACCGGCAGTGGGAGCCGCAACCGAACCCGTAACCCTCGCGAAGACGGTCTGATAGCCTTCACGGTCTGCGGCGTCATCACAGCCGTCGTTACCGCAAACATGAACCTTGTTTTTGACTATATATGGCGGCAGCGGAACATGGCCGCAACTATCGATTATTTCAAATATTCCTTCATTCTCGCGGCGTATTTTTTTGAGGTTCACCAGCCATGCTCCATCCGAATCGGCCCTTGCGCCTACAACCGCCTCGAGATCGCCGCCGTCGATCTTTATTACCGTTCCGGCTCGGACGCGACGCGAAGGTTTTATAAGGGCGGCGAAATCGCTTTCTCCAACCCGCCGTAAAAGCAATATTTCAATGCGCGCCCCGGTAGGCTCCTTCGTTCCGAAAAGCCTCGCTTTGAACACTTTCGTTTCATTGACTACCAGCATATCACCCGGCTTGAAATATGCGATAATGTCCTTGAATTTAAGCGAACTGATCCCGGCAGTCGCCCTGTCAAAAACCAGCAGATTAGCTTCGTCGCGTTTATCATAAGGCGAAACGGCTATACGGCTGTCATCGAGAGTAAAGTCATAAATTTTAAGGTCATATCGCAAATCGATATCATCGTGAACGGTGTCATTATTCATAAATTTCATCAAGCCTTCGAATTTTTTATAATATTTATAACGCAATTAGCTAGTTTTTGGGGATCGTGCCTTAAAAAATCGCTATACGAGGTCAAATCCGCGTGAACGACTTTTACGCCAAAAGAAGATAACTTTTCAACATCAAGTTTTACCGGATGGGCCTTTTGCGCTTTATACCTTTCCAATAGTTCCTCCGTGGCATTTTCAATGTCCGAAACTATTATATAGTCAATCGAGCGCTTTCCAAGTATGCCGCATATAACCTCGATATGCGATGAAGCGTCAAAGCCATCGGTCTCGCCCGGCTGGGTCATAACGTTACATATGTACACTTTCAGGGCATTTGATCGGTTTATAGCCTCACGTATGCCTTTTATCAAAAGATTCGGAACCAGGCTCGTATAAAGGGAACCAGGGCCTATTATTATTGCGTCGGCGCAAGCTAATTCCGTTATCGCTTCAGGAAGCGCCAGTGCGTTTTCAGGAATTATTTCCATTTTTCTGATCTTTTTTCCCTGTACCAATGAAATATGGGATTCGCCGCGTACGACGCTCCCGTCATCATATATAGCGCGAAGTTCAAGCGGAGTAACCGTGGAGGGAAGCACTTTCCCTGAAACCGCGAGCACCTTTGAGGATTCCTTAATTGTCTTCACGAAATCTCCGGTAATGTCGGTCATAGCCGCGATAAATAAATTTCCGAAAGAATGTCCTGAAAGCTCCGACCCCTCGCGAAATCTGTATTGAAAAAGTCTTGCCAGAAGAGGTTCCTCGTTAGAAAGCGCTATAAGGCAATTGCGTATATCGCCGGGAGGAAGTATATTCATCTCTTCACGAAGCCTTCCGGAAGATCCGCCGTCATCGGCCACGGTAACTATAGCCGAAAGGTTTTTAGACGAAGTCATATGCCCGTATTCGCGAACTCCCCTTAAAAGCGTTGAAAGTCCGGTTCCTCCACCAATCATAACTATTTTCGGAAGAAAAGCTCGCGGCTTCCTATCTGCGAAATAATCTTCAAGATGGCCTTCTTTGGCTATTTTAGAGATATTATCAATAAACAATATTATCCGCGCGATGGATACTCCGAGAAAAAAGAGTGAAAAAGCCACGGCCGCAAGGGAGTAAGAAATACATCCGCCCTCCATGCATAAAAACCACTTAAATGAGAAAACGCTCAAGGCCGAAGCCGAAAACATAGCCAGAAATATCCAACGTTTAATACCTATTCCAGGTAAAAGCCATTTGGACAGGTCGTACCTTTCGAATATGCCTTTACCGCTTTTTTCTATTCCGGCTTCTGATTTCTGACAGTTATTAACGGACTGCAACGCTCATCCCCTTAGATCGACTATATTCTTCTGGGCCGCCTGTTCCTCAAACACAAAATTTATTATGGCTTCGCGGTCGCTTTCATTTATTTCCAGGAAAGATATCCCTGTCATAAATACCATATCGCCCTGATAATCACGCCGCTCCATTCGCGATATTTTGCCCAAAGCATAAATAGGCGCGACATCTGGTATCTCTATTTGAAGATTTAAAATTGAATTGAGATGGGGCATTATATCATAAACAGCGCAAAGTATGCCGCCCCCGGATATGTTAATAAGTTTTGTCTGAAAAGACGCAATATCTTTTTTATCGCCCTTTTCATGAACGCTGACGACTATTTTATCAAACCGCTCGCTTGACTGAGCGCCCTTTTCCAGCTCTTCCATTTTTGTTGAAAGCCTGAAATGCTGGCGCCTTTGATGTTCCTCGGAACTCGCCGCGTCCGATAACACCAGAGTTATATTCGCGTCCATCTTCTTTTCGATGATCTTCATGGTAATGACGCTGACCTCGTTATGGCCGATGAAGTTTATCGAAATAAAATCGCCGACTAAAAGAGGAATGATGTCACCGCGGCTATTTCTGGGCGGAACGCTCATCACTAACTTCATAAAACATACCCTTATAATTTATTTCCTGCTATCTTACCTTGCTCGCAACTTGCGAAAAAGGCTTCCAACACGCTCATATAAAGCCCGCGGGAACGGTCCCGGCAATCGTTACTAACCGAAGCCCGAAATCCGCGTATAATTGGCTGGCATTATAACACAATAAGCGATATTTGTCAAAAAAACGGGGTGGGCGTCAGACATGTTTTATGAAGTTTTCATTTTATTTAGGTATCTTTGGAGTCACCCTTTCGATCGACTCTATGATCTCGCGTCTTCTGGGCGTATTCGGGAACCTGTCGAGCGCTTTCTGATAGGCGTCTTTAGCCTTCTGATAATCGCGCTTGGCGTTTTCATATATCCATCCTATCTCCACCTGAGCGTCCGGCGCGTTCTCATGATCGAAATACTTGTCGGTCATAAGTTCGAAATCGGCTATGGCCGCGTCATAATCCTTCATATAACGCTCGTTCACCAGACCTTTTTCATACTGCGCTTTTTTCGCATAAAGCGAGTCCTGATACCTCTCGACCAGTTCCCTGAACGTATCGATCGCATAAACATATTCACGTTTTTCAATGTACATCTTGCCGAGCATATATCTGACGTATTCGGTCTTATCGTATTGCGGGGATTCCTGGACAATTTTCTTATAATAGTTCGTGGCTTCCTCGACATTTTGCGCCATTCGATACATTTCGGCCAGCTTCAACGCTATGTCGTAATAACGTTCAAATTTAGGGTAATCATCGACTATTCGCTTCAAAGCCTCGGCGGCCTTGTCCGCCTTCTGCCCCTGCTCATAAAGCCTGGCTATCTCTATAAGATAGTTAGGCAGCTTCGGGTCCTTTTCCGGCCTGGAATCTATCAAAGCCTGAAGTTTTTCGATCTTCTTTTCCGGATCTTTTTCCTGGGCTATTTCTATCTCGGCCGAAGACAGTGAAATTTCCCCTGTGGTAAGGGCAATTTCGAAAGTTCCCTTCGCCTGCTTAAGCCCTGTTTCCTTCGTGGCGAATTCATCTTCTTCATCCTTCAGGCGATCGTGGATCGTAACGAACTTGTCCGCCGAAGCGAGTATCTGGGCGACACGGTCTTCCGACGTTTTAACCCAGCGCGATATAGGAAAATAAAATTTGACCTTGCGATAGGCCTCTATGCACTCGTCGCGCTTTTTCATAAGTTCATAGTCCTCGCCTATTTTAAACTGCAAATAAGCCAGGAAATCCGTGTTTTCAGGTTGGTTTTTAACGATGAACTCGCGGTAGAGCGCTATAGCTTTTTCAGGTTTTTTTATTTTAGTTTCGTAAATAAGGCCGAGAGAGGTTATTCCCTGTATAAGCTTTTCCTCCGACAAATCCATGCTGATAAATTCCCTGTAATATTTGGCCGCGTTGTCATAATCTTCGGCCTCGCGCTCGTATAACCTCGCAACGTAGTACATATAATGGGCGTTATCAGGGTTTTCTTCGTCCATGTCAATCATATCCAGAAGGCTTTTAGCTTTTTTATCGACATCGAGTTTTTTAAAGGCTTTTTCAATATCCGGCGAAACCTTAAGCTCGGCGACGACCTCGCGCAAGCTCTGCACCGCCGAAAAGCGCTCTTCTACCTCATCCTCTTTATAAGTGGACTGCAGCAGAAGCATCGCGTCCTTATAAACTTCTTCATTCTTGCGGCTGTCTTTTATTTTTTCCAGAAGGGCTATGCCGGTTTCTTTTTTTGAAAGTCTGGAAATGGCCAGATCAGCCGCTTTGTACCTTACCTCGTTTTCCGCCGTGCATCCGGGGAATCTGGCCAGAATATCCATAAGTTCATCATAAGCAAGTTTATATTCGTTCATTTTCTCCGAATATATGCGCGCCGCGTCCAGCTTATATTTTATTTCCTCCTGGTCGCCGCTTATATATGATGCGCATTTATTAAGATAAGATATAGCCTGCGCGTTATCGCCCAGGTTTTCCTCGTATATTTTCGCGTTCTCGTACATAAGGTCAAGGCTCTTTTCCTCGCCGATATTTTCATTTATAAAACGGTCGTTTTCATCTATTTTCTGGTATTGTTTTATTTTCTCCGATAGCTTGTCGGCCTGATTAAAGTATTTCGGAAGTTTTTCCTTCATCCGGCCGATAAGAAAATTTGCCTTGCCGTATTCACGGCGTTCGCGAGCCATAAGAGACGAAAGCCTTTCATACGCGGTATAAGCTATCTTCGAATATTGCGAATAATCGGCTATGACCTTTTTATAGGTTTCGACGGCCTTGTCGAAATCATGGCTGTCCTCGTATGATATGGCGAGATAAAGATAGACGATCGGCAGTTTTTTTGATTCGGGATTGTTCTCGATATAATTAGAATATTTGAATGTCTTGGAGGATTTTAACGGAGCAAGTTCCATCTCGGCGCGGAGCTTATAAGTTTCCTCGTCGATATTCGAAAGCTTGCGTTCGATCGAAAGCCCGCCTTTTTTAAACCATGACGGCTCGCTTATGCCTATATCCGAAAGGTCCACCGGCTTTTGAAACCACGAATATTCGCCGGCCTGTCTTAAATTCGAACGTTTTTGAAACCACGAAACGTCTTCGTAAACCGGCCTTGATGCCTTTGAGAACCATGACGCCTCTTCTTCTATCACGCCGTCTTCGCCGCGGGTCGAAACGTCTTTAAAGCCGTCTATTATACCCAGGGAAGTATCGTAAATACCCTTGAAAATCGAAGTTTCTTCGCCGCTTTTTTTCAAGGAATTTTCCGATGTGGCAAAATGGTCAGTTTCAAGGGTTATTTCATCGGTTTTACCGGAAGCTTCCTGGTTATCGCCGGTTTCCTTATGAGAATATGCCTTTGTGGCCTTCAAATAGTTCTGAAGCGAATTAAGGTCGATATTTAACAGGTTCGCTATCTTGGCGTCAAGTTTCTCATTGCGCGCCTCGTTGGGATATTTACTCATTATAAGGCTATAGCATTTAAAAGCATTTTCATAATCCTTAAGGTTTATAGCGTATATTATTCCCGCCTTAAACATTGACATCATTTGTGATTTGGAATGGACATCGTTCATCGCTATAACTTTTTCATAATAATCGACGGCGTTCTTGTAATCCTTTTCGTATTCTTCAAGCGATTTGCCCAGGGCGTATAGTATTTCAGGTTCGGCCTTCGTTCCCGACGCGGATGAAGCGAGCTTTTTCAACGCTTCTATTCCTTTTTCCGTTTCCTTGAGGCCTTCTATCTGTATCTGGGCCGAACGCATGTCTATCAGAAGCGTTTCTTCGGTATCGGTGACGACCTTTTTTATCTCGCCCAACGTGTTCATGGCTTCCTTGAAATTGCCGACGAATTTTTCTTTTTCAAATTTTTCCTGCAAAACGGAAAGCAGCTCGTCGCTTTTTTTCTCGCGCGCGATGATAACTTTTTTATTTATTTCCTCAAGATTTTCTTTATAATGGTCCGCCAAAATCTTATCCAGAGCGTTTTCAAAATACATGGACCCGGGATAATCCCTGACTACTTTTTCAAACAGCTCAAGCGATTTTTCAGGCTTTTTAGATGTTTTTTCATAACTTTCGCCAAGTTTAAAAAGGACCTCGTCTTCGCGCATCGGAACTTTTTCACGAAGTTTTTCAAGTATCTTCGGCACTTCGGATTCCTTTTTAAATACCGGCTTTGAATAAAGAGCGGCCAGATCTATTCCCGCCTGGAAAACCCATAGCTGGTCGCGTCCCTCGTCTATAAGCCTGTTATAATATTTCACCGCGGCGTTGAGATCCAGAAGATTATTCTCATATATCCGGGCGATCTGATACATCACCTTATCGGCTCGCGATGATTTAGGGAACTCTTTTAAAAAGCGCTGATATGCGTTTATGGCGCTTTCATAATCCTTGAGATCCTCGTCGTATATTCGCCCTATCGTATATAATGAATATTCGGCCTCAGGGCCGCCGGCCGCCTGCGCGACGATCTCTTCGTGGGTCTGAATTGATTTTTTATATTGATTGCTTTCATAATATTTTTTTTCCTTCGAGTAAAGCGCTGAATAGGTTTTATTGAATGACGAAGGCAGCTTGAGATTTACGAGGTCTTCGAAATCACGTTCGCGGCGCATCTGTTTAATGTTCTTCTTGACGCTTTTATAAATAAGGGAGGCGGAGGATGTGTCCGAATAGTTGTTGATAAGAAGCAGGGCGGCGCGAAAAGCGCATTCTTCGGCGTAAAACTCGTCCTTTCTTATAAGATAGCCCAGCATATACGCTGAAACGGCGTTATCGAGAGGAGTTCTGATGCCGTCATTCTTTATGTCCGCGAGATAGTTGTCAACGCCGGCTTTAGGCTTTATTTTTACTTCGGATGAGCTGGCGACCAGTTCCACCGAATACTGGTGTTCATAATAATAGCCGAGATAATAAGCGGAAAGGTTGGCGACGTCGTCGCCGCATGATGCCTCAAGGACTTTTTTATAAGACTGCATGGCTTTTTCAGCTTCGACCTGCGGGGAATGGAACTGGCACAAAAGTCCGTAAATCAGAAGCCCGGTGCGCTGCGTCGCCTCGTAATTTTTAGCGTAATCCGATTTTTCATCAAAAAGCCTTTTCAGCATTGTTTTTGCCGTTTCGACATCCGAAAGGTCATACGCGAATATAAGCGACATGCTTAAAAGCGCGTCGAATTTTTTCAGGCCCGCCGGATATTCGCTCAATACCCGCCTGTAATAAAGCGTCGCCATGTGAGCGTCCAGCAAATGAAATCCCTTGAAGTAACCGACGAGATAATCGATGGTATTGCTCTGTGTAAATTCATATCTTTGCGCGGCCTGCTTATATGCCTCGATTATGCTCTCAAGGGTCGTAAGCGTCTGGTTATAGATTCTGGCGATGCGAAATATAATCTCCTCGCGCTTGCCTTCTGAAATTTTCCATTTGTAATAATCCAGATAATTTTCGATAGCCTTATCCTTCTGGTTCAACGCCAGATAACATTCGCTGATGCGCTCTTTTGACAGATAGGAATATTTGGCGCCCGGAAACAGGCCGATAAGTTTCTGATAATTTTCAATAGCCGCTTCAAATTCTCCCGAAAGTTCGCGTATAAGGCCTAATATAAAAAGGGAATAAGAACGTCCGGCCTTTTTACGGTCTTTTTTATAATCCGAGATTATATTTTGAAATTCTTTGCGCTTTTCAGATGTCAGCGTTGAAACATAAAACTTCTTAAACACGTCGACTTCTGACGTGGAGCCGGAAATTTTACGGGAGGCGGAGGATTTTTTAGCGCGGCCCTTATCGCGGACTGATTTTTTTTTCGGGAACGCCGAAAGCGAATCCGCGGATGTATCCGCATGGACGAGTGAAACTTCGGACGATTGCATTTCTTTTGAAACCAGAGGTGAAGCCGAAAAAAACGTTAGAAAGGAAAAAAGGAAAAATATTAACTTTATCGAATATTTCTTATCGCATGACATAAAAGTACACTTCCCGGTTTTTTATATAATTCGAGTTTATCTTTTTTTATTCGCGCCCGAATGCTTTATTCTGGCAGAATTCGGCTTTATCGTAATCGCCCATTTCCTTGTAAGTGAAGGCGCGCGAAAGCCATACCTTGAGATCGCCTTTCGACAGCCGTTCCGCGCGGTCGTATGCGTCGAGCGCCTCGTCGTATTTTTTTTCCATGGTGTAGATCTCGCCTTTTATTATGTAGCCTTCCTGCGAACCCGGCCTCGATTTCATGAATTGCTCGATGCATTCGTAGGCTTTTGGCAGGTTCGATGTTTTTCTATACCAATCCGCTTTTTTCAAAATGACGTCCGGGTCCTGAAGCGCGGTCATGTAGAGATGACTGAACGCGTCTATGGCCTGCTGGTATCTGTTGAGTTTTTCATAGCATAAGCCGAGATCGTAATAATATTTTTCATCGGGGGCGAATTCGATTATCTTTAAAAGCAATTCCGCCTGTTTTTCGAGCTCGCCGAGCTTTGAATGATTCTGAGATATAAGGTACATCGCTTCTTCCGACCTCGGATTTATCTCCGTGGCGGCGCGATATGAAGCGAGGGCTTTTTCCTGGTTTCCCAGAGCTTCATATATGAGGCCGCGAGTGGTCTCGATAAGGTCGGCGCCCGCCGAAACGCGCGGAGCCATTTCGACTAACTTCATAGCGTCTTCTTTTTTCCCGGAATCAAGAAGCGCCCTGGCTTTAAAGTTGTAAATATTAATGTTATGCGGATTGACCATGGAAAGCCGCGCGACGGTCTCGGCTACTTTGTCGGCCTGCTTTTCGGAATAATAAAGCTCTGCGAGCCTTGTAAGCGCTTCCTCGTCCGAAGGGTTCGCGGTTATGACATCTTCAAGGCACGCCACGGCCTTTGAATTTTCCTTGAATTTAGAATATATGGAGGCCAAAAGCATCTCGCATTCGACGTGGCCCGTGCCGCTTTCGGCGGCGAATTTTTTAGCTTCTTCGATTATCTCGAGGCTATGGGCATACTGACAAAGATAATAGTTGACCTTCGCCTCAAATAATTTATACCTGTAACGGACTTCCGGGGATGTCGCGGCGGCGAACGCTTTTTTTACTGACGTTTCCGCGGCGAAAAAATCCTGCAAAGCGGTTTGTATCTTCGACATCAGATAATAACCCTCGTCCGAACCAGGCTTTAACACTATATGTTTCTGAACATTCTGAAGCGCCTCTGCGTTCCTGGCGGCCAGATTCTGTATCTGAGCGATACGGTAATACGGCTCCGAGTATTCCGCGTCGGCCTTAACAGACCGCTGATAAAACTCGAGCGCGCGGTCCTGATGCCCGCCAGCCATAGCGATCTCGCCCATGAAATAATAGGCCTTCGCCTGCGAATAATCGTTGTCTTTGGATTTCAATATTTTTTCAAAACACAAAAGCGCATCTTTGTATGCCCCCTGGCCGAAATAAGCTTCGCCGAGAAAGCCCGTGGCTTTGGATGAATCCGGCGATTTTTCAAGTATCTTTTCGAACGAGGCGGCTGCGCCTTTGTAATCCTTTCTGGCCATGCAGTTGGCTCCGTCGAGAAGATCGTCCGCGAAGAACATGTGCTTTTTGAGTTTTACGAAGTCGTCATACGTTAAAACTTTATGAAACGTCAAAAGCCATCTTTCCTTGAAAGCGCTTATCGTGCCGTCCTTTGATTTCACGATGAAATCGCCGGAACCCGCTGATTTTAAAAAGTTTTCATAACTTTCGATAAAATATGGAGTGGCCGATATGCCCTGTATGACCTTGTCGCGATCGGCCTTCGTCAAAAGTTTTCCGATATACCACGTATGGCAGTTCGTCAACCCGCGGTAATCTATATCACCCGGATTTTGAGTCGAAAGGACGCAGCAGAGGCCGAACGCCCTGCCCTGACGGAGAAGCAGATTTATCGAGCTTTTGCTTTCATTCTGAACCGGATCGTCAGGGAAAAACGAAAGCTTTCCGCCGCCGATCTCGTCGATATAAAAAAGCGCGCGCGGCTCCTTAGAGTCGCCGAGTTTTTTCATCTGGTTAAAAAGCGTTACCGCGATATTCGAAAGTATGAGATTTCTGTCGTCAAAATTTTCAAGGAATGAAAGGTTGAAAATATATACGTTGGTCTTATCCTCCGGAGTTTTTGAAAGATCGACGAGCGAATTTATCACGCGGTCTATCGATTCGCCTTCGTACCATAGCGATTCGGCGCCTATGAGAAGCGTGTTGAGGCGTCTTATGAGATTCATTTTTCGCTCGTCCGAAATAAATTCCTTGACCTTGAGCATGCCTATCCGGTCGAAAGGGACGTCGTAAATAGCTTTAATAAGGCTTATTATCCCTGACTTTCCTTCAAGCTCCGCGTTGTTTTTGTAGAGATGAAGGACGGCGGCTTCCATCAGATTCTTCTCCTCGTGCATCGAAAGAATGGCGTTCTCGCCGAAAAGGCGCTTTAAAATATTTGAAACCTGATTCGCGATATGATTGAGGATCGTTTCCGGCTCTATTCTCATGATCTCTTCAAAATTTCCGGGGGGCGACGTCAGAAAAGACATTGAAACAGGTTCACAAACGCGGCTTTTGGGCGTAAATATTCTTATGTTCGCCTTGTTTCTGAACGACTGGATGTCGCTTATGCCTAATCCTGAATTCGAAAGCATGTGCTTGAACTCGGCTATATTTTTTTTGATCTTTTCTTTCTGGTCCTCGTCCGAATAACCTTCGACATAATCGGCCAGCTCGTTTTCAGAAAGGTCGAAAAGAGGGATTTTCAGTGAACTGAGATCGCCCTTGAGATCTATTATGACGGCCGGAACTCCCGTTAAAACGGCTTCCTCGAGTATGCATTTGCCAAGGACTGTCTTTCCGGAGCCGGTGGAGCCGCAGATAAAAACATGCGTCGTAAGATCACGGTTATTCAAACGATACCGGTCCGCGGTTGTTTTTCCGGATCTGAGCATCCTTCCTAAATACATCTGCGACATTTAATGGGGCTCCTTCATTTTACTTGGATTTTTTTTTCGAAGCGGGATTTTCAGTTATAAGCGAAATTGAATATGCGAAAACTTTTTTATTGAACGCCCCGACGACCGCGCAGCTCGCTTTTATGAGGTCGCCCTCGCGCGGATAATAGTCGCGGGGATCGTAGTGCGTAGCGGGCGAGAGGATCGTCTCCGCTTCCTTTCCCTCTGAATTTTGTATCAGCATTATGGTTTCGTGAGGATTTACCGGCTGAGAAATGCCGAGTACCGTACATGTGACCACGAAGGAACCGCTCTTGGGAAGCTCGATCGGTTCGGCGGCGTCAGAAGCCGGAACGGAAGGCTTGGATTCGCCTTTTTCAATTATGAGGCCGGATTTAGGTTCGCTTTTTTGTTCGCCTGATTTTTCTTCGGCGGTCGGAACGGCCGGAGCGTCCTGCGCATAAGAGTAAATACCGTCAACCGAAAACAAGCACAAAAAAAGGAATATCAAGAAAAACGAATTTTTTTTATTGAAAAACATTTTAGATTCCTTTCCGTCAAAAACGTCTTATTAATTTATATGGATAGAATGAATACAATTTTACTAAAAAGCGCGGATAATTTCAAGTAAATATTTGCCGCGCGCGTTTTTTTTTTGGCCGAGGGTAAAAAAGTAAAACCGGCTCTATGAAAGTTTTTTATTTCAATCGGAGTTCATGCGAATGAAAGACAGCGTCTGTGGAGCATCCCTTATAATAAAACATCAATATTTCACGGTAGTTTTCGCCTGAAGCCGCGAGGGCCGCCGCGCCGTCGTCGCAAAGGCCGATCCCGTGCCCCACGCCGAACCCCTCTAAAATATAACGGTCCCTTTTCAAATCGTGATAAATATTGAAATCGGGGCTTTTGACCCGGTCAAGATTCGAGCGTTCTATAGCTTTCATAAAAGCGTCGAACCCGATCCTTGTTTTATTATTCACGATAACCGACCCCGCATCGTTTTTTTCAAGTGAAAAAACCCGGAAGCCAAATATTTTTTTTAATTCGGCGGCGGGAAGAACGGCTTCCCATTTCCGCTTATTTAAAAGGGAACACGGACATTTCCTTCCGGTGATATTTAAGAAATAAGGCGCGTCATTTCCGTCCCCGCCGTATAACTCGGACGGAGTATGCCTGAATCCGCCGCAATTAGCGGAAAAATAAACATCAACGGCGGCGCCGCGAAATTTTAAAATCTCGTTACGCGTGCGTTCGACGGCGGAA
>CAZJFS010000048.1:0-25781 GCA_964545075.1 uncultured bacterium
TTGCCTTCCTGCGCATACGATATCTGATACGTCATGACGATTGGAGCCAAAGTAAAAGACAGAAGTAACAAAAAAAATAAAAAAGCCCTGAAATTCATATGTTCCTCCATAAAAAAATATTAAAATGCTAAAATACCAAAAAACAGCCTTTGATCGTAAAAAGTTAATCGATTTGAAGGCTTGAGGTTGATTTGTAATTGCCCTGCGGGTTTTCATAAACATAACCCAGACCGTTGCATACAGGACATTTTTCAAGAGTGCCGGAATCGGTTTTAACGTATTTAAAATTCTTGCATTGCGGGCAGTCCGTTTTAAGCGAATAAAGTGTTTCATCGGAGTTAACGCTTTTTTCAAAACAGCCCGTTAAAAACACCGGCAAGATCAAAAAGATAACACAAATCATCGAAAAAGTAAATATTAATTTTTTCCCCGCCATATTCATTTTCTCCATAAGAATTATTTCTTTGCCGTTTGGTTTTTAAACTTCTCATTTATAAGATTGATCTGTTCCATTATCAGGTAACGGAGGTTTGAATCATTGGAAGTCGTCGCGAGCGCTTTTTGAAATATTTCGTATGATTCGGTGAGCCTGTCCATTTTTTTATACATTATAGCGAGATTGTAATAGTTGTAAGGATTTTGCGAATCGTACTCCGACGCTTGCCTGAAATGGGATATTGCGTCTTCATAAAGTCCGAGTTTTTTCGCGCAGTATCCGAGTTTGGAATTGATGTCCGCATAGGCCGAGTCAAGCTGCCGCACTTTTAAAAACGATTTGTACGCTTCGCCTTCGTTATCCAGTTTTCTGTAGTTTTCGCCGATCTTATAATACGTGAAGGCGCGTTCGCCGAGGGTTTCGTTGATCTTTTCTAATGCCGCGATCGCTTCCTCAAAATTTCCAGTGAATTCCTGCGCTGAGGCAAGATTAAAGTAAACGGCGGTTTTGGTATACTCTTCTATGAGAGGTATTTTCTTATATGATGTGTCGGAAGGGATGGACCCGGTTTCCTGCGGAAGAAATGCCGCTGCCGAATCACGAAATTCGACTGAGGCTATTTTAAAATCACGGTTTTTAAGATGACGTACGCCTGAAATGAACGTTTCTTTAGCGTTAATGGCTTTTTTCAGGGCCAGTTCGGTTTTCTTTTTGTTTAATTGTGAAGTGAGTTCGGTTACAAGGGGATTCGCTTTTTCGAGCATAGCGCATTTTTTAAGCCATGAAGAGGATTGCTCGTAATTTCCTTTTCTGAAATCGTATAAAGCTTTTGAATAAAGTGTTTCAATGCACTCAATACCCATTTGCGTAAGTCTGGATACTATCTCGATCCCTTCGTCGTTCTTTCCGGCTTTGAAGAGATCGGTCATAAGGCGTTTCATGGCGTCCGTGTTTTCAGGATTGATGCGAAGAGATATTTTGTATTCGTTGATGGCCGATTCGAAATCGCCGTTCTTATCAAATTCGGCGGCGGCGTTAAAATGTATGACGTCTTCACGGTTCATGTAATCGATTTTTTTAAGCCTTTCGGCTATAAGCTCCGGTTTCGATGCGTTCGCGGCGAGTGCTTTATTATATTCCTCGCGCGCGAAAGAGATTTTTCCTTCGCGAAGATATCTGTCGCCGAGTTTTATATGGTCCACCCTGCTTTGATAGAATAAAAAAAAGAACGTGAATAGAAAAACCATGAAAATTTGCAGATATCTAATCATTTCACCGGCGCCTTTTTTACAAAATTTATAAATTTACGAAAAAATTTTTTTTGTATCAGATATATCGGATTTTTTTTGAAAACTATTACGGGTCAGGCCGCTTATAACTTTTTTTGTATATTTTTAAACTCCGATGGAACGGTTTGAGCCGCGACGATTTTAATGAAATCGTTAATTTTGCGTAAAGCCGGATCATAAAAATAATCAATGAGATCGCTTTACTTTTCCGCCGCCTCGCTACTTGCGACTTGGGCCGATCGCAATGACTTCGTTTTTCATAGTTTGTTGACGCTTGGATGTATGATTTAGGTTAATGGCTTTATTTGCCCGTTTAAGACTTTGCCTCTTGTATTATTGCCTGATTTATTGTAAAATAATGGCGTCAATTTATGAAAAATATCGTTTTTAAATTTACTTTATCGCTAATACTTATTACTGTTTTGTTTCCAGTGCGGGCAGCTTGCGGGGACTATGAGTCGTACGCCATCTGTTATGACGCGAATCCGCCGGTCTCGAAGCTTTTGGAATTCGAAGCGGTCGTGCTCGATCCTAAAGTTTCCATTGATGTTAAAAAACTCAGGAAAAAGGGCGTTTCTGTTTTTTCATATCTCAGCGTCGGCGAAATAAACAAAGCGACAAAAGAATATAAAATTTTTCTTGATAAAAAAATAATGGCGGCTGAAAATCCCGATTGGAAAGGTTCGTTTTATGTTGACGTCGGTTCGGCCGAATGGCGTGCTTACTTACTTGAGACCGCGATACCCGAGATCGTAAAAAAGGGCTTTAACGGGCTTTTTCTCGATACTCTGGATTCGCCTTTAAGGCTTATGGCCCAAGATCCTAAAAAATATCCGAAAATGAACATATATCTTTGCGAACTTATAAAAGACATAAGAAGCAAGTTTCCGCGCCTCGAGATCATAGCGAATAACTTCGAGGAACATGCCGACGAGATCGGGCCATACGTGAACGGTTTCAACGTGGAAGAACTTGTATCGGCTTATAATTTTAAAAATAAAACTTACGAAAAAATAAAGAAAAGCGAAAGCATACAGAGGATAAAACGGTTGAAGAAGGTCAGTGAAAAATACGACGTTCAGATATTCGTGGTGGATTACGTAAGTCCGGGGAACAAAAAGACGGCCGTTTACGTTTATAATAAAATAAAAGAACTCGGATTCGTGCCTTATATATCAACGGTAGATCTGAATAAAATAAGTTCTCATATGATATATTTGAACGAAAGTTATAGCCAGGAGCTATGATTTGGATGTCCGATCAATTTACACGGGCGTGCCGGTACATAGAAAGATAAAACGCGTTAAGAAACCGCTGTTTTATTTTTGGAAATACTTAATTTTATTGATTTTTCGTTTGTAATACTACGTTAGTTAATGCTCGCTAAATAAACGAAGTCTAGACCGAATGGAGGAAAATTAATGGATTCTCAAAACGGCGGAGCCAAGCCGTCGAAACCATTAGGAATAATAGTGGCCGTCGTAATGCTTTCATACGCATTATATGCGCTTTATACCGTGATAAAAGTTAAAACGGCCTATAAAAAAGAAGCGATCGGAATAATTAAAAATATCGAAGCTTCTTTTGTGCCCGGAAATAAAGTTTATGTCAGCCAGTTTTCAAATATCGTAACCTACGAATTTTTCGCCGGCGACACGCACGGAGGCGCAAGTGTCGGCGGTGCCAGGGAAGGCAAAGAGCCGACCGACACGCACGGAGGCGCAATTAACGTGAATGTGAAGGAAAACGGCAAAAAAATATATAGCGCCCGCGTCGATTCGCTTATGATGTGCACGAAAAAAAGCGGCGATGAAATCACCGTTTATTATGATGAAACGGACCCTGGGAAATTCAACGTTCCGCTGCTTGCGCTATACGGCGATGTTATGCTTTTCATCGTTTTAAGCTCCATCGGCTCAACTCTTTTGTGGTACATGCTGAAAATGTAATGAATTTTTGAGCCAGGGTCATAAAGTTTTTGGGGCATTTAATTTTATGCGCTGCTTAAACACTAAAGGGGCGTCCGAAAGTTATCTTTCTAGACAGCCCCTTTAGTATATTAGAAAGTAATGATATCACTCTGAAAGTCTTATTTTATTTTTTTCAAAGCTTCGATGACGTCTTCATATTTGGGGTGTTCGGTCACTTCGGGAACGTATTCGACATAAACGAGCTTATCGTCCTTGTCGACTATGAAAACCGAACGGGCGAGAAGCCTTAATTCTGATATTAAAACGCCGTAAGCAGCGCCGAAATTTCCAAGTTTGTGATCGGATAAGGTTTCGACGTTTTTGATGCCTGCCGCGCCGCACCAGCGAGCCTGGGCGAATGGAAGGTCCATGGATATGGTGAGAACCGCTACGTCTTTTGAAAACTTCGTGGCTTCCTCGTTGAATCTTCTGGTCTGGGTGTCGCAAACAGGAGTGTCGAGCGATGGAACTACCGATATGACCTTTATTTTACCGGAGTAGTTTGAAAGCTTGACCGGCGCGAGTCCGTTTGAAATCACTTCGAAATCCGGGGCTTTCTGGCCGACTTTAACTTCTTTTCCGACGAGAGTGAGAGGACTTCCTTTAAATTTAACGGTGCGTTTGGTTTCAGCTCCGCATTCACAATTAGCTTTGCATGTTTGCATTTTGATACCTCCATTATAAATTTAATTTATTATGTTTTAATATTACCATAAAAAAGAAGACTAAACAAGTAAGGAATATTTTTATTTTTATGCTATAAAGGCTTCGAGCTCTTTTATGAAAGCTTCTTTGGGAAGAGCGCCAGCCATAGATTTTGAGACCTTTCCGTCTTTAAAGAACACGAGCGTCGGCACCGAAAAAACACCCATTTTTGAGGCCACTTCGGGGCTTTCGTCGACGTTTACCTTTACGAATTTTACTTTGCCGCAATAAGATGGCGCCACTTCATTTAAAACATTGGAGAAATATTTGCAGGGGCCGCACCATGTAGCATAAAAATCCACGAAAACAGGGATATTGGCATCGATAACCTCTTTTTTGAATTCCTGATCTCCCGAATGAACGATATTGCTGTTTTTAGTTTCCATAAAACTCACTCCTTATTATAATTTTAACGATGTTTTAAGTTGATTTTTAAATGGTTATAGTATATAGTAATGTGAAACATTAAAAATGGATTAAAGCGAATGTTTTGGGAACGGCTCAATAGTTGTCTTTAAATCATTTTTATTCTAACCCGTAAAAATCTGCTCGTTATTATTAACAATTTGCGTGCCAAAGATTGATTTATTGAAAAGGGTTATTTAACGAGGGAATTTGCTTGCATGCGATCTGACGCTGGACCTGACTGCGCAAAAAATTCACGGCAAATTTTGCGCTTCGTCGCTGGCTGGTTGATTGAAAATCTTTATTTCATGGTGCTTTTTGCGATTTTGGGTTTTGGTATGCAACTTGCCATATAAAAAAATGAAAAAATATTTTGGAGGGTATCTTATGAAAAAAGATCAGAAAATTTTAAGATCTATATTAGTTTTATTTTTCCTGACCGGTTTTATAACTATATTAAACTATGCTTACATTTCATTTTTAAAAAGTCCGGTTGTTTTCAGCGCTGACGCTTCGTCGGGCTCCGCTCAAACATATACGGTTAAATTCGAACAGACGCCGGTCAGTTTCGAGGCGGTAGGAAATCTTGCGCCGAGAACCGTAACGACTCTTGCGTCGAAGATAATGGGGACGATAACGAGCGTGAATAAAAGAGAAGGCGACGAGGTTACTTCGTCCGAAGTCGTAGTGACGATAGACGAAACGGATATACAGGCCGATCTCGCCGCTTTAGACGCTTCACTCGCCGAGATAGAAAGCAATAAGGTCGAGCTCGAAAAAAATCTGACATTAGCCGCCGCTGGAAGGACTTCGGCCGAAGCGAATCAGAAGCTGGCGTCAGTCACATATGAAAGGTTCAAAAAATTAAACGAATCAAAATCTATTTCCGGTCAGGATTTTGACAAGGCCGAGGCTGAATATAAAATGGCGTCCTCAAAATTGAACGAGGCAATAGCGCAGTTTGAAGTCGTAAATTCAAAGAAAGCCCAGATATCGGCGAAGCAAAAACAGATTATGGCTAATATCGAAAAAGTTAATACCATGAAAAAATACGCGCGTATGAGCTCTCCCACTGACGGCCGAGTTACCTTCAGGCAGGCCGAGGTTGGAGCGCTGGCGACGCCTGGAATGCCGCTTATGACGATAGAAGATTATAAAAATATGCAGTTTCAGGCCGTCGTTCCCGAACAGATTATAAACAGGATTAAAATAGGCGATCAGGTGAAGGTTATCGTCGATATTATTGAAGATCAGGTCTTTATCGGCAGCGTCGTTGAAATTGCCCCGACCGGCGATATAATGACGCATACTTTTATGGTAAAGATAGCGCTTAAATATGATCCGCGCTTAAAAAGCGGAATGTACGCGCGAGGTCTGATCTTTAAGGAAACCGTTAAAACCATTTTTATTCCGAGCGATTTCATAGTGAAACGCGGACAGCTTTATCTCGTTTTTTCGCCTGACGGCGGCTTTAAATTCATAAGGCCCGGCGCGGTTTACGAGAATATGACGGAAGTTCTTTCGGGCCTGGATTCAGGCGAGGTCATAGTCAAAAAGTAAATGCCGGAAACCCCGTTATTCGAAAAAGATCGAGGATGTGATTTATATGTCGAAAAAAATAAAACATGATATAAAAATAGCCGCGAGCGAGCACGCGCCGGAAATAAAAGAAGGTATGAAGTTATCTGCAAGCGCTATCGAGCATGAAACAAAAGAGATTCACTCCGGGTTCGCCGGTTCCCTGGCGAATGGCTTTATAAATTCGAAGCTTACGCCGCTTTTGATTTTGTTGTCCCTGCTTTTGGGATTATTCGCGGTAATAATGACGCCGCGCGAAGAAGAGCCGCAGATATCCGTTCCGATGATAGACGTATTCGTTATGATGCCCGGCGCGATTAGCGGCGAGGTTGAAAAACGCGTGGTAAATCCCATGGAAAAACTTTTGTGGGAAATACCCGGCGTTGAATATATTTATTCGACGGCTCAGAACGAAAAGGCCGTTTCCATAATACGCTTTAAGGTTGGCGAGGACCCGGAAAAGAGCATCGTCAAGGTTATGGAGAAGCTCGAGCACAACAAGGATCGTATTCCGCCTAACGTTATAGGCCCTTTCGTGAAGAATCGTTCGATAGACGACGTCCCAATATTGGCGCTGACGCTTCACAGCTCTAAATATGGCCACTATGAATTAAGGCGAGTGGCGGCCCAGATAATGGACGAGATAAAGTCCGTGAACGACGTTTCGGACGTCAATATAATAGGCGGCTCGAAACGAGAGATAAGGATCGAATTTGATCCCAATAAACTCGCGGCTTATAAAATATCGCCGATGGAGATCATAAGCGTTATATCCGATTCCAACCAGAGAACGCTCGGAGAAAGTTTTAAATCTCAAAATATTGAGTATAAGGTCACTATTGGTCAATTTTTTAAATCAATAGCTGAAATAAAAAAACTGGTCGTGCGTTCCATTGAAAAACGCGCGGTATATCTTGAAGAGTTGGCGAAAGTAACCGACGATTCCTCGCAGCCTGATAATTACGTTTTATTCAAGGAGGGGCCGGCCGCCGGCAAAAAGGTCGCCCGAGCCTCGGGGGAATTTGAAAACGCGGTGACGCTGGCGCTTTCGAAACGCAAAGGTACGAACGCTATAGTTATAGCGAACGAAGTTCTTGATAAAATAAGCAAGATAAAATCCAAATATCTCCCAAAAGAGATCGAACTTACGGTCACCAGAAATTATGGAGAGACGGCCAAGGAAAAATCCGATGAACTTTTATACCACATGGCGCTTGCAACCGTATCGGTGGCGTTTTTGATATGGCTCTTTCTCGGCTTCAGGGCTTCGGTCATAGTCGCTATAGCCATCCCGGTCACTCTCGCGCTGACGCTTCTCACTTTTTATTTATACGGTTATACTCTCAACCGTATAACGCTTTTCGCGCTTATATTTTCAATAGGTATCCTCGTCGATGACGCCATCGTCGTGGTTGAAAACATGGTCAGGCATTTCGCGATGGCGCATAACAAGGGGCGCAATATGTTCGCCGTCGCCGTCGAGTCGGTCGCCGAAGTTGGAAATCCGACGGTCTTGGCTACCATAGCGGTTATCGTCGCCATACTTCCTATGGCCTTCGTTTCGGGTCTTATGGGGCCTTATATGAGGCCGATTCCCGTCGGAGCTTCATCCGCGATGATCTTTTCCCTTCTGGTCGCCTTTATGGTAACTCCCTGGGCCGCCTTGAAAATATTGAATTTAAAAAGTAATGAACATGGCGGGGAGTCGGCCGATGAGCGCCCGGATGATTTTCTTACCAGATTATACAGAAAAATAATGGGGCCGATGCTTCACGATAAAAAACATAGATATATATTCCTGGCGAGCGTTACATTCTTGCTTTTGCTTTCATTGGTACTCGTTGCGATAGGTTTCGTAAAGGTCAAGATGCTTCCGTTCGATAATAAGTCGGAATTTCAGATCATAGTGGATATGCCTGAAGGCACGACTCTTGAGCAAACCGCGGCCGCCACTGAGGAAATCGCGAAATTCGTCGCTACTATTGCGGAGGTCGAAAATCTTACGCTGCACGCGGGGACCTCGGCGCCATATAATTTCAACGGCCTGGTGCGCCATTATTTTATGAGATCAGACGCCAATATGAGCGATATTCAGGTTAATCTGAGCTCTAAGAACTTGAGGACCAGGAGTTCGCATCAGATAGCTTCCGCCGCGCGGCCAGAGATACAGAAAATAGCGAAAAAGTTCAACGCCAACGTAAAAGTGGCCGAAGTTCCTCCCGGCCCGCCGGTCCTGCAGACTCTGGTCGCTGAAATATACGGCCCGGATTATGAAAAGGTCAAACTGGTAACACGCGATATCGCGAAAAAATTCGCTGAAACGGAAGGCGTTGTTGATATCGACACATATATCGAGGATACAAGCGAACGCTACGTTTTTAATATCGATCAGGAAAAGGCTTCGCTTAACGGCCTTTCCGTGACCGAAGTTCTCGGCGCTACGAAACTCGCCATGAGCGGTCAGAAGTTTTCACTCATGCATTCCAATGATGAAATCGAGGATGTTTATATAAATGTTACTCCGCCTGAAAAACAACGCGCCTCGATAAATTCGATATTGAACGTACACGCTTTTTCACGGCAGACGGGCCGCGTCACGCCTCTTAATGAGCTCGTGAAGATCGAAAAAACGACGGACGATCAGAGCATTTATCATAAAAACTTGAAACCCGTGGCGTATGTCGTCGCCGACGTGGCCGGCGCCGAAGAAAGCCCGGTTTATCCTATATTAAAACTTTTGAATACTCTTAAGGCTTACAATACGCCTGACGGCCATCCTATAAACCAATATACCTTCACGACGAAAACTCCCGAGGATACATCGCTTGGATACTTTCTGAAATGGGACGGCGAATGGCACATAACGGTGGAAGTTTTTCGCGATCTCGGAATGTCCTTCGTCATAGCCATGATAATGATATATATTCTTGTCGTCGGATGGTTCCAGTCGTTTAAAACTCCGCTCGTGATAATGGCCCCGATACCTTTGACGCTCGTCGGAATACTTCCGGCGCATTGGTTAATGGGAGCTTTTTTTACGGCTACTTCCATGATCGGCTTTATCGCCGGCGCGGGAATAATAGTTAGAAACTCAATCATTCTTGTCGATTTCATAAATTTGAAAGTGGCGGAAGGATTAAGCCTCGACGAAGCGGTCATAGAGGCCGGAGCTATAAGGTTCAGGCCGATGCTCTTAACCGCCTCCGCGGTCGTCGTAGGTTCGTTTGTGATATTGTTTGACCCTATCTTTCAGGGCCTCGCGATATCTTTGATGGCCGGAGAAATAGCCTCGACGCTGCTTTCACGCTTTACCGTGCCCGTGCTGTATTATATATCCGAGGCTAAAGCCGCTGAAAATAAATAAGAACATATAAAAACACAGCCGGGATTTTCGCACCCCGGCTGATATGAATAAAACTTGCGTCGTTAAAAAAAGAATTAAAAAAGACCGCTTGAAAGTGTTTATTTCAATCGGTCTTTTGTTATACGCGTTGTTTTAATTTACCGCGATGATTTTATCCGTTGCTTTCTGTATCGGTTTGAGTATCGGTCTGCGTGTCTGTAGTGGTCTGGGTTTCGGTCGTGTCATTTTGCGTCTGGCCCTGATCCTGCGGTCTGGCTCCCGGTTTTCTGTCGTGCCTGTTGCCGCCCCGCTGAGGTTGTCTGTGCTGAAGTTGAAAAGGCTGCATAGTTGCTTCGAGATATAATGAATACTTTCCGGTGTCTGTGGAAACCGTTCCATAGATAACGCTTTTTTTGCGCATTGCATCGCTTGATTTTTCAATCGTTGAAAATTTGATCTCGCCTATAGCTTCCGGTTTTTCTTTTTCGATATTCATCTTTTCTAATAATTTAGCGATCTTGGCTTCGCAGGATTTTATTTTTTTTATCATTGGGGGAGCTTTTCTGTCTCTTCCGGGTCTTTGGTTAAAGCCGATTTCCATTGTCCTGGTTTCTTCTCCGGCTTTTTTTTCCAGGCCGGCTTCCATAGTCTTGGCTTCTTCAAATTCTATTTTTGCGTCCATTATAAGGTATTTCTGTTCTCCGATGTTTATCGTTCCGTTGATTTCCAAGGTGTCTGACGTCTGATTTGCTGTGAAATCTGATTTTTTGATAAAAATCTTCGCCAGCTCGAAATTTTCTTCTCCGGTTATTGCGTAACCGTTATAGTTGGCGGTGATGAATTTGAATGCGGACAGCGGGCGGCGCCCAAGCTGATCGATCGGAAGCGTTTTTAATTCTTGAAGAATGGAAGATGCAGTGGCGGTTCCATCGGATTGCGTTTCCGCGAAGGATGTGGTAATGCCGAATGAAAAGATTGACAAAGCAGCCATGATGATCAGAATCGAGAATTTTTTCATAGAGGTCTCCTTATATTAAATTTATTTTCGGGGTTTATTTTTGCTTTGGATAAAAAATATCGAATGTAGAGTAAAATGGACGACTTTAACCCCGGCCCGGAACTTTTATTTCATATTTTTAGTAGCAAAAAAGAGGCCGTTTTTAAAAGCCTTTTAAAATAAGAAATTTATTTTTTATGCTATAAAAAAAACGGATTTTTGTCCGAAAATCGTTTTTGATTCGGAAAAAAATCCGCCGATACCTCGTTGCCGGTTAAAAACAAGAATAGTTTTGTAAAGAGGTTTAGTCTTGAATGAAACTTTCCTGTTCGAGTTCGTTAAAAGATTCCATGAGAACCTTGTCTATATCGAGCGTTAATAATTTAGCGCCTATATGCATATTGACGAAGGAATTAAGAAAAGCATCGCTTTTACAAATAACGTTAAGCCTTTTGGCGATGTTTTTGGTGGTTATTGTAATGTCTTCAGCGAAAAGTTTTATGAAAGAATCGATTGCGTTCGAGTCTCCTTTATTGAGCCAGTAAACGTTGAGGTATAGCCTGTTATATAATTCTTGAAAGGGCATCAACGGAATTACATCCAGAAAACATTTCCAGTATTTTTTTCCGACAAGGCAATATTGCATCAATCCAAGTATGGAGACATAGCGGACGGCTTCCTGGACGGTGGTTTTGGAGACGTAAGTAAGATCGCCTTTTTTAAAGACGGCCGTTACTTTGTCGAATGAATTATAATTATCAAATATTTCAATGTAAGGTATTAAAGGGATAAGAGCGTCACATACGCCTTGCTTTTCAGGACATATACTGCAGCGGCTGAAATTTTCAGTGCTTTTAACGCATAATGGCATATCGCATAAGCATCCATTGTTACCCCGGTTGTATCTTTCCATTTCCGCGCGGTTGATATTAAGCTTTCTGCCGTCGCTGAAAAGTAGATAAAGGCTGGCGTCGGATATCTCACGGGTATCTAATTTATTTATGCTGTCAAGCCATTCCATGGTTATTTTTATCCTTTTTTAATAAAACTTGTTATATCCCTGCCGCTGCTGATATACCGAGCGCACTTTTACCCATCCGTTAAGAGTGTCTATAAAGTCGATGATTATCTTCGCGTAATTACCTCCCTGAGGCGTCCACTTATATAACGAATAAACGTGATCGAGTTTTAAAAGCGTAACTCCGTCGGTGTCGGTTGAATAGATAACGCTTGTGCTGACGTTTTTGTAAAATGAATCATACGCGGATATTTCCGGAACCTGGTCTATCGCCTCATAATCTACCGCGCCAAGATCGGAAATTTTCAGATATGTGCGTACGCCGTCAAGATCATAATAACCGCCGCGAAGGCCTATGACCTCTGAAGTTCCGAGGTAGAAGAAGTTGAGATCATAAGGAGTTGATGTCGCGCCCGGGTTTCCATCGGCGAATTGGCCTTGAAGCGTTATATATTTATTTATATCCAGCGTGAGTTCATACGAAACCGTATTAGGCGAAACATTTACTATTTCACCTTTTTCAAGGCATCCCATATTGACCAGGGCGAATATTATGAAAAATGACGCGAGTGAAATATGTATATAGATGTAGTGTTTGTAATATCTCATATTAATTATATTTCGGCTAAAATGAAAATAAAATTAATCGTGGTAAAAATAAAGGCCGGAAAATTATTTCCGGCCTTGGTGAATTTTATGCCAACTTACATTTATAACAATTCGCATTCCGAAATGAATGCATGGATATAAAATGCATCTGGTTTATGCGCCACCCATGGAGTTGGTATGGAATATCTATGAATTCTTAAATTTATTCTCTGGCTAAAACCATCGCTATGCCTTCGCCGCCGCCTATGCACAGCGAAGCCACGCCGACGTGCTTATCTTCCTGAGCCATCTGGTTTAAAAGCGTCACGAGAATGCGCGCGCCGGATGAACCGACCGGGTGGCCCATCGCTACGCCGCCGCCATAAATATTGACTTTTTCGGCGGGCAGGCCGAGCGTTTTATTGATCGCGGCGGATGAAACCGAGAAGGCTTCATTAATTTCGAACAGGTCGACGTCGGATATCTCGATGCCGGCTTTTTTTATGGCATTCGGTATCGACTTGATAGGCGATACGAGAAGTTCGGGTATCTCAACGTCATCGAAGCAATAAGCTTTTATAGCGGCGAGAGGTTTCAACCCGCGTTTTTCGGCTTCCGCGCGGTTCATTAAAACTACGCATGAAGCGCCGTCGGCGAGTTTCGAAGCGTTTATAGCGGTTACCGTTCCATCTTTAACGAACGCGGCGCGAGCTTTTGAGGCTGTTTCCATCGTAGTTTCGGAAGGTATCTCGTCGGTATCCATTATTACGGTCCCTTTTTTTGTCGTAAGCTCTATCGGGACGATCTCTTTTTTGAATTTTCCATCTTTCATTGCTTTCAGCGCTTTTTCATAGGAATTTACCGCGAATTTATCCTGGTCTTCGCGGGTTACTCCGTATTTTTTTCCGATACCTTCGGCAAAATTTCCCATCGCTCCGCCGGATTTGAAATCTAAAAGGCCGTCAACGAGCATGGCGTCCGTAACTTTGGTTTCGCCCATTTTATTTTCTTTTCTGAGGTAAATATAGTGAGGATTCTGAGACATTACTTCCATGCCTCCGGCTACGGCGACATTCAGATCTCCCGATTTGATAGCGCGCGCGGCCGCCATTACGGCGTATAAGCCTGATCCGCAAACTTTATTTACTGTTACGGCCGCGCCGTGTTCTTCGGAAGCTCCGGCTTTTAATATAGCCTGGCGGGCGGGATTCTGGCCTATGCCCGCTGGAACGACGCATCCGACTATCGTTTCTTCTACATCGTTTACGTTGACCTTGGCATCTTCAAGAGCGGCCTTTATAACGCGGCCCATGAGCTCGGGAGCTTTCATATCGGCGAATGCGCCCGTGAATTTGGCCACCGGACTCCTCCTTGCGGCGACTATAACGACGTCGTTAGCTTCTTTTTTAAATTTCATTTTAAATTTCCCCTTTCATTTATTTATTATGGTTTTGAATCTAATTCTTATTATTCTCTTTTCTTTGACGGGAGTGGCTGCGCGAAGTTCGGATGATGTTGACGCGAGCTTGCTTCAGAGCTGTTTTATCGAGGGTGTCAAATTTATTTTAAGATTATACCGGGATAAGCGAAACTATTTGCGGCGCGGTAAAATGGCCGCGGCAGAGTTTATATGCGTGTTATTTAATGTTTGGTTTGAGCCAGGTATCGTGCTCGGAAGCCGGTTTTTATAATGAAGCCGGCCGCCGGCGGGTATATTTTATTTTCGTTAGTCCGCTAAAGAAGACAGATGATTCTCGCGGATCTGTTTCTTGTCGATCTTGCCGACCGCGTTCTTCGGCAGTGCGTCTAAAAATTCTATTTTTTTAGGTATCTTATAAGAGGCCAGATTTTTTTTCAGATGCTCTCTTATCTGATTTTCCAGCGGTATTTTAATTTCGGCCAGATTCGAAAAATATTCGTTTCTTAAAACTACCGAGGCAAGGCCAACTTCGCCCCATTTGGGATCGGGTATGCCGACCACGGCGCATTCAGTGACTTCCGGAAGCATCGTTAATCTGTCCTCGATCTCTTTTGGATAAACATTTTCGCCGCCTGAGATGAACATTTCTTTTTTTCGGCCGGCTATGTAATAATAACCTTCGCTGTCGCGCATCGCGTAATCGCCAGTTCTGAAAAATCCGTCGGGATTGGATTTCTTATATTCATCTGGTTTTCCAAGATATCCCATGCACACATGTTCTCCGGCAAGTATAAGCTCTCCGACCTCGTTTTCGCGTGTTATTTCATTTCCGTTTTCGTCTATCAGCTTAGCGATGCTTGCTTTCATCGGGAACCCGACCGAGCCGATTTTTCTGATCGCGTCTTCGGGAGGAAGCGTGAAACAGTTCGGTCCGACCTCGGTAAGGCCGAATCCCTGTCTGAAAACCAATCCCTTTTTGCTGAACGTTTCGATAATATATGGAGGGCAAGGAGCGCCGCCGCTTACTAAAAATTTGATCGACGATAAATTGCACGAGGAGAAGGAGATTGACTCCATAAGGCTTAAAAACATAGTCGGAACACCGAAGAATAGCGTGATTTTATATTTTTCGATGTCGTTTAACGTCGCTTCCACGTCGAATTTTTCGTGTATCACTATCTCGCCGCCGGTCATCAAAAGGGGCAGCGCCAGAACGTTCCAACCGCCGGTGTGGAAAAGCGGAGCGCAAAGTATATACCTCTCGCCTTCGGAGAGCCCCCAGTCTATGACGGTATTTATGGCGTTTTGCTTCGTCTGCCTCTCGGAAACCATAGCGCCTTTTGGAAATCCGGTCGTGCCGGCGGTATATAGTATCAAAAGCGCATGCTGACTGACGGTTTTATCATAATCGCCGCGGCTCATTTCGAGTTCTCCGATCTTTTTGTTGAACATTTCTTCGCGGGATTTCATTCCACGGGAGCCGTCCTGCGATATTTCGTTAAGCGAGAACACTCTAACCGCTTTTTCAAGATAAAAGGCGTTATCTTGAAATTTTTCGCCGTATAAAAGAACGACGGGGTTTGAATCGGCCACCATATATTCGAGTTCGGGATTTTTCAGTCTCCAATTGAGTGGAACAAGCGTCGCCCGAAGAAGCGAAGCCGCGATTATGACGGCAAAATGATTCGCCGAGTTCATTTCAAGAGTGGCGAACAGCGTTCCCTGTTTTACGCCGAGTTCATAAAGATTTACGGCCTGGATCTTCGCGAGTTCGAGAAGTTCGCCGTAAGTATATTCGCGTTTGTTAATATCTATGATGACTTTGCGGGTTGGCGCTTTTTCGGCCCAGAATTTAACCCAGTCGTAAACCTCGTCGGGAAATTCATTTTTTAAAAAATCATAATCAATCTTGAATTCGCAATTTTTACGCACTGCCAACCCCCTGATATATTTAATGTGTATAACGAATATTTGATATGTTTTATTTCGTTGTCAAAAAATCGATGAATATTTTAAATGTTTCATTTCTGACCGGATGCGCCGCTATCAATGAAACATGACCGGCCGGCATAACATGATATTCGAGCTTTTTAGCGCTGGCGGCTATCGATTCCTTTATGGCGCTGGCGGCGTTCTCGGTAAAAACGTGATCGTCGCGGGCTGCTACCGAAAGCGTTGGAGCGTCGATATCTTTAATGCAGACCTGTTTTCCCTCGAGCATAAAAATGCCCTTATAAAAACGGTTCTGCTGATATAAGATCTGTATCAGATCGCGGAAAGCCTGAAGCCCGAACGGAACGTTGTCGCACGACCAGATGTCCAGGGCCTGCCATATCGTTTTAAAATCGGGCATGTCGAATCTTTCGAGAAGGTTTTTATATTTTCCCATCGTGGCGCGCACGTTGAGGTACGGGAAAGAGCTGTGAAAAAAATCGGACGGGACGACCGCGCCCACGTTAGCCGTTAGTTTTTCGATGTCGAAACTTTCGGGATTGGTCCACTTCGATAAAATGCCGGAGTTTTCAAAGTTAAGCGGCGCCGTTAATAGCGCGAGCTTGTTTATGTCTTTTTTCAGTTCCGGGTGCGCCGCGTACATCGCTACCATGGTTCCGCCGATGCACTGCCCCATGAGGTTAATTTTATTGACGCCGGTGATGTTTTTAACCTGTCGCACGGCGCGGCGCAGAAATTTTCCGGCATAATGCGAGATGCCGAGGTGACCCATGCCTTCCTCAGGATAGCCCCAGTCCAGCAGAAATATATCGAGTCCCGCGCCTAAAAGCGCTTCGATTATCGAATGGCCTTTTAAAAGGTCCATTATATAGGGTCTGTTGATAAGCGAAGGGACTATAAGCACCGGTGGAAGGGTTTTCGAACGCTCCGCGGAGTTGTAGCGGTAAAGCGTCCAGCAGGACTGGGAATAGACCGCTTCCTTCGAGGACGGCTCCATGCCGATTTTGACCTTATCCTCGGGCTTGTAGAGCTTGTACATCGATTTGGAGACCATTTCCATATATTCGGGATTAAATCCCGCTTTTTTGTCTTTTGTGGTCTTCTTTTCCATTTTCAAAGCCTCCCGCCTAAGTTATTATATTATAAAATTATGGGTTATATATTATCACAACTTGACGGGATTTGCAAAATCCTGCGCCTATTTTTGTTTGTTGCTTTTTTTATTTGTCTTATCCTGTGATTTGTCAGTAATTTCGCCGCGAATATCGAGGCGCTGTTTTATTATTTCAAGAGTTTCGTTGGTTGCCTTCATATGGTCCTCCATTTTTTCAGAAAGGTCGATGAGGCGCTCTTCTACGTCCGTCAGCTTCTGGAGCGTCTTCACTATCTCGCCGCGCGTGGGAAGGTTCATGGCGGTAAGCGATTCGTCCATGAATTTAGTCGACATGAATTTACCGGTCATCGTGGCCGCCATTGTTTTGGCGAGCTCGGAAACGAAGTTTTCGTCGTGGACCATTTTTTCCATCTGATCCGTCATCATTTTTTCCCACTGTTCGTACATTTTTTTCATAAAATCTTCATTGCCGAAAAAGTTATACATATAAAACACTCTCTTTCATTTATTTATTGATTATCTTTAGCTGGCCTGTCTTAACAGGAAATCGACCGCGTTTTTCTTGGCTTCGGCGCCCTGTCTTCCGACGGTGATGCCGACATGACCGGTTTTATAGGTTAACGCCTCGCGATGAGCTTTGTCCGCTTCCGGAAGTTTGGTGCAGTGTTCAGGCACGATATGGTCTAGCGTCGCGTTTAGTATCAGGCATTCAGCCGTGCGTTTTGACGCGTCCACGGGGACCGATTCGGTCGTCATCATGGCGTTTTTAGCGAGCCTGTTCTCTTTGTAGAGCTGGTTTATAAATTCGTAGTACGCGCGGGCCGGGAAATTCACGCCGTCATCGGCGATCCAGCGTTCCATGGCGACGTAGAGTTTCTTGAATTTTTCATCATTCGCTTTTTCGCGGAAGGACTGGATCTTTTTCGTGAGTCCGAAGGGGATTATGCCGTTGAAGAAATCGGCGATGACCTTGCCTGGCTGGCATTCCGCTGACGCTAAAAATTCGTCCGTAGGGAAATGTTTTGCGTAAAGACCTGAAATTCCTGCGTTCTCGAAATTGATAGGCGCCGCCAGAAGTATCACTTTATTTACGCGCTCGGGTTCGAGGCACGAATAAAGGTATGAAAGCGTTCCGCCTATGCAGTATCCGAGCATGTTGACCTTGTCGGATCCGCTGTCACGGCGTATGAAATTGACGGCCCTGTTCAAATATTTGTGGTAGAAATTGCTGAATGGAAGGTGGCTGCTTTCGGGTCCCGGATAACCCCAATCGATCAAATATGTAGTGAAGAACTGATTAAAGTAGTTCACGTAGCTGGTTTCTTCGGTGAGATCGAGTATGTACCATCGGTTTATGAGAGACGGGACGAAAAGCATCGGCGTATCGGATTTTGTCTCGCCTTCGCGTTTGAATTTCCATATTTTCATATTGCCCGCTTTATAAACCACTTCGCGCTCCGTTACGCCTCTTGGCATATCAGCCCATTTTCCGGCCTGTTTGTGAAGCATGTCCTCGACCATCGTGTCTATCTGTCCTAACATAGGTTCACCCGCTTTTCCTTTTTTATTAATATATCAATTTTCACATTGGTTGTAAATAACTATTTGAACTAGATAACAAGACCGCCGTCTATACCGATGACCTGTCCCGTTATGAATGAACTTTCGTCGGAAGCCAGGAACGCATAGAGATTAGCTATGTCTTCGGGCTGGCCGAGCCTTGCCATCGGAGTTTTTTCGATGAGCATGGTTATGACTTTTTCAGGGACCGTTTCCAGCATTTCGGTTTTTGTGAAACCCGGAGCCACCGCGTTAACGCGGATGCCTTTTTTACCGAGCTCGCGCGCCCATGTTTTTGACATTCCTATCAGGCCGGCTTTTGTAGCGGCGTAGTTGGTCTGGCCGTAATTTCCGTAAACGCCTACGATCGAGGAAGTGTTTATTATCGAGCCGCTCTGACGTTCTACCATATATTTGGAAGCCGCTTTGCCCATATTGAAAACGCCTTTCAAGTTGACGTTTATTACCGCGTCGAACTGCTCTTCCGTCATTTTAGCGAGGGTCGCGTCCTTGGTTATTCCGGCGTTGTTTACCAGAACGTCGATCCTTTTGGTTTCGGCGTGAATTTCAGCCAGAGCTTTTTCAACGTCGGCTAACTTTGTTACGTCCATTACTTTGTAGCGGACTTCGCCGGCCATTTTTTCTTTCGGGAATCCGTCGCATTTATTGAGTTTCGTGCCGTCGCATTTTGCGCATAATTCGGCGAGTTCTCTCGGTCTGATGTCTACCGCGTAAACTATCGCGCCTTCTTTCGCGAATTTTATGGCCGTGCAGGCGCCTATTCCGCCTGACGCTCCGGTCACTATACAAACTTTATCTTTTAATCTGTTCATTGTTCCGACTCCTTCCGTTTCTTTGAGAGATTACCGCCCGCGGCCTTGCCGGCTCGAAAGGTGTGGGGTGGCCGGCGGGCCGAAGCGGTTTTATGCCATGTGTGAAGTTTTTAATAATTACGCTTGTTTTGTCTGATCTTTCGGAGTAACTGTTTCGGTGTATATCTTGGTGAAGTTTTTGTACATGCCGTCTATTTTTTCTGAATAGAGTTTTTTGAATTCGTCGCTTTCGGTAGCGAAGTTTTTGTACATGGTGTTGAGGTAATTTACCGAACCGTTGAGGTATGTGAAGTAATTTTCCATGTTCTTGGCTACGACTTCCTGGTTCTGTTCCATAGCGGCTTTCCAGAATTTGTCCATAACTTCGAGGTTTTTCGTGTTGAATTCGTTCATTTCTTTCGTGAAATCGTTCCAGTTTTTATTCATCTGATCCATCATTTTATATTCCTCCAAAAATTTTTATTTTAATTTGCTTCTTTTTTGGGCGCCTCGCGCCGTGGTCGGCTGGCGTTTTCAATTATTTGCTCTGCGTCATGTCGCGGTATGTTTTGGTGACGTTCTCTTTCAATGTTTCCATTCTTTCGGTGTAGAGTTTCTGCATTTCGCTTTTGCCCTGGATGTAGCTTTTCCACATTGTGTTGAGGTAGTTGATGTTGCCGTTTAAGTGGTTGAAGTACTGTTCGGTGTTCTTTACGATATGCTCGTTGCTCTGTTCTACGTTGGTTTTCCAGAATTTGTTGATCATTTCGAGGTTCTTCGTGGTAAGTTCGTTAAATTCCTTCGCGAATTCGTTCCAGTTAGCTGTAGGATTGATCATTTTACTTCCTCCATAAATTTTTAAAAATTTTGATTTAATAAACCGGGATTATATTAATTATTAGTTTTTGGTTTTTTCAGCATCACGCGGACCTTAATTTTCACTCTGTCTTCTATCATCGTTTCATCACGCTCCGCGATCGCTTTATTATTTCTGTTCGTTCGTTTGTGTTTTCGGGGTGATCGTTTCTTTGTATATGTTTGAGAACTGTTTGAACATTGAATCGATGTTCTCGTTAGTCTGCGTTCTGACGGTCGTTCTGTCTTTTATCGTCTGGTTCCACATGTTCGAAAGGTTGTTGACGTTCGATGTGAGGCATGTGATGTAGTTGTTGTTCATCTGGTTCATCGTGGACATGAAATATGTGAAGCAGTTCGTGTTGTTCTTGATCATTGAATCGTCGCCGTTTTCGATACCTGTTTTAGCGAGGCCCTTAACCGTTTCGAAATTCTTCATTATTGTCTCGTTGAATTCCCTGGTCATTTCGTTCCACATTTTGATCTGGTTTGTCATTTTACTTCCTCCATAAATTTTTTATTTTATATTTGGTCTTATTTATTATCTCTTTTTAATTTCGCGTTTCCGTTTTCTTTGGGTCCGGGTCCTTGTTTTTCACTTTCGTGTTTTGCATCGCACAACTTGTTTATCGGTTAATTACACACTTATTTTAGCATTTATTTTGCGTTGTGTCAAGATATTTTTAAAAATATTTTAATTTTCTTAACAAGTCTTGATTTAACAGGTGATTTGCGGTTGTGCAGTGCGTCATTTTCGGCGTTTTTCCAAAAATATTTTAAAGTTTTTTGCCGTCGGCGGTTTTTTCGGGCCTGATTTATGGATCATTCTGTTCGATAAATATCCGCGTGTCTTGAAATTGGAGTAAGGGCAAGCTATGCGCGAAGATGCGACGGTACATTCTCTTAATTTAATATGCTCCGAATGGCGACTTGTTTAAAGTGAAATTTGATAAAAGGCGTTTTTTTCCGGTTGTATTGAGAGGTGGGCGAAGCGGGAAAGTCTGTAAAACATGATTGTTTGCGTTTGCACAATGCCGTTTGCGTTGAATGAAGGCGCGCAATTCGTGCTGAGCGGATTTTTGTGGAAGAGCCGTGAATATATAACTTTCAGGAACAAGGAACCGGATCGTCTTTTAGCCGGGCTTCGCAATTGGGTCTTTGCCGTTTTCCGGCGGGTTGGATTTGGCTGGAAGCGTTATTGTAAAAGTACTTCCCGCGCCGAGTTTGCTTTTGACATTTATGAACCCGTTGTTTCTGCCTATGAATTCGCGGCATACTATAAGGCCGAGACCGCGCCCTGATTCTCCAGCGGTTCCTTTTGAAATCTTGACTTTGCCTATTTTAAAAAGATTTTCAATGTATTCTTCGTTCATGCCGATGCCGCTATCCGTTATTGAAATTTCCATGCGTTCTCCGATGGGCGCCGCCGCAAAAATTATTGCGCCGCCTTTGGCGGTGAACTTGATGGCGTTTGCTAAAAGATTCAAAAATACGGTGCCGAGCATTTTTCTGTCGGCGAAAACAATCGTTTTTTGAGGAACGTTATTTTCCATGCGGATATTTTTTTCGAGTATATCGATCTTTTTCAGGCTGGTTATTTCTTCGATAAGAGCATTAACGGCAATGGTTTCAGGGATGTATTCTATGTTTTTGCTCTGCGTCATTGCCCAGTCCAGGAGATTGTTTAAAAATTCACGCAGGCCGCTGGAAGCGTCCTTTAATATTTTAACTTTTTTTATGTTGGAGTCGTTTTCGTTCATATGGCTCAGAATATTTCCAAGAAGAGTTTCAATGCCGCTGATCGGGCCTCTCAGATCGTGTGAGATTATAGAAAAAAATTTGTCTTTGGTCGCGTTTATCTCTTCGAGCTCGTTCGCATAACATTTAAGCGTCGATTCACGGTCGAGTATCCTGGCCTGTAGTTTAAGATTGACCATGAGGATGAGTAAAATGAAAAATCCTATAAATGCAGAAATACCTATGATTATAGTTATAAGCGCTATGGTTTTGGGCTGACCCGAATAAGAGGACATAAAAGTGTTGGCGAATAATTGGGGATACAATAAAGTGCCGAAAATTTTGAAAAAGAAAAATAATGAAAGCGCCGCTATTATGCAGCCGAAAACTCCGCTGATTTTTTTCAACTCGTCAAACCTGCATTTGAACAATAAAACTGATATGTCGAGCAGAATCAATGAAAAAGTGAGATTTAAGAGGGTAATCCGTATGCAGTGATCTTTCGTGGAATGAATTAGCAATGATTGGGTAATTAAAGTAAAAATAGTGATAATGATATAATATTTAATGTTCAAATTTTTATATTCGAAAAATGAACGGATCCATTTTGCCAGAAGGCAAAGCATCGCGGCAACTATCGTATTGGACAGCACGATCGTCAAAAATTCGTTGCCGATGTCCTGAATAGTAAAAAGAAAGAATGCGGCTGAAAGTAAAAGCGGACAAAGGCTTAGCGTGAAAGTGTCGGAAAAGTTTTTGTGGTACCACGCGAAAAGAAAAATGATGATTCCCAACGAGAAGTTCTGGATGCAAACGGCAAATGAGAAGGTCTTGAAATCAAGCATATTTAAGTATTCAAACAAGGCTTTTCTCTCCTGAATTTCATGCCGATAACCGCTATGGATCGACCGGACGTTGTACCAGCGGAAGTCTTTGCAGTCGGTCCGGGTCAAACTATTTTGTTAATGAAACAAGCATCGCTTACCGTTAGCGATTATATCAAAAAAAAAAAGACTTGTCAATTATGGGTACCGGTATAAAATCAATGATAATGACGTTTAAGCACATTTCAAATAAATCATTAAAACGGAATATTATTTCGGTGAACTTCAGACTGTATAGTATCCTGGTATATTCTTAAATTAAAATATGCTTTCCCGCCAGGCGGAAAAGCATATTTTAATTTATTTCAGCTTTGATTTTTTAGCGGGCGTTACCGGCCGAGCACGCTTCGTCGTAATAGCTTTTGTACTTATCGTAAAGCGTTTTAGCGGAGTTGCTTCCGATATTTGGTGAAAGGTAATGATTGAAGTCGAAGCAGATGATCTTTGAAACATATTTTTGAGCGCCGGTGATCTGCGATTTCATAGTTTCGAAATCCGTGCTTTCGGCTTCGAAATCTTTGGAAAGAGGAGTGGTCCTGTGAAAAACTTCCGCGTTTGACCAGACCTCGATTCCGAGTTCATTGCATATTTTGGAAATTGCTCCGAGATCCTTATCGAATTTTGAAAGCTGATCCTTGGTTCCGCCGACTCCGTCCTGCCACGCGCATATATCGACTTTAGCTTTTGAAAGCATCGTCTTGAAATATAATTCGAGCGCGAACTTCGGGAGAGATACGGCTCTTCCGGGCTGAAGACATGTAAATGGCGATATCATGGTGAGAAGTTTCGGGTCCTCGGCTTTAACGGCTTTCACGATGCCGGCGTAAAAATCACCGACCGCTCCGGGGATTCCAAATGTGTTGTCCTCGTACGGAATGTAAACGCCGATGAAAGATTCGTGAGGCTTGAACTGTTTTATGAGTATCGTCGTATACTTTGCCACTGCTTTGCTTTCTAAAGCGAGCTTTATAGGGTTTATTTTATCGACGGTGTACCATAGAGGTCCTTCGTTAAGTGACGTTCCTATGAAAACTCTCATTCCGCACTGGTCGGCTGCCGTCAGAAACCTTTCCGTAGCCTCGGAAAAATTTGCTTTGCCCGTCTGGTTGAATTGGATGATGGCGGTATCCATGCCGATTGCTTTCATAGCTTCAAGTTCTTTGAGCCAGTATTCGACTGGATATTGCGTCTCGTCGTTATGGCCTTCGGCGAATTGGAAAAAGGCGCCGGTTATAAAAGGGCTGCATCCGGCTTGTTTTTCAGCTTCATTCTGCGCCGAGACGTTGCCGGCTATCGTAAGCAGGGCAAGAAGGAAGACTGCCAAAAAGATTTTCAAAGTAAAATGTCTGTTCATAGTAAACTCTCCATTTTCAAAAATTATTTTATTTGAATTTTTTCTCAAGGTCGGCGAGCCTTTTTATTATTTCGTCCATAGGGTTCGCAAAATTTGGGTTCACGGAGCCCATATTCGGCATAAACGGAAACTGCTGTTGCGGCTGAGGGAACATCATATTATTGAAAGGCATTCCAAACATCTGATTTTCACGCATTTTCAAAAAATATTCCATCATCTGCGGAAAAAAGCCTTTGAAGAACTGTTCGAGCATATTTGGGGGCGCCGCGATCATCATTTTAAGGAAAAAATCAGGAAACATCTCATAGCGTTCTTCAAGCACTATCTGCATCATAACATATTTGGTGATGTCCTTGCCGGAATTTTTTTCGACGACCTTTATATTCTTTCCGTCCACGAGCATTTTGCGAATGTCTCCGAGTGAAACGTATTTCGCTTCATCGACGCAATAAAGTCGCCTGTTATCATATTTTTTGATGAGTATCTCGTCCATGGAGCACCTCTAAGCTTTTTCAGATCGTTTCAAAATCATCGGCAACGGTTGTGAATGATCTTCGCATGAAGAAAAATTGTTTCGTTCCGACTCTTGTTGCGGTGCACATTATTTTATGCGCATAATAATATTATAACAGAAAAACTTGAAATATGCAATAAAAAAGGGCTTGAAGAGGCATCAAATTTATTAACGGGCGCTGGCCGGTTCGAGCGGAGCTATTCATAAACACTATCGTATAACGCCGTAATCCCGCGGCGGCGCTTAATCGAAACCGGCCCCCGTATCGGGGGCCGGTTTCTGGTATATTCCGCATTTATAAGTTTATATGAATCTGATATTAGTTAGCTGAACAGGTCGTTTTGGGAGCTGTTTCGTCGCTTAGCGAACTATTAAGGAATTCAAGGCAGTCAGGGTGTACCGTGAGGCCGACATGATGAGTATTGAAAATTTTAAGATTTTCAACTTTGGCGCCGCGGCGGGAGAGTCCGTCGGCGTATGTGGCGCTCTTCAAAAAGAGTACGCCGTCTGAAGACGCGGCCATTTCGCCGATCGGGATCTTGAAAATGCCTATCGTTATATTATCTATGTCTTGCTTGGTTCCAGCCATGATATAAGCTTTGATCGAAGGATCTATGCCTTTTTTGTTGAGTTTGTTTATGACGTCGCCGCCGTTTTTTATTTCGGCGTCTATTCCCGCAGAACCGAGTAATGGCGTCACGCCGCCGTGATAAAGTGAATATGCGCTGAGTCCGGCGTCCACAGTCGCGCTCTGAAGGGTCAGGTCTATGCCGGCGTCGACCCAGTTGAAAAGCATCTGCGCCTGGCCGGGGAACATTTTATTATAGTCTTTAAAATCGATTGCGGAGCCCAGATAGGTAAGGTAGGTAACGCCTACCGGCGCGGCCATGTCCTTGGAAACTACCGTCAGATTATATGCGTAGTAGCGAAACGCCGTATCGATGCCGCGTAGAGGCGATGCCACGAAAATTATTTTTCTTACGTCGCCGCGGAATTTGGTGATCCAGCTGTATTGGGGGCAATCTTCGCCGAGGCTGCTTATATATATACGTGCGGCCATGGCGCCTTTGCTGTGGCAGATCACGTCGACTTTAAAATCGTCGCCGCCTTTTAAAACCTGTTTGATTCTGGTGATGGCGTTTGCTATCTGCTGCGCCTGTAAAAAATTATCGCCGTGGGGATGTGAAAATGTTATCGCGAAAACCGGATAGCCCTGTTTCACAAGGTATTGCATGATGCCGGGATTTTT
>CAZJFS010000049.1:0-25778 GCA_964545075.1 uncultured bacterium
TTCATTTCACCGGCGTTTTTAAGGTTGGTCGTTCGCCCTGATGTTGCCTGAATATCATTTGTGTAGTGTGGATTTATGAATTTATTGGCAGATTTGAAAACGATTCCGTGATCTTCTTCTTTAAGCTTTTTTATATTTCCTCTTGCGTTCAGGACATATCCGTTTGAAAAATCGCCGTTTGAAATGAGTCGCCATTCATCTCCGTGATAAAGTTCAGCGATGCCTTCATTTTTCATCATTTCAACGAGTTTAACGGCGCTTTTACCGGTTAATATCCGTCTTTCCTGATATAATATGCCGGCCATTAAAAGCTCGTCGGCACTGAATTTTTCGAGAAATTTATAAACTTCTGCTTTCATATCACACCTCGTTTTGCTTATCTAATGTTAACGTTATCGAAGTTGTGTTATTCTTACTCTATTTTTTCCACCAGGATTTAAAAGACGGACTCTCCGTTGAAGAACCTCCATCGTACTTTACCACATCATTTCCATTCTGACTTAAATCGATAAGATGTTTGTTCGGGTTTGAATTTGTATTCAACTGGCTGTTATCAAAATAAGTAAACGGCTTGCCATTTTCATCGAAACCGGTTTTCATATTCCAATCAGACATATAAATCACCTCTCCAATTATTTACGCGTTAATTAAACACAAAACAACAAATCACTTCCGTAATTATTGCCGATGGTTTGAGTCGCTTACAGTAATTGAGGTTTCAATAAAAATATTCAGTTTTATCGTATAAGTTTCCGGACGGGTAAAACGGGACTTTATCTTTCGAGCCAGTGCATGAGCATTTTTTTAACGCCTGCTATGATTCTTTTTTTCTCGGCCGAACTACGTCCGATGTCCTGTGTTTCAATAAGAAGTTGAAGTGTTTTTAAAGCGGTTTCGTCGCTGATATCGGAAATTTTATCGTCACCCTGATCATCCAGCGATCCTTGGCACGGTTCATCTTTATCGCAGGTATCAGGTTCACTATTTTTAACATTGTCTGAAATTTCTCTGTTCTTGGTTTCGTTAAAGCTGTCACTTTCAATTTCCGTGTCACGACCAGACGATCTTTTGCTTTTATAATAATTTTCATCACGCTGGATTTTAACTTTATCGCTGGCAGCTTTAGCGGTCTCTTTTTCATATTCCTTAATTATTTCATCTATTCCGGTTTGTTGCGAAAGCGCCGCTAACTCCGTTTCGATCTCTTCGTGCCCTGATATTTCTTTGAACATGACGGATGCGAATAATTTTGATTCCTCTTTTGAATATTTATCCCAAGCTTTATCGCGGTATAAAATGCTTGAAAATTTTCCGATCTCAAGCGGCGTTATATCGGCTCCGGGTTCAACGATCTCTTTTACCAAAAGGAGGGTGATCCTGTTTTCGGATATTTCAATTACAAAAACCCGTTTGTTCCATTTCGAGAATTTTTCATTGAAACGCTCCTGAGCATGGGTAATATCACTTTCTTTAGTCCTGAAATCAAGGCTTTCACCTTTTTTTGACGGATTTTTAAGCGTGAGCATCACTTTGAAAAATCTCATATTCCGACTCCTTTTGTAACTTCTATCGATGTTTTACCCATCCTTCAATCTTATTATAGCATTACAATAAAAAAATGTCAAGAACTATTTTAAATGGAAAAATACCATAAAAAATGGTAAAATTTATTTCAAAAACACTAATAAATTAAACTGTTTATATGATATGATGTTTAAAATATTTTGATAATTTTTAAAAAATATTTTAAACAGAAGCCGGTTAAAACAAACTTTGTGTTCGCCACGCCTCTTTTGAAAAGTCAGCCGATAATTTACTTTGAAGGTCATGTATAAGGGGGCACAATACATATTAACACCTGATTATTCGTCACCATTCAATACAACCCGATTGGACCCGATCACTAAATGAGGTATAAAAATTGAGTGAGAGAAAATATACCTGGAAAACTTCGGCAGACTTATATACTAAACCGACACATGAATATTTTAGAAGACGCTGTTCGAATATCGTTACCTGGATACGATGACTATTATAACGTTACCCGGCATACTTTATAAGACGTTAGTAGAAATCGTCTGACAAAATAAGATGACGGAAACCAACTTCATCACTTCCCATAAAATCGAAAACCCGCTCCACTAGGGACCGGGTTTTTATTTTTTTACGTTTACTTTTTCTGTTTTTTGTGTATAATGGTATCGCTGGCGCATAACGTATATCGTTTACTTCATGAGCGCTTAAACACTTGTTCGTGACCCAAAATTGTTATTGTCAATGGTTTTATACTGCTAGGACCCCTTAAGAAGCCGCTACTCTACCACTGAGTTATTCCCGCGTATATGCTGATAATAACATATCTGACGCTTGTTGTCAAGAAATTTCAGAGGTAAAGTTCGATTACTAAAGTATACTTTTTATTACTTTTTTATACACGATTTTACTGGGGTTTACGGGGTGCCGGTTACTCTACGGTTACTGACAAAATCGATGAAAACTACCGAAAAATCGTCAGGGTAACTCCATGAGGGTCCAAAAGTGACCAGGGTAATTTTTAAGTCAACCTAAAAAAGTAGACGAATTGAAGTTCGCTCGTATAAATCCATTAGGAGTGTGATTATATGAGCATATTTTACCCTTACCCCAGTTGTAAGTCGGTCTTCAGAATTAAAAAAAAAATGCAAATAGGGAGCGCAGCCGGTTCAATGCTCACCTTAAGAACAGCGAACTGGCTAAGATAAAAATCAACGAGATTACCGCCGGGCAGATACATACGTTCATCACCGACATAACAAAAACTTTTAGAGTCCACGACCTTCGGCATCAGTTCGCCAGTGAGCTTGCCAGAAAGAACGTTCCCCTCGACGTCGTCCAGCAGCTCTTGGGACGTAAATCGCTGAAGATGACCGAACGATATTCACACTATGCGCCGGAGAATTTCAACGACGCATTCCAAAAAATCGACAGTATTTATGGAAACAGCTCCGGCCAGCATAATACAACCGTTGCTGCTCAAACCGAGCCGAATAACTCAGACCGGATACCTGAAACTGAAAAAATTCAACCGGCAACGCAGAAGAAAACGGCCAAAAAATTGAACAGTAAGCTTGAAACCGAAAATGAACAGCCGAAGACCGATAATGTGATTAAGTTCGATTTCGTGAACAGGAAGCTGGCGTGAGGATATAAAGGCTAAGCGGATATAAGGGAACAAGTTAAGGAACAAGTTAGGGGATAAGTTAGGGAATAAGTCATAAAGCCCTTGACTATTGACGACAATCAAAAATATAAGACCACTTCGCCGTGAGAATTAAAAAAGGGCCTTCCTTCCGTGTTTTGAGGATGGCCCTTTTTCCTTATAATTAGAACTTTCTCTTTAACGTCAAAATTGCACGATAACATCAAAGATGTTAAATAACATACCACGGCAAACACTAAGTAAACATTTATTTTTTGGGGCTTCAATTCCCCTTGCGTTCCCCTTAAACTCCTCTTAAATTCCCCTTAAAAACTTTTAGGCTTGTATGAGCTGGTATCTGACTTTAAAAATAAAATACCCGGCCTTTATTCGGGCCGGGCTATCTATAGATTTTTGATTTTATTTTTAGTTCCGCAAATCGGGCATTTATAAATATTTTTTCCGGTCTTTATAAACCTTAACCCACTGTCGCTCCTATCTTCTGAGTCACGATGATAAGAAATAAGGCGTCCATCAAACGATACATCTTCCGAAAGGTCGCACCCAGAGCATTTTACAAGCTCACGTTCATCCATAAACAAACCAAGTTTAGCCGCTTTTTTTTGAAGTGCGGCTATCTGTTTAGCCAGAGGAAGAATATTTGAAAGCAGTTCGTTATATTTTTCTTTTTTATTCATAGTTTTATGCTAATTAACGCTTATCTGTCGTCATGTATTTTTGTTTTGAACTATTAGGCCTATCGGGAATAGTCAGTTCAAGTAATCCGCCGCTTATTAAAGGGGCGATGAATTTGTTCCTGAACTTAGTCCTGTCTTTAAGCTCAAATAAAGCCATAATTTCAAGAATAGACCTGGGTGTATTACAATATTTCAGAATTTTAAGCGATTCCGAACTTAGTGCTGACTTGGTGCCGACTTAACCCTGCTTGCCTTTTTCACTAACGGAAATGTCATCTTGAAACTATAGTTGGCAATGCTATTATCGATGACCGGCGGCTTATAGTTCAGTTGTTTCCAGGCGTTAAATATTTTAGGCATTCCGCTTCCGGCAGTCTCCGCAAAACCTACCATTCTGAATAATTTCGCTATGAGCGGATTTCTCGGAGCCGTGGCCTCATTATCGATAATTTCTTCAACCGTTTTAGGGGCTGCTCCGGCATTATAGGTTTCAATTCTATCGTTGAAAATCCTCATTCGTGCCTGAGTGTTGTCGAAGTAGTCGCGATGAATAAGAACATTGACCAGCGCTTCACAAAGAGCTATAACAATCGGCACATTTTCAGTTCGCGTAATATGGACTGGGGCCTTTTGAATACGGCGCGATCTTCACTTTCTTTTATCTTTGTCCTGCGGACCCTCTCCGGCCATGGCAAGCATCATTTTGCATAATTCATTCAATTTTTCAATTCTGACGTGCCAGAAATCGCTCCGAGCGAACAGCAGATATTCGTTCCCGTCGCGCCACACGCCCTGGCAACGATCGCCTTCTATCTGCAATAATGGTTTCCCAAGTTTATTATAAAAAGTTTCAAACAGCTTTTCCGGATCGGCCGAACCGGAAATTCCGCCATGCATGATTAAAATTTCGCGCTTATAAACATAGCATTCGATCACGGCATCAAGGCCCCCGACCTTAATTTCAGAACCGTCGGCATTTTTGATCTCGTATATCGAAAGCACCCGGAATTTTTCGCTTCGCGCAGCTTTGGCATCCTCGTCGATAGGCGAGGGCGTCCCGAGAAAAGCGAGGGGATCATAACCCGGCTTCGTTAATATTATAAAAGCGTGGCGCATCGAAGTATATATCATAGAATGAATATTGTTCGGACACCGGATACCGGACCCAAGGCTTACATCGGTCCCGGAGATACCGCCGCTTCCAAGGCATTCGTCAATATCTTTTCCGGCCCTCAGCCGCTTGAAAAGATCCTGGCTTCCACTATCAATTCCGGACGTCGGCCGCGCATACGTAGCTTTTTCATTTTTCACGATTTTTCCGGCGGATAAAAAAACACGCGCGAATAAAAACGCCGCCAGCAAAAAAATTACCGAAAGCAGCGCCTTCTTCTTAAGCATTTCGTCAAATGTAAGCTTCGCTATATCCAGCACGGTGTCGAAAAATATTTTTATCGTGCCTAACGCTATGTCGTACAATAATTTTATCATTTGCCAAAACTCCTGACCTTGCAATGGCAATTCCCTAAATTTTTGCCGCGCCGGCGGAAACTTCATCATTAAGTATATAAATTTACCGGGCGGTTGTCAATTATTTAAGATTACGCCCGCGAATATTATTAAGCCGCTAAATAAGCATTTGATTTTTATTTGAAATCATGATATAATAAGTCAAGTATATATAAAATTCCCGAAATTGAGTTGGTTTCATTCTCTTTTGGGGCGGGCATTTAAAAGATCATAAAAAGTTATCGTACTGATTGCGAGGGTTCGTCCCGGGCAAGAAGGCGAGAGAATAGATGTAATAACGCTGGAGCTTATAAGTTATTATGCTCCGCGTTAAGTAATTACTTTCTATCCCTGCGCCTTAAATGGTACAGGGATTTTTTCATCGGGAGAGGATTTTATGGAAACAAGAATTGCGCTGGTTGGAATTATTGTCGAAGATTCTGATTCGGTTCAGAAAATTAATGATATTTTACACGAATACAGAGAATATATCGTTGGCAGAATGGGTATTCCCTATCATAAACGCAATGTTTCGGTAATCAGTATCGTAATTGACGCGCCCTGCGATATCGTCAGCGCGCTTTCAGGCAAACTTGGAATGATCCCGCACGTCAATACTAAAACCGTATATTCAAAAATACCGTCCGAAGAAAAATAATTATTATAAACTTTGATTTGAAAATGAAATAAAAAAGGAGACTTGATATGTATAACGCCAAATCAAAAAATGCAACCGAGTTTATTGATGATCAGGAAATACTTGATACTATTGAGTATGCCGGAAATAATAAAAACAACCGCGAATTAATCAATGACATTTTGAACCGCGCCGGAAATTTTAAGGGCCTGACCCACCGCGAAGCGGCGGTTCTTTTAGAGTGCGATCTAAAGGAAGAAAATGAAAAAATGATGGCGCTCGCCATGGAAATAAAACAAAAATTTTATGGCAACCGCATCGTAATGTTCGCGCCTTTATATTTATCTAATTATTGCATAAACGGCTGCGTTTACTGCCCATATCATCGCGGCAACAAAAGCATCTCGCGCAAAAAGCTTTCGCAGGAAGACATCGCCCGCGAGGTTATCGCTTTGCAGGATTTCGGCCATAAGCGCCTCGCACTCGAGGCCGGCGAAGACCCTGTCAATAATCCTATCGAATATATATTGGAAAGCATCAAAACCATTTACGGCATAAAACATAAAAATGGCGTTATTCGCCGCGTTAACGTCAATATCGCCGCGACGACCGTTGAAAACTACCAAAAATTAAGAAACGCGGGCATCGGCACGTATATCCTTTTTCAGGAAACGTATCACAAAAAAAATTACGAGCGGCTTCATCCGACGGGGCCGAAGCATGACTATGCGTATCACACCGAAGCTATGGATCGCGCTATGGAAGGCGGGATCGACGATGTCGGAGCAGGCGTTTTATTCGGCCTGAATATGTACCGCTACGATTTCATAGGCTTGCTTATGCACGCCGAGCATCTCGAGGCGACATTCGGAGTCGGCCCGCACACTATCAGCGTTCCCAGAATCTGCCCCGCCGACGATATCGATCCGGATAAATTCACGAACGCCATTTCAGACGATATGTTCGCCAAAATAGTAACCGTGCTTCGCATCGCCGTGCCGTATACCGGAATGATCATTTCCACCCGCGAGTCGCAAAAATCACGTGAACGGGTCCTGAAACTCGGCATATCTCAAATCAGCGGCGGCTCGAGCACAAGCGTCGGCGGATATTTCAAAAAAGAACAAAAAGAGGATAATTCGGCGCAGTTTGAATTAAACGACACTCGCACTCTCGATGAAATTGTTAATTGGCTCTTAAGCCTTGGTTATATTCCAAGTTTCTGCACCGCATGTTATCGTGAAGGCCGCACCGGCGACCGCTTTATGAGCCTCGTAAAATCAGGCCAGATCGTAAACTGCTGCCAGCCGAACGCTCTGATGACGCTCAAGGAATATCTCGAAGATTACGCGTCGGCGGACACTAAAGCTAAGGGCGAAGCGGTGATCGCAAACGAACTTTCACGCGTCGCCAATGAAAAAATCCGCGGAATCGCGGCGGACAATCTTATTAAAATAGCTGAAGGCACGCGTGATTTCAGGTTTTAAAATATTTTAATAAATATTCCGTTTTTTTATTAAAAATCTGGTAGAATATTTATAAAATATAAATACACATAAAATATATCGTAGAAGAGGATAAATAATTGAGTAACACGATCAGCCGCTACGCCGGCGTCTTTAAAAGCCGGAAATTGATGGCGCTATTAATATTGGGATTTTCCTCGGGGCTTCCTTTTTACCTTACTAATAAAACCGCGCAGGCGTGGATGACGCTCGAAAAGATGGATCTCGCCTCAATAGGGTTCATAAGCCTCGCGGGACTTCCATATTCATTGAAATTCCTGTGGTCTCCGCTCATAGACCGCTTCAGCATACCAGTCTCGGGAAGGCGCCTCGGATGGGTATTTACGATGCAGATAATCCTCGCGGCCCTTATCGCCTCGATGTTTTTTCTGAGCCCGGCGGCGTCGATTAAAGCCTTCGCGGCCGTAACCCTTCTCATAGCTTTTTTCAGCGCAACCCAGGATATAGCTTTTGACGCCTATAAAATAGAAGTGCTCGAAAAACATGAACTTGGCGCCGGAGTCGCGCTTTCCGTTCTAGGCTACCGCGCGGCTTTGATCGCGACCAGCGCCGCCGCGTTTGTAATGGCTGATAATATAGGATGGCGGAAGTCTTATCTGGCCATAGCGGCGGTTATCTTCATTTTATCGCTTATAACGCTTCGGTATTTCAGGGAAGAGCATGCCACCGCCGCGCCGGCCGATTTTAAGGAGGCGGTCATAATGCCGTTCGCTGAATTTTCCGGCAGGCTCGGTTTTCGCGAAACGGCCATGACGCTTGTTTTTATAGCATTATATAAATATGGCGATTCGCTTGTTTCGAATATGTCCACTTCATTTCTTATGCTTACGGGATTTTCACAGACCGAAATAGGTGCGCTTTCAGGCGGCATCGGAATGTTCGCTACAATGGCGGGTGTCGTCGCCGGAGGCGCGTTCTTAAGTACGGCCGGGATAAAGCGTTCTCTTTTAGCGTTCGGCATACTTCAGGGGGCGAGCAATTTCATGTATTACGCGCTCTATATCGCCGGAAAAAATTATTACCTTATGGCCGCGACCATGGTAATTGAAAATTTATGCGCGGGGCTCGGAACGGCCGCGTTTGTAGCGTATATAATGAGCCTTTGCTCAAAAAAATTTTCCGCCACTCAATACGCGCTTCTGACAAGCCTTATGGCCGTGAGCCGCGACATCTTAGTCGCTCCCGCCGGAAAAATGGTGAATATGATCGGATTCGGAAATTTTTTCATTCTGACCGTCATTCTTTCGATCCCGGGCACGGCGATGCTTATTTTCATGAAAATCAACGAAAACGGGGACGATATAGAAACGGCGAAAAAGATCTGCTGAACGCCTGAATTTGACATATCCGGCAATTATCATTATAATGATGTGCTAAATATTACTAAATTATATACGGAGGCATTATTATGATCTCTTTGAAACCGGCCGGAAAATATCGTAAAACTTTTTTATTCGCCTCGTTTTTTTTTATTTTTGTTATTATCCTGTCGCAGACGCATCTTTTATATGCCTTTGAATTCCATTCACGGGCGCTCGATTCGCTTAAACCAGTCGCGGACGGCACTGTAACCATAGTCGAATCGGCGCCGGCCGAAATGAACTGCCCGAAATCAGTCGATGCCGAGAGCGGCTTTTCAGCGCTCGTCGATAACGCCCGCCATGAACTATTATTCGAGTCTTATTATATTCAAAAAGGCGTTTCCGAAAAATTTATCGCGGCGCTTAAGAACGCGGCGCGCAGGGGAGTCAAAATAAAAATGCTCCTCGCCGACATCGCGCCGGCCGATAAAACGCTCGCCGTCGAACTCGTTTCCGAATTTCCCGGCATCGAGGTACGCTATATTGATCTGAGAAAAAACAGATGGCTGTATGGCTCGGTCCACTGCAAAACCGTCATCGCCGACGAACGATATACTTCGTGCGGCGGCACTAACTACAGTTTCGCGGGATTTTTCGAGAACCGCGAAACGTCCGTAATCATCGATGACAAAAATTTCGCTCACAACATGAAGATAATATTTGAATCTGACTGGAGCATGGCGGCGCCAGGAAATACATTCGCCGGCGCAAAATCCCCGAACGCTAAAACATATGATGCGGCCGATAGCGTAAAGCCCGCCGCGAATCCATTTCAAAAACCTCTGCCATGCGATTTTTTGCTTATAGAGGCGGCCCCGGCGGAGCTGAACAATCCTTTTATTCACAACATCCAGCCCACGCTCGGATATCTCATCGACCGCGCGAAAGAAAATATCTTCATGGAAATGGATTATATATCTGATTTCGGAGGCGTGGCATCGGCTCTCGAACGCGCCATGGCACGGGGCGTTTCAGTAAAACTCATCATCGAGCACCGCTCATATTTCGATGAAAATCCGCTTTATCAGCCGGCCAGGGACAGCATAGTACGGCTCGCTAAACTTGGAATGGACATAAGGCTTTTCAATCTTTCACCGCTTGGAAAGGTTTACAACCGCGGAATGATGCACTCAAAGGCCGCCGTAATAGACGGCGAGTGGATTTTCGTTGGAAGCGCCAACATCTCAAAAAGCGGGCTTTTATATTCGCGCGAGGCCGGAGTCATATTCAAAAGCAAGAATGTATCGGACGCGCTGCTTGAAATATTTGAAAAAGACAGGATTAACCCGTTCTGTCTTCCCGCGGCCGACGCTATAGCCGGCGACCATTCATACGAGGTCAGGCCAGGAAAACTGCCAGGAACCAAAAATTTCATCAGAAGGGCGAAAGGTTCGAAAACTCCGGACGCCGTTATATTCTATGGCGGAAAACCGGGAGAATTCAAAATATACCACGGCATAAATTAAAAACAGTGATTTTTAGTAAAAAACTGCCGATATGTTTAGTTGAATTATTCTATTTATTTAAACAAGGGGTTATCTTTTATGGATCTATTTTATTTTTCGCCGGCATCCCCGCATGCCAGCATGAACGACTTCGAATATGAAGGTACGAAGATAGGCATTTCAAACATAGTGACCGCCATAAGGAAAAATTTCACCGACTCCGATTCAAACAAGATCGACATCGATGAAACAATGCTTGAAAAGATGTTCGTTCACATAAAGCATATCGAGGAAAACCAGAAAATGTTCCTCTGCGACGCCATTTTACACGGCGTGCGAGTGAGGCTTATGACCGATTCAAAACACCTTTCGGAATTCTTCACGGACAATTTTTACAATCCACGCGAATATTCGGAACAGGTTCAGTCTATAGGCATAGCTCAGCAGGGAAGCATCGTCCCGTTCAAGGTGAACATGTATGCTATAAATGGAATATTCGACAACACGCCTCTTTTCTGTTACAGCTCTAACACCAATACAATATACGTTTTCAACTGTTCATATTACAAAGTGATTTTCGAACTGATACTTGAAGCGGTTTCAAAGATATTGCGCGAAGACCGCGGTTTCATGCTGGAACACTGCCATACGCTCGAAAAAAACGGCGGCGGCGTATCGATCATAGGGTGCCGCAATCCATCCTTCGCCTGCGAAGACCGTTATTGCTCGGCCTGCTTCAGGGTCATCCCCGATCAGGGCGTAAAGCTTCAGTCCGCCGGTTATTCAGTATTCAGATTCGCGTTCTATAAAAAAGGCGAGGAAAAACTTCTTTCACCCATTAAAATAACATTTTCGGATAAAAGCGTCAAAAAAGGCGTCGAATTGCTGGAATATTTCATGTCGCAGATTCCGGACGCCCCATCCCGCGCGAAGAACGACGGAGCCACCGTACTCTGCCTCACGCCCAAGGATGAAAAAGTCGAAATTTCCGCTTCGGAAATAGACTTCGACAGGCAGGTTGAGCTATTCTCATATCCGCTTTTTAAAAGCCATTATCAGAGAACAGGCGTCGTCAAATTTCACGCCATTTCGACATATCACTTTCTGCATTCAAAACTCGAAAACATACCCGAAATAACCCAGGAATACATCATCGCCAATAACGATTATCTGGAAAATTTCGTAAGAAACGAATTGAAAGGCTCGAAAGACGCTTCAATAGCCAAATATTTCAATTCCATATCGGAAGAGGACGGCAAAAAATACGTCGCCAGATTTGGATGCTTCCCTGATTCACATGTTTTAATAGACTATTCAAAGGTTTTCGGAAAAATGAAGCTTATAAACAATCCGCTTGAAGCTTCGCCTATAAACGTTATAGCCGTGCCCGAGATACGCCGGAGTTCCGAGCTTTTAGACGCGCTCTTCTTAAAAAGCCTCAACGCCGGAGATAATTTCGAATCAAGCCAGGATTCTCAGCTTTTGAATATGATGGGAAAATGCCCGACGCTCAAGGTATGTAAAACCAAAATCTATTTTTATGACGAGCTTAAAACAAGCGATGAAGAAAAAGCCGCTAAAAAAGGCTTGATATATGAAGCCTGCATGAAAAAAATACTCTCGCTGAACAAGGATTCTCAAGGCTTGAATATCGACGGAACCAACTATGAAAGCCTGTTTCCGCCGCCTCCGCCTCCGCCGGCTCCCAAACCCCAAACGGACGCGCCTCCGCCAAAAAATCCGCCGGACACTCCACCGGCTAAAATTTAAAGGCTTGAGCTTATCAGGACATCTTTAAACCACAATGCTGTCAAGAGTTTTTACAAAATTTTTTAAACAAATTTACTAACAATTTTAACATGGTCAAAAGTCCCTGTTTATAGTTATTCACAAAGTTATCCACATTATCCACAGCGCGTGAATGGGGCTCTGAAAAATTTTTAAAAAATTCTCTTGACAGGGTTTTTGAGCAAAAATATACATAAATTATATAATAAAAGAAGCGGACGAGAGATCGTCCGCTTCTTATTTATCACAGAGTTTTACAGGCCTGATATTATTTCTTTTCGGGAACCGCGGGTGTAGCTGGAGTTGCCGGCGTAGCGGGCGTTGCGGGCGCGGTCGTCGCAGCGGGAGCCACGGCGGGAGGAACATAAGAATTAAGTTTTGTTAAAAGATCGTTTCCTTTAACTTTCATAGCATCCATAGTTTTTAAATGTTCTTCTATCATTTTCTGGTTTTCTTTCATTTCGTTCATGAGATAATCCATAGCTTCAATCTGTTTCTTTATTTTTTCAAGCATGTTGGCTTTCATTTTATCGGTTATTTTACCGGAAGCAATAGCCGCTTCAAGTTTTGCTATCATCTGGTTGGCTTTTTCCACTCTCTTTTGGAATCTGTCTTCTCTTTTAGCCTGGTTTTCATTGTGCTTCGCTTTTCTTTCCTCGACGCTCATTTTCTGTTCATTACCCGCGCCTGCGCCGGCGGCGGGCGTAGCAGGCGTCGCGGGCGTAGCCTGAGCGAATGCCGTTCCTGCCGTGAAAACCATTATCATAACTACCACAATAAAGTTCCTTAACGATTTCATTTTAAAACCACTCCTTAAATTAGATTTTTACAAATTCTATCACATTTAATAAAAAAAAACAATCGTAATCGCGTCCTAGTCCTTCTTTTTCTTCTTTTTGGGCTCTTCCTTGTTTTCGGACCCGGCGCCTATAGCGGTAGCATAGCTGTCCAGCTCCGACATGAGTTTATAAAGCTCTTCCTTCTCCTCTTCGATGGGCCTTATCTCTTCCTCGATCTTAGCTATCTCTTCCCTTTTTTTATTTATCTGCCTCTCGAGCGCTTCAATCTCCTTTTTTATCTTTTCGAGTTTATCTTCTTTTGCCTTATCATCGAGAGTGCGATCTTTCATGGCGGTTTCGATCTCGCTGATCATAGCGGAGTTCTTGGAGCTTTTCTTATCGACCGCCTTTTCAGCTTTAGCCGTACCGTCCTTATCCTTCTTCGAAGCCGCGCCGGCATTTTCACTGATCGCAAAGTTCATCGATAATGCGGCTACAATAACCGCCGCGGATAATTTTTTTAACATGTCCATTTCCGTCACTCCTTTTAATCGATCTTTGATTTTTTTATTGCTGTTTGTACGTCATAAATATAGGAATAATAGTGAGGGCTATCCCTATCGTTATAAATATCCATGTCGTGGTCACAAAATAAGGATACACCATCATTATCAGGCCCGATAGTATAAAATAAAAATCTCCCGTTTTTTTCCCTATGCTGAAAAATCCCATGCCCACTATACTCAGGAATATAACGAAAAACCAGTACCACTCGCTCGTCGGAAAGGACATGCCTTCGCTCTTCCCTTTTTTAGGGCCCTTCTTCACGGTTTCCTGAAAATTTTGCATGACGCTGTTGACGTCGACCTGCCCGGTCGTAGTCTCATAGCCATGTTCCTTAAGCGTTTCATTTATTTTTTTAGCGGTCTCCGCGTCATTTTTTTCCATTTCCTGCTGCATGCGGACAAGATCGTCCTGGGCGCCGCATGAACCGGCAAATCGCCACGACAATGATATTATTATAATAAATATAAACGCCGCAATCTTTTTCATCCCGAATTTCATAACATGGCGCCTCCTTATTTTTCAACTCTTCGCTCTAGAAAAAACCATTTAAGTATCATCAGAACTATCATGAAAAAGCCTGCCCCTATTAGTAAATGCATAAGGCCCGACACGATCGTATCGAAAATATAAATGGTCGTTTTTAAAGATAATTTTTTCTTTTTTCCCGCTTCCTTTTTTAACCCCGCCTGGCCGGTTTCTCGCGCAGCACTTTTATTAACGGCGGTTTCAACCGAACCCGCGGACTTTATCTCCGCTTTTTTTATGTTTTGACCAAACGCCGCTTCAACACATAGAACATTCAAAACAGCTAATATGATCACGCACGCAAATATATAAGTCCTGGCTGATATATATCTCATTTTATTTTTTAGACGGCTCCATTTTTCTCATTTTGACGCTTGCGGCTATATCCTGATAGCCTTCCCAGGCTTCCGGATAGTCGATATCATAAATTATTTCACGCACGCCGGCCTGAACGAGTATGCGCAGGCACACCGAACATGGTTTCGCCGTAACGTAACAGGTCGCGTCCTTAGTGGAACTTCCGTGTTTAGCCGCGAAAAGGACCGCATTTTGCTCAGCGTGAACCGCGTAGCATGCTTCATGGCGGGTGCCGGAAGCGATGCCATTCTTGTCGCGATAACAAAAACCCCGGTCGCCGCAACTTTTAACGCCGGCCGGCGCGCCGTTATATCCGGTAGATATTATAGACTTATCCGATCTGACCAGCACCGCTCCGAACTGCCTTCTTATGCACGAAGTGTTCGATTCGGCGACCATTCTTGCTATGTTCATAAAGTATTCGTCCCAGTTTTTCATTTTTTACCTATTTTCCTTTCACGTATTTTTTCCGTTTTTTGCCCGCGCTTTCAGAAACAATCCTCATAACGAGCCATATGGATTCAAATTTCGTCAACTCCGAAGTTAAGAGCCGGTAAGCGTAAAAATTTTAAATATTCAATATTTTTGATATGGCCGATAAAAGCTCTTTTTCACCAAGCGGTTTTGAAACATAATCATCGGCGCCGGCGGCAATGAATTTTTCCCGGTCGCCTTCCAGGGCGTAAGCGGTAAGCGCTATTATCTTAGTCTTAAAATTAGCCTCGGCTAACGATCGTTCCCTTATAAGTTTTATAGCCGTCATGCCGTTCATTTCCGGCAACTGAATGTCCATTAATATTATATCGTATCTCTGTTTTTCCATCATTTCAATCGCTTTTTTACCGTTATTCGCGATATGCGCTTCAAATCCGTTTTTTTTCACGATAAATAACGCGAGCTTTCCGCTTATATCTTCATCTTCGACTATAAGCGCCTTTAATGATTCTCCTATTTTACGGGATTCTTTATTTATGGCGTCGGGCGCCTTATCTTCAATAATTTTTTCCTTATTTATTTTAAACGGCAATATCAGATCGATCCGGGTCCATTTTCCAAGCTCGCTCGCCACGTTAACGCTTCCGCCCATTAACTCGACGAGATTTTTAACGATGGTAAGGCCAAGGCCCGTTCCCTGATATTTTTTAGTATATGAACCGTCGACCTGAAAAAAGCTTTCAAATATTTTAGAAACCTTATCTTCGGAAATGCCAATACCGGTATCGGCCACGCTTAATTTAATTTTAACCTGATCGCCGTTTCTTTCCAGCTCTTCGGCGATAACTAAAATGTTGCCATTTTCCGTGAATTTAATTGAGTTATTTATCAGATTTGAAAGCATCTGGTTGAGCCTGGTAGGATCTCCAAAAGCAAAATAATTTATTTTCGGAGATATATTTACTTGAAATGAAAGATGTTTTTTTTCTATGGCCGGCCTGAACAATTCAGATATCTGGCTTAAAAGTTCGCGCATATTGAATTCTTCATAAACAAGTTTGAATTTGCCGGATTCGATTTTTGAAATATCGAGTATATCGTTTATTATTTCAAGCAGGTGAAACGCCGATATTTTCAGGATATTTACATATTCCATCTGGTGGTCCGTAAGCTTGGTGGATTCGAGTATTTTCGTAAAACCGATGATGCCGTTCATGGGCGTTCTTATCTCATGGCTCATATTGGCCAGAAACATGCTTTTAGCCTGATTCGCCTTTTCAGACGCTTCTTTGGCCGCTAATAACTCCGCTTCCGTGCGCTTCCGATCCGTTATATCCTCATACAGGCCCAGCACTCCGAAAGATTCTCCATTTTGTCCAAATAAAGGCACTTTGCTGGTATCGATCCATATGCGGGCTCCATCCGATTTCGTCAATTGTTCTATGATATGCCGTTTGGGCAGCCCGCTGCTTATAACTTCACGGTCGTCTGAAATATAGGATTCTATATCGCCTGTCAGCCATGGCATATCATAATCGGTTTTTCTTATTATCTTTTCAGGATCCATGATCCCGATATCCTTCGCGAATGAACTGTTGCAACCCTGATATAAGCCGTTTTTATCCTTCCAGAACACCGACTGCGGTATTGAATTTAATACTTCCAGAAGCATCGCGCGATTCTTGGCGAGTTCTTCCTTTGTCCTTATTTTTTCATTGCGACCGGCCATTAGTTTGCCTAAAAGCGCGGTTCCAACAGGATATATGATGATCACCGGAAGAATTATCTTTGAAAGCGCTTCAAGCGCCTGAGGCCACGGCGTCAGAAGCTGGCAGAGCAGCATGACGACGTGAACGATTATTCCCATGGAGTAGAGTTCGGTCATTGAAATATTGTCGAGGCGGTGACCGTAAAATCTCCGCCAGCTTATTCCTATAGCCGTCGTGGAAAAAATCGTAGCCACGCCAGCCATTGTGCCGGGCCCGCCCAGAAACAGGCGGTATGATCCGGCCATAAGCGCGGCGATACCCGCCGGCACCGGCCCGAAAAAGAGCCCCGAAACGCTCAATAGCACCGAGCGCGTGTCGAAAACAAGTCCCGGCATAAAAACCCATGGATTGAGCATGACGCATACGCAGATAAAGCCGAGAACGAATCCGGTCAATATAAGGCTGAACGAAGTTTTGCGCTTTTCCTCTATTATATCGTATAAAATGCCGAGCGATAAAAGCAGCGCAACGTTGTTTATAAGTCCTATGACCGTCGATGAGTTCACTTTTCCCGCCTCTTTAAATTAATTCCAATTTAATTTTTCGAGTATTGCTTCATCATGCCGGCTATATTTTCAAAATCTGATATATCCTGCCGTGCGGGCGGAACCGGGTGCTCGGATATGAAAACCTCCCTGAAAGTGGAAGTCTCCATTTTATATATTATGCCGAGCGGTTTTCTGACAAAATATTCGAGAGCTATATTTATGGCTTTTTCGTACGACAAAGGATTATAATCCGGCAGCTCCTCGACTTTATATACCTGATTTTTGTATTGTTCGTAAGTGTTGAGCTTATTAAACGTCACGCACGGCGATATCACGTTTATAAATGAAAAGCCCTTGTGTTTTATGCCCGCCGCGATGATCTGCGAAAGGCCCATGACATCAGACGAAAAACCCGTCGCGACGAAGGTGGCCCCGGCCATAAGCGCCATATACATGACATTTATAGGCGCTTCTTCCGCGCCGTCAGGAGACGTTTTGGTTACGAACCCGCGGTCTGACGTAGGAGATGTCTGGCCTTTGGTAAGGCTATAAACCTGATTATTCATCATAATATAGGTTATGTCTATATTTCTTCGGGCCGCATGAATGAAATGGCCGCAGCCTATAGCGGTTCCATCGCCGTCGCCGCCGGCCGCTATAACCGTAAGTTTCGGATTGGCGAGCTTTACGCCCTGGGCTATCGGAAGCGACCGGCCGTGTATGGTATGAAAGCCGTAAACGTCGATATATTCTGAAAGTTTTGAAGAGCATCCTATGCCGGTTATGCACGCGACTTCTTCGCGCGTAAGGTTCATTTCTATTATCGCGCGCTGAAGGGCATTTAACACCGCAAAATCACCGCAACCCGGACACCATGTAGGTTTTCCGTATGAAAGATCTTTTATCGTCATCGTCATGGCTATTTCACCTCCGAAAGCTTAGCGGCTATTTCTTTCGGCGAGAACGCCACGCCGTTATATTTAAGTATCGAATGAAGCTTGTTATGTATCGGAACGTGCATTTTTATAATATTTGATATCTGAGCGCTCATATTGTTTTCAATGACGAATATTTTTTCGCGCGCTCCCGCGAATTTAGCGACCTCATCCGATGGAAAAGGCATGAGGGCCGTAAGCTGCATCATCGCGAAATTAGGGCCGCCCGCGAGTTTTAAAATATCGAGAGCCTCCAGAGCCATGCTCGTATTATGTCCGACGGTTATTATTCCAAATTTAGAAGCGTCATCGCCAAAATACAGCGGTTTCGGAAGATGTTTCGACGCCGCGGCGGCCGCAAGCTTCATCTGCCGCTTATCCATTATTTTTACGCGCATATCGGGATCTTCGGTTATCCTGCCGGACTCAAGGTGTTCATTGCCGTTCGCCAGATGAACTCCGCCCACCTGCGAAGGTATGGCGCGCGGGGATACGCCGTCGCCGGTGAATTTATAACGCGCGAATTTATGTTCCGCTTTCGCCAGTTCTTTATCGGACAGAAGTTTTCCGCGATCTATTACTACATTCGAAAAATCTAATTTATGCATCACCGTCTTATTCTGGCCTATGGATTGTTCGCTCATCAATATGACGGGGCATTGAAAAACTTCAGCGAGATTGAAGGCCTTCACCGTAAAATCGAAGCACTGCGAGGCGTCGCCGGCTACAATCACTATTCTTGGAATTTCACCGTGAGAGCAGAACAGCGCATGATAAAAATCCGCCTGTTCGGTCTTCGTCGGAAGGCCGGTGGAAGGGCCAGGCCTTTGAACGTCTATTATCACTACGGGAACTTCGGCGCAGCCCGATAAGCCTATAGCTTCAGCCATCAAAGAGAGCCCCGGCCCGGAAGTCGAAGTCATGGACCTGGCGCCGGCGAATCCGGCCCCTATAGCCGCGCAGAGCGCGGCTATTTCGTCTTCGGCCTGAAGCGCCGTTCCGCCGTTTTTTGGAAGATACGAGCATAGCGACTCGAATATTTCAGTGGCGGGCGATATAGGATAAGCGGCGGCGAACCTGCAGCCCGCGGCGAGAGCGCCAAGCGTCACGCACTCATTCCCCGTCATTAAAACCGTATCTTTAAGATTAGCCTTGGGCATTCTGAAAAGCCTGCCTTTAAGTTCGTTCTTATAAAAATTCATTCCGAACTTACAAGCGTTGATATTAATATTATAGATTTCTTCGCCTTTTTTATCTTTTATGGCCTTTGAAAAACCTTCTTCAACGTATTTCATATCGATATCGAGCATGGCGACTATAAGCCCTATTAATATAGTGTTTTTATATAGGGATTTCGCGAAATTTTTTACGGCGAGTTCGGATAAGGGCGCTTCATAATATGTTATATCCATGCCGTCGATCTTTACCGGATTTTTTATTTTGGCCGGATCATATATCACGATGCTTCTTTTTTTAAGCTCGTGATTATGCGCGACGAAGGATTCTTCGTCGAACGCCAGAAGTATATCCACCTGAGAATCCTTGTGGTTGCAATAATTGTCGGCTACCCTTATCGAATAGGAGGTGTGGCCGCCGCGTATCCTCGAAGGAAAATTCTTATAAGTGGCAAGGCCGGATCCGGCCTCAAAAAAAATCTTACACAATATTTCACCGGCTGAAAGTATCCCATCTCCGGCATCTCCGCCTATCGTAATGTATAAAGAGCTCGTTATCATTATATGATACCTTCCTTCGTCATTAAAAGGGGTCGTTTTATTATTTGTACAGTTAATTTATCATATTACTCAATTAATTTCAACCTAAGGTTTTTAAGGCGTTTTACCGCATTCCTCAAATAACCCGATATTTAAAGTCCTTGCGCATCGTCATAAATCGATAATAAAATTAAATTGCATTTTGATTATTATTATCTTATAATATAAAGATCATTAAAAATAAAAAAATCATAAAAACGGGGAGAGGTAAAAATATGCCAGGAACAATTGAAAAAGTTATCAAAAGGAACGGAACCATAGCCACGTTTGATAAGGAAAAAATTGTTAACGCCATTTTCAGAGCGGCCCAGGCGGTAGGCGGCTCAGATAGAAAACTCGCCGAAAGCGTAGCTACGAAAGTTACAAATACCGTATCCAAACTTTATCCGCCCCCGCAGATACCGACCGTCGAAGAAGTTCAGGACATAATTGAAAAAGAACTCATCGAGCACGGACATGCCAGGACATCCAAATCATTCATATTATACCGCGCCCAGCACCAGTCGATGCGCGAGGGAAGAAACGCGAACTACGTCACTTCCGAGAACATACCCTACAAGAAAATATGGCAGAACCTCGTATGGTCGGTCGATAACAAGGTATATTCCATAGAAGCGCTCAACGAAAAAGTCAGAAGCAAAAAGGGCTTCATAGAGCTTATCGAATCTACCGAAGCGGCTTATCAGCAGGACATCTCGATGGCCTGCGACAAGATATTGAAAAAAAACCAGACCAGGATAGTTATAATAGCCGGCCCTTCTTCATCCGGAAAGACAACGTCTACCATAAAGATCGGCGAGGGGCTCAGCAAACACGGCCTGAATCTCGTGGCTATGAATCTGGATAATTACTTCTTCAACCTGGATAAGCACCCTAAAGACGAGTTCGGCGACTACGATTTCGAAACTCCTCAGGCGCTCGATCTTAAACTCATAAATCAGCATCTCGAAGAACTTCTGGCCGGAAAGACCATACAGCAGCCCATCTATAATTTTAAAACCGGGCTTCGTGAAACCGAAACGATACCGCTGAAACTCGAAAGCAATCAGATCTTACTCCTGGACAGCCTTCACGGGCTTTACCACGAAATGACGTCTTCGGTGCCCGAAGATTATAAATTCAAACTCTATATCGAAACATTAAGCCAGATAAAAGACAATAACAACGAATTCGTACGCTGGACGGACGTACGCATCCTGCGCCGCATGGTCCGCGATTCATGGCACAGAAGCTACGATCCGAAGCGCACGCTGGAACACTGGCACTATGTCCGCCGCTCGGAACTTAAGCACATAATTCCTTTTATAGGGACGGTCGAACACATATTGAACGGCTATCTCGCGTACGAGCTTCCAATCCACAAGAAATACATGTATAAGTACTTCCCGGGCTTCGTCACAGAATATAAGGACAACCCTAAAAAACAGGACGCTTATATCCGCGCGCAGCGCATAAACGAATTTTTAGGGTCCGTCGAAATGTGGGACGACGAAAGCGTCATACCTAAAAATTCTTTAATGAGAGAGTATATTGGCGGATCGATATATAAATATTAAACGGATAAACTCTATACGGAGGTCGCTCTAAAAATGAATTCACGCTCTTATAAACGCTTTTTTTCAGCGCTTTTTCTGATCATTTTAACGCCCGTTTTTATTTTGTGCGCGGACAGCGCTTACGCTCAAAAGAAAACAAAAAAACAGCAGCGCGAGAAAAAACCGGAGGTTCAAGCGGCGGAACCGCGGAATACGGCGACTGAAGCAAAAAAAGGCGAAACCGCGGCAAAAAGCCTGGAGCATTCAATAACGGCCTCCGTTAAAATAGATATAGTTAAATTCATCAAGGACGCCATTATATCGCTCTCGAATAAAAATACGGGCCAAACGGTTAAATTAAGCATAACCGCCCAGCTCGCTTCCGGATCTTCCGAAATAATGGTTTTTACCTATTCGGAACGATACGGCAAGCCCGTTTCACTTAAAACGGAAGTTACGGCTAAATATTCGGGAGCCGATTATTTTACTTTCGAATCGGATTACGGCGGAATGAGGGGCGTTCAGATCGTCAGCAAGCCTTCCGCGGCATCCTATATCGATATGGTCGGCTATCAGGTCTCGACCGATTCAATAATAATAGGTTACGCGATAGCCGACCCGAAAATGAAAGGCGCGGAAAATCACGAAAACATTAAACCGAAGATCAGCTCCGAAGGCGTTTTTTACAGGCAAGCCGCCGATTCGGCCTTCGCATGGAAAAAATACGGGGAATTCAATTTTTACGATACGTCAAGGCTGAAAAAATTCAAAGCTTCGCCGGCGTTCGGAGAGCCAATGTCCATAACTTCGATCGGCATCGAAGGAAAAACGGCAAATATAAGTATATTCGCATATAAAAATTTTCAGGACGCGGCGAAATTTTTCCCGGAACTGAAACTTTCAAACGAAGACCCCCGCGAAACGTCCAAAAATCAGAAACGCGACTCGGCATACGCCTATTATCTCAACGACAGATTCATAATAGCGATATCTTCCAGATAGGAATAATTTTCAAATGTATCTTCGCATAGACAATAATAAAAAAAACAAGCCGTTCAAGTTGAATTCGAAATATTCGCCCACGGGCGATCAGCCCCAGGCTATCGAGAAAATATTATCCGGATTCGACGAGGATAGAAAACACATAACGCTTATGGGCGTGACGGGTTCCGGAAAAACCTTCACCATGGCCAACGTCATAGAGAAACTCCAGGTCCCGACGCTCATAATAACCCACAACAAGACCCTTTCCGCTCAACTATACGCGGAATTCAAGGATTTTTTCCCTGATAACGCGGTCGAATACTTCGTGAGCTATTATGACTACTATCAGCCCGAAGCTTATATCCCGCATACCGACACATATATAGAAAAGGATTCCGACATAAACGAAAAAATAGATAAACTGCGCCATTCCGCGACGCATGCGCTTCTGACCAGAAGCGACGTAATCATAGTCGCGTCCGTTTCATGCATCTACGGCCTCGGCTCTCCCGACATTTATGAAAGCATGAAAGTGCTCATACAAAAAGACCATGATTACGACATAGACTCTATTTTAAAACGGCTCGTCGAAATGCAATACACGCGGACTACGATGGACCTTTCACGGTCGATGTTCCGCATGCGCGGCGACATCCTGGAGATCGTCCAGTCCTTCGGCGAAGACGTCATCAGGATAAGTTTTTTCGGGGACATAGCCGAAAAAATATCGGTCGTCAACCAGGTCAGCGGCGAGATAATTTCAGAGTTAGACGACATTGCCATATTCCCGGCCACTCACTTCGTCGCGCCGGAAGCCGTAAGGACGAGGGCGCTGGCCGACATAGACAAGGAACTCACCGAGCGGCTTTTTGAGTTGAAAAAAGAGGAAAAGCTCGTCGAGATGCAGCGGCTTTCGCAGCGCACCATGTACGACATGGAAATGATAAAGGAGATCGGCTACTGCAAGGGAATTGAAAATTATTCGAGGATACTTTCGGGGCGCGCCCCGGGCACGCCTCCCGAAACGCTCATAGATTATTTCCCGAAGGACTATCTTCTTATAATCGACGAATCGCACATAACCGTTCCGCAGATATCGGGAATGGAACACGGCGACTTTTCACGCAAGAAAAATCTGGTCGAATTCGGCTTCAGGATACCCTGCGCTTACGACAACAGGCCTTTAAAATTCAAGGAATTCGAACAGTGCGTTAACAGGGTTTTATACGTTTCGGCGACGCCTTCCGTATATGAAATCGATAAATCCAGAAGATATATAGCGGAACAGATCATACGTCCTACGGGCCTTTTAGATCCGGAGATAACCGTAAGATCGACTTCAGGCCAGATAGACGACCTGATATCCGAAATAAAAAAACGAGCCGAAAAAAAAGAACGCGTTCTGGTCACGACGCTCACGAAGCGAATGGCGGAAGATCTCACCACGTTCCTTCAAAACGCTGGAATTCTGGCTCAATATCTGCATTCCGAAGTAGTCACGCTCGAGCGCACCGAAATAATCAGGAACCTGCGCCTCGGTAAATTCGACGCGCTCATCGGCATAAACCTGCTTCGCGAAGGCCTCGACATCCCCGAGGTATCGCTCGTCGCGATACTCGACGCAGACCGGGAAGGGTTCCTGCGCTCCCATCGATCCCTCATTCAAACATGCGGAAGGGCGGCCAGAAACGTCAACGGGACCGTTATTTTTTACGCCGACAAGATCACCGACAGCATGAAAAAAACGATAGACGAAACCAACCGGCGGCGCAAGATCCAGGTGGAATATAACGAAAAGCACAACATAACGCCGCGCACCATCATTAAAAACATTTTTGAAAGCATGGTGCCTCAGGAAGTGGCGGAAGCAGCCGGAATAATAGGTGAAATGACGCCTGAAAAATTATCGGCGGCGATAGCGGAGCTTGAAAAGAAGATGTACGACGCGGCTTATAACTTGAATTTCGAAGAGGCTTCAGGATACCGCGACCAGATACTCGCGCTGGGCGGAAAACTGGATTCGGATGAATCGAAGGGTAAGTTTTCCAGAACGAGAGTAAAAGGAAAAAGGTAATGAACGGATTAAGCGACGAGGAATTGACGAACGCCATATTAACCGCCATTAAACGCCTTTCGGAAGAGGACCGCGTAAAGCTCGTTGAAAAGATAAACGATTTTCTGGCGAAAAATAAAAAAAACGAGGAAAAAAAATAATATCATTAAGGGTGGATTATGAATATCACGGACACGAAGTCATATACCGAATGTTTCCTTCAGCTGGCCAACGTCCTGGACCTGGATGAAAACCGTGACGATTACCACAGCTGGCGCGTAGCGTCCGTAGCGTACATGATGGCGAAGAAGATAAATTGCCAGAATCTTCTCGAAATTTTCTGGACGGGCCTCCTTCACGATATAGGGGCTTACGGTTACAATGATTTCACCATATCGACATCCGATCTGCTTTCGGTATTCGAAAAAGACAAGATATTGCTGCATACCATCCGTTCAGCCGAAATAATTATGAAGGAACTGCCCGGCGACGTTCACAAGATAGCCGATTTCGTCAAACATCATCATGAAAAATTCGACGGCAGCGGGTTTCCGGACGGCCTTGCGGGTAACGATATTCCGCTCGTCTCACAGATAATAAAAGTAGCGGATGATTTCGACGTCGCTCTCCGCCTCATACCAAGGCTCCCAAAAAAGAACATATATGATCTTTTCACGCAAAACATAGACCGCGAATATTCAAAAGATATGATAGATCTTTTCAAGGAAACCATGGATAACGATAATTTTTTCAACGAGATCGAGCTCGAAGCTCAGATACCGACCATAATAGCAAGGATAATGAAGGAACTGCCTGATTATAAAATGTTCCTCGAAACCGATCTGCTGGAAAAGATGACCTTCGCCTTCGCCCACATAATAGACGCCAAGCACGAGGAAACGCTGGGCCATTCGGGCCGCGTGGCTTTTTATTCGCAAAAGATGGCGGAATATCTCAAGCTCAACCCCAAGGACATAATGAAAGTAAGGCTCGCGGGGTTCATGCACGATATAGGAAAAACGGCCGTCCCGCGAACAATTTTAAATAAATCCGAAAATCTCACCGTTTACGAACGGCACATAATAAAGGGGCATCCTATTCTCACGATGGAAATCCTTAAAAACATGGCTGTTTTCAACGACATAATCGAGATCGCCGGGTACCATCATGAAAGGCTTAACGGTTCGGGCTATCCGGCGGGGCTTCCGGCCGAGAACATTCCGTTCCTCGCGCGGCTGGTAATGGTCGCTGATGTTTTCGACGCCATGGCCTCCGGCAGGCGCTACCAGAAAACGGTGACGAAAAAAGACGCGCTCGATTACTTAATCTCGCAGAAAAACATATTGTTCGACGCGGACGCGGTGGACGCCATGGTAGCCATAGCCGATACGGACGAAATAAAAAGCATGACCGCCACTAACTGATAACGAAGCGCAT